>JADJWI010000001.1:0-300000 GCA_016716435.1 Acidobacteriota bacterium | reverse complement strand
ATCCGGATCGCCGCCGGAAACGACCACTTTATCTACCACAACTCAGTTCACCTCTCCGGTAACATGGGCGGTACGACCAGCACGAACCTGACGGCAGCGTTTGTCGTCATCTCAAACCTCCGAACCGGCATTGATGTCCGCAACAACCTTTTCTCGAACCAGATCGCCGGCGGAAACCCGGCCGGTACGCGAAATACGGTCGTCTATCTTCCGCCGAGCGGAACGGCCACGATGAACCTGACGATGAACAACAACGGCATGTTCGCGGGCGGCGATGCGCTCAACACGCTCGGCCAGTCCGGAACTGCATTTGCGACCAGCGTCAATTTCACGGTCGCGGACTTTAACCCGACTACGACCACACCGGCTACGAACCTGCGTGCTTACACGAGCACTCTTTCGGCGGCCGGGACAAACGACAATGCTTCGTTCGCATTTACCGGAGCTCCACCGTTCGTCAGCAATACGGACCTTCACATTCCGGATAGCACGGCTACTCCGCTTGAATCACGTGGAACAGGCGTCAGCGTCGGATCGGACATCGATGGGCAGGCCCGTAATGTAACGACGCCGGACATCGGTGCAGATGAATTTGCGGGAGTCTTCGTAACGGACTTCCTCCCGCCGGCTCAAAACTACACTCCGTTTGGCAACACTTCACAAACGGGGAACCGAGTGCTAACGATGACAGTCACGGATGAGACCGGAGTTGCGACAGCGGGTGTTTTGGTTCCGCGTATATACTACCGGAAGAACGCAGGTTCTTACGCCGCAACGCCTTGCGTTCTGACTGGCGGAACCGGAACTAACGGAACCTGGGACTGCACGATCGACGTCGCACTTCTGGGAGGAGTAGCTCTCGGGGATACGGTCTCGTACTTCACGATCGCACAGGACATCGCTGTGCCTCCGAATATCGGAACAAATCCGGGCGGCGGGACGGCCGCTGACGTCACAACAATCATAAGCCCACCACCAACGCCGAACAGCTACCTGATCGTTGGGGCACTTCCTGCCACGGTTAACGTTGGAACAGGTGAGGCTATCACATCGTTGACCAACGCCGGCGGTCTTTTTGAAGCACTCAACAGCGGCTTCACACTCGCCGGTAACACGACCATCCTCATTACGTCTGACCTCACTGCAGAAACGGGAGCGGTCGGCCTTAATGAATTTGCCGAGGACGGCCCCGGCGGTTACACGCTCACGATCAGGCCTTCAGGAGCGGCTCGCGTTATCAGCGGATCCGGTGCTACAAGCAATGGCCTGATCAACCTCAATGGTACGGATCGTTTGGTCATCGATGGCTCGCTCACACCGGGTGGAACGACTCGCGATCTAACCATCACGAACAATCAGACCGGAACTTCAACCGTCATCTGGATGAAGACGATCGGGACAAACGGCTGTAACAATAACGTCATCCGGAACACCATAATCAATGGTGCGGCGATCCCCAACTCAACGACGACCGCCGGCATCCTGACCGGTAGCAGCGTAACGATCGGAAACGACGGCGAAGGACCGCAGAACAACAACACCATCCAGAACAACTGGATCTATCGCGTTCAGAACTCGCTCTATGTTCGCGGCGGAACAGCCGCAAACATCGATGAGGGCTGGACCATTATCGGCAATACGCTCGGTTCGAATGAGACAAACGACAACAACATCTTCCGCGGTATGTTGATCGGCAATGCGAACAACTTCGTGATCGCGAATAATACAGTCAACGGTGTCCGCTCGACGGCTACCACGACGGCGGCGATGAGCGGAATTCAGGTCGGTCTGCTTTCGACGAATGGTGTTGTCGCAAACAACGTGATTCGAAACATCAAGAACGTGAGCTCCAGCGGCACGGGTGCATTCGGCATTTCGGTCATCGCTACCTCCACGGCATCAAACGTCTCGATCACGAACAACATGATCGACGATATCGGGGCAACTGGCTCAGCAACCGTTGCGAGCAACGGCCACGGCATCTCAATCACCGGTGGTTCGGGCTGGAATGTTTACTACAACTCGGTGAACATGGGCACGAATCAGGCATCGGGAACGACCTCCGCGATGTTCGTTTCGGCGGCGGTAACGGCGGCGGGAGCGGTAAATGCTAGGAACAACATCTTTGCAAATACGCAGACCTCCGGTGCTACTCGCTACAGCGTTTACAGCCTTGCTCCGGCAAGCATCTTCGGCACGATCAACAATAACAACTACTTCTCAGCCGAGAATGTAGGGTTCATTGGCGGATCGGCACGAGTGACGCTTGGCGATTGGCAGACGGCCACAACGCAAGATGCAAACTCGTTGGCGGTCAATCCGCTGTTCGTTTCGGCAAGCGACCTGCACATTACGGCAGGCAGCCCGATGATCGGAGCCGCGGCACCGATCGCCGGCATCACCACTGACCTCGATGGCCAGACCCGCGACGCGGCCACTCCGGACATCGGAGCGGACGAGTACGTTGTTAGCGAGCCCGGCCCACCAGCTGTCATCTCAGGACAAGTTACAGACGCAGGCCAGAACGGACTCGCGTTCGTGACGGTAACGCTAACCGGACCAGCCTTTGGCGACGTTGGTTTCACCGTGATAACCAACAGCTTCGGCCGGTTCACCTTCCCGGCGGTTCCGACGAACGTTACCTACACCGTAACGGTCTCGCATCCGCGGCGATACGTTTTCGCCAATCCTTCGCAGGAAATCAACCTGCAGGGCGATGTCGATAACGTAAACTTCATCGGCAGCGAACCTTAAATCAAAGCCGATTTAGGGCAAAAAGAGGGGCGGAGCGATCCGCCTCTCTTTTTTTTATTCGGAATTGCCCGCGTCGACGGAAAGAGGCTCGTTGCGGGACCGTTCCAACGCAGCCTTTGCAATTACTCACAAATTGCTAAGGTTTTCCTCAAGACTCGAGATGCGGACTCGCCTAAACTAACAAAAACGCTGAACTCAGCCGAAAAGATCAGCCCGCTTTAAAAGCGAAAAGACCGGCATTTTGCACCGACGGAAATATATGAAGATCCTAATTCTATTTATCGCCGCGACGTTATTCTTCGAGAGTACATATGCCCAAAACGGGGAAGTTCGAACCACGAACGAGGCCGAAGGATATAGTTTCGTTGCACCTAAGGGCTGGGCTTCGAACGCCACCGCGGAAGGATACGCATTCGTAGAGCCGGGCCAGAACATCATTCTGGTGGTCAAGGCCCACAACTATCGCGACCACAACGCATTCATGGCCGATGCGAATCTTGAAAAAGACGGCCTTCAGCTAGTTGGCGGCCACCAGGACATTCGCGGAGGAAAGATCTTCAGAACATCCGGGAACACGCCGCAGGGACTAGCGATAATTGATACGGCCGTAGTTTATCGGAGCGATGGCGGCGGTGTAGCAATAGTTGCGTTAACCGATAACGCGAATTCGGAACGGGGCTTTAACACGGCTCTCGCGGTCGCCAATTCAATGACGTTTCACCCGCCGCAAGTCTCCGCAGTCGCCCAGAGGGTTCGTCAGGGCCTCACCGGAAAACAGCTAACTTATCTCTACACCGCGAGCGGCTATTCGGAACGCAAGGATATTGTTCTTTGCAGTGACGGAACCTTTTACCAATCGACCGGAATGGGCGGATTCAGCCCGGGCAATTCCGATGGAGGAAGCTTTGCGGCGAGAGGCGGACACGCCGGGTCGTGGTCCATCGCCCCGAACGGCGGCAGCCTGCTTCTGAGATTCAACAGCGGTGGTACGACTTCCTACACGCTCTCGGCACGCCAAGCCTCGAACGAGGTCGGCCTAAATGGGCAACGTTTCTTTATCCAGTCACAAACTGTCTGTCAGTAGTGCATTCTGAGGGCCCGGCAAACGATCGGTGGACCAGTGAAACTGGACACAGGAATTATTTACGGAAACGACCTGCATACCTTAACGGGCAGAGAAATAGCGAGAAAGGGAAAACAAATGACCTCACTTATCACAAAAAGCAATCTGTTACTTTCGGTTATTGGAAGTTTGATTTTCTTCCATTTCGCAGTTTCGGCCGCTCCGAATACCGCAAACTACACGTTTACGACGGCGACAAATGGCTCGCTGACCAACATGGCGAACTCCGAACAGTTGATCAGGCGGAGCACCATTTCGACAACAACCACGGTCGTTCACCCGATCGGGTTCGATTTCTATTTCATGGGTGAGTATCAGGGAAACACCGTACCCATGCGATATTCCCATTTTTCGGTAACGACAAAAGGCTTTCTCGGGCTTGGCACACAGCCTGTCAATGGGAATTTTGCACAGGCTCTCGGCGTGGATTTGGGGATGCCTGTTATCGCCCCTTTTGCAGGCAATTTAAGAACATCGGCAAGCGGCGCCGTGCGTTTCAGAACGGTTGGCAATGCACCCGAACGTGTGCTTGTCGTGCAATGGGCCAATATGAGCTCATTCGCGTCAGGTACATCGGTCGACATGACGTTCGAAGCCCGGCTCTACGAAACGACCGGTGTGATCGAGTTCGTATATGGGTCAATGAACCAAACGATAGCTACCTCAACTGGCCAGATCGGATTCGCGTCCGGTCTGGATTCCGGTGAGATCGGAAGGGTGATCGCTCCGCAATCGGGAACACCGGAACCGACTTTCGACGCTACATCAACAGGAACTGGCGGGAACACCTATGCCATCGGACCCATCTCTGTGCTGACATCTGCATCAACCACTTCGCGGCGAGTCTTCCGCTTTACGCCGAATGCTCCTTCTGCGCCGTCCGATGTAGGTTTTGCAAATGTTACAGCAACGTCTTTGACGATCAATTGGTCAGATAATTCAACTAACGAAACGGGATTTGCGGTCTATTTAAGAGAAGATCTGCCCGCGGAGCGAAAAAGTCGAGAAGGCCCCGAAGAATTTCAGCCCGAGCTTGAAGATCTTCGCGAAACGCTGGTCGATCATGTCGCGGAAGATGAGCAAAGTTTACACCGAGCCCGAGGATTTGAAACGCTTCCAGTCATCGAAAAAGCTATTACGGTAACGAAAAGATGGCGGGACCCCGAAGCATCCGGGCCTTTTGAATTAGAAGGGTTTCAGTCCGCAACTGCTGTTGGCGAAGGAGCGACTTCGGCGGTGATCACCGGTCTCAAGCCCAATACCGCTTACTCATTTCGCGTCGTGGCTTTGACCGAAGGAGCGGTTGGCCCTGCAGCAGCCGGCGATCAGGCTACCATCGCTGCGGGAATCGTTCTCGCGACATCGTCAGGCGGAAATTGGAGCGATCCGGCAACATGGCAAGGCAATGCGGTGCCGTCGGAAAATGATCGAGTCGAGATCCCTGTGGGCACAACTGTCGTCATCGACCAAATAGGCTTACAAGCAAACGACGTCGTCGTTTTTGGCGTACTTGAATTCACGTCCATTCAAAATGCTTCGCTGACCGCAAGATCGATCATGGTTGAAAACGGAAGTATCTTCAGAGCGTCAGTCACCGGCACAAACATTTACACGTTAAACCTTAACGGAGATCTCATCAATAACGGCACGCTCGATTTTTCCAACAATTCGAATACCGCTGGCGTAAACTTAATTTTTCGCGGGAAGGAAGACGCGAACTTTGGCGGCACCGGTGCCGTGACGAACGTATTCCGCATCACAATGGATTCCAAGGGGTTCGACGGTCTACCGCGCACGGTCACGTTGGATCCGCAGAACTTTTCGGTCAAAGGCCAGACGGTTGAATCATCAACCGGATTCCTTGAATTGCTCACCGGCGTGCTCAAGATATCCGGAACATTCACGGGAACGCACCGAGTTTTCTCCAATGACGTATTTGGATTTTTGCTCCCGGTTGATACTGGACTTTGGATCGACAATCCGAATTTTACATTTGCCGCCGCTTCGCCGCAGATCAGGGATGGCGGATCCTTGCGGGTTTCGGCAGGTACGGTTGTGCTTCAAAGTCTCATGATCATCCGCGATCTGGTCGTTGAAGGTGGACAGATCGATACGATAAGTCCGATCAATGTGTCCAATTTTGCTCAGTCAGGCGGAACGATCACCACCGGAAAAGGAACATGTTCGGGTACGGCCTTTCTGGTGATCGGAAAATATGAAACGACGGGGGGAACCGTTGTTTTGCAGGCATCGCCAACGGGTTGCGGCTCTACTAACGTCATCTTCGACAATTTAGGAGCCGCATTCAACTCGACTGGAGGAACCGTTCAAACGGGAAATGCCGCATCGGGAGCAGCGAAGACCTTTACCGTGACGGGGACGGTCTACGACCTCGTGACAAATGGCACGAGCGCAAATCATCTGACAAATGCGACTGACCTCTCCACGCGGGGCAACACTCTGATCGAGGCCAACACTCGACTTACGGCTCTTCGCTTTAATCAGATCGGCCCGCTTTTTACCAACAACGGCACGTTGAACTCCACGGCAGATGCAACAGTCTCAGCTTTCAATTTCAGCGGCACCGGGCCACAAACTTATACCGGGACCGGCACTGGCGGTACGCTGACTACTCCGCTTCAAACGCTTGGTATATCAAATGTAAACAATGTGACGATCGACCCGTCATCACCACAGGTAGTTACTTCGCGTATCAATCTGTTCAGCGGCACGTTGATCAACAGCGATAAGATCTTGATCGGAGGCGGAACCGCGGCGGGGTTGAGGTTGGTTCAGCGGGGTAATGCGAACACGCAAACTGCTCCGCCGGGTGAATTTGATACATCACCAACCTTTAGTCTAGGCACGTCCGGACTCCAGTTAATTTACGCAAATGCCGGGACCAACATTCCGACCGGATTTGAGGTTCCTTCGTCCAGGGTCATAAGCCGGTTATTGTTTCTTTGTCCCAACGGCCTGTTACTTACCGGAGGCGACCTGACGATAGAAAACGTGTCGCCGGTTGGACGTCTAGAGATATCGAGCGGCGTCTTTTCAACAGGTGCAAACACTCTGATCCTAGGAGCGACTACGACCGTTACGAGGACTGGCGGCCATATAGACGGCGATCTTCGAATGATCTACACCGCGGCCGGAAGCAAGACCTTTCACACCGGCACGTCTGATTCATATTCGCCAGTCACCGCAAACGTGACGGCACTTGGAGTCAATCCATCTAGCCTAACGATCCGTTCGAACGCCGGAGCACACCCGAATGTGCCTAACGCACCATCGGCTCTTCGGCGATTCTGGAGTATTACAGAATTAGGTGAACTGACGGCAAATCTAAGCTTTGTCTATCAGGAATCAGATCTTCCTAACGGTATCCCTGAAACGTCGCTTGATCTCAAGCGATACACAGGGTCTGGTGACATATTTGATACCATTCTGGCCACGCTAGACACGACTTCGAATACGATAACGACAACCTCACCGGTCAGCGATTTTTCTGATTGGACGCTCTTCTCCACTCTTGCGCCGACCTCAGCCAATGTCTCCATCGGGGGTAGAGTGCTGGCGAACGGCCGAGGAATTGCGTTCGCCACCGTTGCGGCGACGGACGCCGAGGGGACGGTAAGAACGGCCCTTTCAAATCAGTTCGGGTACTACAAGTTAGAAGACCTTGCGGCTGGAGAGAATTACATTGTTTCAGTCCGGCATAAGCGATTCTCGTTCCTGCCTCGTGTAGTCTTCGCGACGGAGGATATTTCAGATCTAACGCTGGAATCTGAATCGGGGCAGAAGTGATCGCAACGGGCAGGCGAGAATTGCGAATTCGCGTCCGCCCGGTCATTGAATAAAGGGGACGGAGGAAAGGAATGGCATTTCTTTATATTGATTCGTTTGTTCCGGGGGCTTCCGAGCTTCCGGGAATTGTGGATGACAAAAATTTTCTGCTCAAGCGGATGAAGCTTGTCTTGCTGAAGATCTCGGGCACGCCCGTGATCACGTCTTACGGCTACCTTTACCCTAAGCCACCAAAGGGCCTAAGCCGCAGTCGCGATCGCCTTAAAGCTAATTATAAGAAGATCTGGGAGGACGTGATCATCGCTTTTGACTGGGACACATACGGAGCGACGGCGAATGTGAGGACCTACGAGATTAATATCGGTGAATTCTTTCTCAAGAAAGAGATACCCGACAACGATCTGGAGAAGGTCGTTCTACACGAGATCCTACACATTTTTGTTGATATGCCGCGGATACTGCATCACCCGCAGATCAACACAATCATTAAGGATGGCCTCGGTTATGAGGGCGAACCGAATCCATTCGGTACGGACTGATGTCGGACCGAGTTTTTCAACCATTGTTTGAGTCCTGGCTTTAGTGCGGCCGGCGGCTTTGGTAGTCTGTTCTGGTATGAAGAGCTTTCTTTTTGCGTTGATCTTCGCAGTTGCCATGACCATTCAAGCCGCCGGACAGGCGAACCCTGATCATTACACGATTTTCACCTCAGATGGGAAGCCGGCCACGCTTGAGGACATAATGCGTGCCGTAGCAGCCTCTGACGCCGTTTTCCTTGGCGAATATCACGACGACACGGTCGCCCACGCTCTTCAACTCGAGATATTCAAACGTGCCGTTGAGCAGTTCGGTCCGAACCGAAAGGTCCAGCTCTCGCTTGAGATGTTCGAGCGCGACGTTCAGGTCGTGCTTGATGAGTATCTCGCCGGCAGGATCACCGAGGATCACTTCCTCCGTAGTTCGCGTCCCTGGAACAACTATAAGACCGACTACCGGCCGCTGGTCGAGCTCGCAAAAGAGAAGCGGCTGCCCGTGATCGCAGCAAATGCTCCGCGGCGATACGTCAACATGGTCGCCCGGCTCGGCAAAGATTCTGTTCTCTCGCTTTCGCCCGAAGCGAAGAAATGGCTTGCTCCGCTCCCGTTTGGCGAGCCTTCGGAAGCATATTCTAAAAAGTTCAACGCATTGATGGGCAAGATCCACGACTCCACGCAGCCCGTCAGCCCCATGTTATATTCGCAAACGCTCTGGGACGCGACGATGGCATATTGGGTCGCCAAGGCCCTGAAAGAGCACAAGGGCTCGCTCGTAGTTCACCTCAACGGCGGATTCCATACCGAGTCGCGGCTCGGTACCATCGAAAAGCTCGCCAAATATAGATCAAAGGCGAAGTCCCTGGTCGTAACCATGCGTTACGAAGAGAATTTCCGTACCTTCGACCCGGCCAAACACAACGGCCTCGGCGATTTCGTGATCCTGACCGACAGCAAACAGCCCCGCAGCCAAAGATAGATCTCTCGAGAATGTCCTTAGGCTTTGCTTGAGCGTCGCCGGAACTTGGCGTCGTGGGGGGCGTTTTCCCGCTTGGCTCAGCGATTCGTTTCAAACATCAGCAACACTAATTTGGGCATGGTAGCAGTGTAATTAATGCTAATGAATTGTTTCATGCTTTGATTCCGTAGACTACGAACGAGCGAAATCGTTCCTATCTTCATTATAAGGGCTTCTTTATGGACATCATCCTCTCAATTCGTGGTCGCATTCTTACTCTTTTCGCCGGCGTACTTCTTCTTGCCGGTTTGGTCGTCGTTCCGGTCCAGGCACAGGAGACGGGCCGGATAAGTATTACCGTCAAGGACTCGGCCGGAGCGGTCGTTTCCGGTGCCACCGTTAAGATAACCACGCGCTCCGGGGCGACCCGTACGGCCGTTACCGGCGAGACCGGCGTGGCCGAGTTCGAACTCGCGGTTGAAGGTGAGCTACGCGTGGTCGTTTCAGCCGCCGGCTTCCCGGACAAACTCGTTTCGCTTGCCGGCAATGGAGCGGCCATCGATTCCGAGATCGTTCTCGACCTGGGCACGATAAATGAATCCGTAACGGTCACCGCGGCCCGGACGCAGATCTCCTCAGAGGAAACCCCGGTTCCGGTCAGTGTCCTTGGCAGTGAAGAGATCGCCCGCAAGGGCATCAACACGCTCGGCGATGTCTTCCGGACACTTCCGGGAACTTCGACCGTCAACGAAGGCGCATTTCAGGTGCGGCCGCGTATTCGCGGGCTCGACAGCAATCGCGTCCTTATCCTCGTGGACGGTGAGAGGCTCAACAATTCCCGAACCTCGACCAGCCAATCGGGGGTCGAGGGCGGACTTGTCGAGACCTCTCAGATCGAATCGATCGAGGTGGTCCGCGGAAGCGGTTCGGTGCTTTATGGAACCGATGCCCTCGCCGGTACGATCAATATCATCACCAAGGACACGCCGACACGCCGCGATAGCGGATTCCGATTCGGTGCCGCTCTCGATACGTTCTACAGCTCGAATGAGTCCGGCCGCCGCGGCAATCTCGCCGTTACGGGTGCGAGCAAGTTCTTTGCATTCAGGGTAGCTCAGTCGCTCGAGCGATATGGCAATTATTCGACCGGCGATCCGGCCGGCCGTGTGATCGACGGCGTGACCGCAGACGGCGAAGTGCTCAACTCGCAGTCGCATGGCGGAAATACGCAGGCGACCGGGCGTTTCTTTATAAACGAGACGAACACGCTCAAGCTCAATTATGAACGGCGTCGGGCGTCGAATATCGGGTCGCCGACGCTTGTCGGAGTGTTCAACGGGTTCTTCCCGTTCTCAAACCGCGATAAGTTCAGCGGCCGCTACGATGTTGCTGCCATCACCAAGAACCTGCAGCGTGTTTCGGTAATGGGACACTATCAGACCCAGAACCGGAACTTCACGAATATCCTGACCGTCCCGCCGGTCTTGCCGTTCTTTCCCGGACAATATCAGTTCAGCGAAACCATCACTGACACGGACAGCACAGGGTTTGATGTTCAGACCGACTGGATCTTCGGCACTCGGGTGAACCTGATCGCCGGAGCGAGCTACTTTAACGATTTCAATTCGGACCGCCGGCTTTTCATAACGGCAACGACACCGGCCTCACCGAACCGAAACGTCTCAACCTCGCGGAGCGTCCCGGATGCATCGCTCTCGAACATCGCCGCTTTCGCTCAAGGCGAGATACGGATAACAAAGCGGCTGAAGGCCGTCGCCGGCATTCGCTTTGACCGGTTCAGGACATCGGCCGAGCCGACGGCGGAGTTCTCGCTGCCCGGGTCGCTGACGCCGAGCCAGATCGAAGACCTCAGTCTCGACGGCCTGACCTCGGGGCTCTCGGTCGATAATTCAGCGGTGACGGGCGATGTGGGGCTTGTCTTTGTCGTCAACCCGAACCTCAATCTCTCGGCAAGGGTCGGACGGTCATTCCGGACGCCTAACATCTTCGAGCGGTTCTTTACGGACTTTGGCTCGGTCGGCGGCTTTTTGGTCGGTAATCCGAACCTCGACCCCGAGACTGGCGTAAATTTCGACGCGACCGTGCGGTTCAAGACGTCGCGTTTTTCCGGCTCGGTGACCTATTTCAACAACCGGTACCAGAATTTCCTCGCGACCCAGACCGCACTCGACCGCAACGGAATGCCGATCGTTCTCCCGCGGCCGGCACCGCAGCAGCCGATACCGGTCTTCCAAACTCAGAACGTCCGCAGTGCCCGCATTCAGGGCCTTGAGGCCGAGATCGAAGCCCCGATCAAGATCAGCCTCGGGTATCTGACACCTTACGGAAATTTCAGCTATCTTCGGGGCGATGACCTTGATGAGGACGTACCGCTCGACATCATCAGCCCGCTTCGGACCAATGCCGGGTTCCGTTGGCAGAACTTCCTGAAGAATTACTATATGGACTACAACGCTCGTATCGTCGTAACTCAGGACAGGCTCTCGCCGGCGTTTCTCTTGCCGATATTCCAGGGCGGCAACGGCGGTCCGGAACCGGGATTCGTGACGCACAACGTGAGCGGCGGATATATCTTCCGAAAGGAACGGTTCAACTTTTCCGTCAACCTCGGAGTCTCAAACCTCTTCGACCGCTTTTACAGTGAGCAGTTCGTTTTTGCCCCGGCACGTGGGCGTTCGTTCACTATCGGAACGACCTGGCAGATAAGGTAAGTCTGTTCACCCAAAATGAGAAGAGCCCGGCGACTTACGCGTCCCGGGCTCTTTCCTTTTTTCGGCTAGGCTACTTAGGCCGGGCCGCGGTGAAGGGAAGCGTCCCGAAGCCGGGGACGTTGAGCGTGCCCTTAATCGTGTGGCCCTCAAGTGTTCCGGACATCTCGATCGTGGTCGGGCTGCCCTGGACATCGGCCTGGATGGTGCCGGTCACCTTGTTCCCATCGACCTTGCCTTTCTCGATCTTGCCGCCGCCGACCGGCGATGCCATCGTGCCGGTGAAGTCGTTATCGGCTTGCGTGATCTCAAGATTCAGGTCGATAAGTTGCCCGCCGGCATCGACCGTCATCGTCCATTTGCCGCTGAGGCTTCCTGAGCCGGTAGAACCGCCCGATGTGCCCGGATCGGCAACCGTCACTTTCGAAACATCGACCGTGATCTCGCCAAGCCGCTTAGCGACCTCCGGCGTCATTGTCGTCTGATACCGCCCGCCAAGGTGCTTGGCAAGGAACTTTTCAGCCGCGGCGATCATCGCCATGTTGTTGACCGGCCGGGCAAATCCATGGCCTTCATCCGGTGCGAGGATGTACTCGACCGGATACTTGCGGTCGCGGAGTGCGATGACGATCTGGTCAGACTCACGTTGCTTCACCCGCGGGTCGTTGGCACCTTGAACTATCATCAACGGCGTCTTGATCTTGTCCGCGTGGAGGTGCGGCGACTGCCGCTTCATCTGAGCGATGCCTTCCGGTGTTCGCGGGTCGCCCATCCGCTTGTAAAACGTCTCTCGGATAGCTTCCCAATAGGGCGGGATCGAATCAAGCAGCGTCTGCAAGTTCGAAGGCGGCACGATCGCCACCGATGCGGCATAAACATCCGGCGTGAACGTTACGCCCGCAAGTGCCGCATAGCCTCCGTAGCTTCCGCCCATGATGCCGACGCGTTTCGCATCGACGATTCCTTGATCGACCAGATGCTTTACGCCCCAGGTGATATCGTCCTGCATCTTCTCGCCCCATTCGTTGTTACCGGCATTAAGGAATTTCTTTCCAAAGCCGGTCGAGGCACGGAAGTTCGGCTGCAGCACGGCATAACCGCGGTTTGCCAGAAACTGTGCGTAGGTATCATAACCCCACGTATCGCGTCCCCAAGGACCACCGTGCGGATTGACGACTAGCGGCAGATTCTTTGCTGGTAGCCCCTTCGGCAAGGTCAAATAGGCCTGGATCTCGAGCCCGTCCGAGGATCTGTAGCGGATCGGAGTCATCGGCGAAAGAGCGGAACGGTCCAGCTTTTCGCGGACCTGATAAAGCGTCGAGAGGTCTTTGCTCTTGGTGTCATAGACCCAGACCGTTCCCGGATCGACGTCACTTGTGCTGACGACGATGAACTTCTTTTCATCGCTGGTCGCCGACTGGAAGTTGATCTCGCGGTCGCCGAGCCGCTTCTTTATGTCGTTGTAATACTTCTCGTATTTCTTGTCCTTGAAATAGATACGCGGTTTGTCGTCGTAGTAAACGGTCGCGACGATGTCCTTCGTGACGCTCGAAAAATTGACGCCGTCAAGATCGACCTTGCCGAGCGGATCGCCCTCGACCTTTTCGACCTTGCCGGTCGCGACGTCCAGCAATGCCAGCTCGATCAGGTCCAGCGAACCCTTGTTCGTACGGATATACACCCGCTTGTTGTCCTTGTGGAATGCGACCGGGCCGCAGTCCTCGAATGCGTTGCAGTCATAGATCTTGGTCGTTTTGCCGTCGGCATCAACGCGTAAAAGTTCGGTATCGCCGTTCTGTGCAGAGCGGACGGCCATCCGGAGTTTGTCGGCGTGGTCAAAGACCATCTGCTGCAAGCGATCTTTGTTCTCGCTGATCAGCGTCCGTTCGCCGGTCGAGATCTTTACTTTGTAGAGGTCGTGCCACGCTTTGTCGCGTTCGTTGAGCCCGACATAGATGGCATCCGGGTCCGAATCCGGCACGTGCTGGATGATCGCCCTTACGCCCTGTGCGGCGGTGATGTTGCGAGCGGCCGGGACCGGCGAGCCCGCGGCCGGTTTGTCCATCGGGTTGACGGCGTAAACGTTGAAGTTCTCGTCGCCGCCATCGTCCTGAACGAACAAAATGAATTTCCCGTCGCGCGACCAGAAGTAGGAACGAACGGGCCGTTTCTGGTCGTTCGTCATAGGGCGAGCGGCCGAAAATGGTTCGCTAATGCCTTTGACCCAAACGTTCATCGTCCCGCTGAGCGGCTTGATGAAAGAGATATATTTCCCGTCGGGCGAGATCTGTGCACCGGAGTACTCCGGGTTGTCAAAAAAGATCTCACGGTCAATAAGCGGTGGTTGCTGTGCCACCGCAAATGCGGCAAGTGATAGCGTTATCGCAAGAAATACCAATGTTCTTTTCATATCTGTCTCCGAATGTTGAACTAAAACGTGTGTCTTAAACTTTACGACCGGCCGCCGCAAAGTGTTCATTAAAATCCGACCGAAGGATCCTAAAGCCAACGCTTCTTCTTGAAACGCTGCTCGGTCCAAAGGCCCGGAAAATGCTCGATCTGCGGCGGCTCGTTTGGCCGATTGATGACGGTCAATCCATCGAACCGATACGACATCTCAAACACGCCGAAAATACGCCGGTAAACAAGTGCTGTCCGTGTAATGATCCGCTGTTTTTGCAGGTCAATTGCAGCCAACGGCCCGGCGAGGTCTTCGCTCCCGCGGGTCTTTACCTCGATAAAACAGATCGTCTCGCCATCAAGCGTGATCAGGTCTATTTCACCACGGACCTGGACGCCTTTCGAGTTTCGGCCGATCGGGGCGGTGAAGTTCCGGGCAACGAGCCGATGCCCGAGCGATTCAAGAAACTCGGCGGCAAGTTTCTCGCCCTTTGTGCCGGTCGCCCTTGTCGCGGCCCGAGGCGAAGAACTATCCTTTTCATAAAGGTTCAATAATCCGTTCGGCAAGTCCATTTTTTTCCGATTGCCGGAAGTATAGCAGAATTGGCCCAACGCACTAACAAGATCACTATGCAGAAACCGCAAACATACACGAACAAACTCATTAACGAAAGTAGCCCTTATTTGCTCCAGCACGCTCATAACCCCGTTGATTGGTATCCCTGGGGCGAGGAGGCTTTCGAGCGAGCAAAGGCTGAGGACAAGCCTATCCTGGTCAGCATTGGCTATTCGGCGTGCCATTGGTGCCATGTGATGGAGCACGAATCGTTCGAGGACGAAGCGGTTGCCGCGATCCAGAACGAGCACTTCATCAACATCAAGGTCGATATGGAAGAGCGTCCCGACGTTGATCAGATCTATATGAACTTCGTTCAGCTGACGACCGGCCGCGGCGGCTGGCCGATGAACGTCTTCATCACGCCCGAGAAGATGCCCTTCTTTGGCGGAACATATTTCCCGCCAAACCCGCGATACGGAATGCCGAGCTGGCCGCAGCTCCTCGAGAGCATCGCCGAGGCTTGGCGTGAACGCCGCGATGAGCTTATGGGCTCGGCTTTCGAGATACTCGGCGAGCTGCGAAAACTGTCGATCGCGGATCCGGCAGGAGCTGGCGTGAGCAACGAATTGCTCGATGTCGCCTTTGCGAGCTTCGTCCGGTCATTCGACGCAAAAAACGGAGGCTTCGGCGGAGCACCGAAGTTTCCCGCGGCGATGTCGATGGAGTTTCTGCTTCGCTACTGGAAGCGGACCGGCAACGAGAACGCCCTCTCGATCGTGAAGCACACCGCCGAAAAAATGGCGAAGGGCGGCATTTATGATCAGCTCGGCGGCGGGTTTCACCGATACGCGGTCGATGCTATCTGGCTTGTGCCGCACTTTGAGAAGATGCTGTATGACAATGCCCAGCTGATCCGCATTTACCTTCATCTTTATCAGATAACGAAGGATGACTTCTTCCGTCGTATAGCCGAAGAAACACTTGAATACGTCCGCCGCGAGATGATCGGCCCAGAGGGCGGCTTTTACTCGACACAGGACGCCGACAGCGAAGGCGAAGAAGGGAAGTTCTTTGTCTGGACGCCGGAGGAGATCGTCGAAATTCTCGGCGAGGACGACGCCCGCGTGTTCTGCCTTTACTACGATGTAACCGCCGAAGGTAACTTTGAGGGGCACAACATTCCCAACATCAAGAACGCTCCCGAAGAGACGGCCGCGGCTCTTGGCCTCTCAGAAACTGAATTGCAGGCGGTTATCGAGCGAAGCAAAGAAAAACTCTTTACCGAACGCGAGAAGCGCATCAAGCCTTTCCGCGATGAAAAGGTACTGACCGCGTGGAACGGGCTAATGCTCGCCGCCTTTGCCGAGGCGGCGGCCGTGCTCGGTAACGGTGAATATCTTACGGCCGCCAAAGCGAATGCCGATTTTCTCCTAAAGGAATTGGTCAGCGACGGCCGCGTGCTCCGCACCTGGAAGGACGGCAAGGCGAAGCTCAACGGCTACGTTGAGGACTACGCGAATCTTGCCGACGGCCTGCTTGATCTATATCAGGTCTCAGGTGATGTGTGGTACTTCAGCGAAGCTCGCCGGCTTGCGGAGATGATGATCACCGAGTTTTGGGATCCGGAGAATGGCGGATTCTTTTTTACGTCGAATGACCATGAAGAACTGATCGTTCGTAACAAGGACTTTAACGACAACGCAACACCCTCTGGCAATTCGGTCGCGGCCGACGTGCTCATCAAGCTGGCGAAGTTCACCGGCGAAGAGAAATACGAACGGTTCGCGATGACCGTGCTGAGGTTGATGTCCGGGCAGATCCGCCGCTTCCCGAATGGCTTTGGTCGGGCATTGGCGACACTTGAGTTCGCGCTCGGCGAAACGAAAGAGGTTGCTCTAGTCGGGGAAAATGTAAGCCAACTTACCGCTGAGCTCTGGCGCGAATACAGGCCTATGAAGGTCGCGGCGATCTCGGGCGAAACGGTCGGCGATGAAGTTCCGCTTCTAAGAGGACGCACCAGCGTTGACGGAAATGCGGCCGCGTATGTTTGCGAAGGATTTGTCTGCAAGCGGCCGGTGACAGCTCCGGAGGAGCTTTCCGAACTGCTGGGTTAAGCTCACGCAAGGTAACGGCAAAATGAAAAGCACCCCGTCCTAGGAACGAGGTGCTTTTCGGTCTAGAGCTAAACTAACGCTTATTTGTTAGCGTTGGTGTTAGCGTTGCTGGTGGTGTTGGCAGCCGGCTTGTTAGCCATTGCGTTAGTAGCGTTCGAAGCTGCATTAGCAGCCGTGTTCGCAGCATTAGCAACTGTGTTTGCAGCGGTCTGGGCAGCATTAGCAGCCGAGTTCATTGCATTAGCAGCCGAGTTCATTGCGTTAGCAACTGCTTTGTTAGCATTTGCTGCCGAGTTGTTGGCAGTTCCGGCATCGCCGCAGGCCATACCGAGAGCGCCCATTGCCAAAAGGATCGTAAGTCCGATAACTTTCTTCATTTGAAATTCTTCTCCTGTCTTCTTCAAAGATTAAATTTAACCTATATTTTCGCCGGACAATAAAACGTCCGGAGACGTTCCAATAACAAGCAGTATTATGGAACAAACGTCAATATAGTAATCAATGCCCCGTTAGTCAACCCGAAAAACGCGAAATTCGCTATTTGACCAACGCCCGTCTGTAACGAAAGTGCCGTCCTCGGGGAGCTAAAGGCCACCCAAAATGAAAAGCACCGAGCGGGATCACCCGTTCGGTGCTTCAAGGTCTTCCGGTAAGGAAAACTTACTTCGCGTTCGTATTGGCGTTGGCCGGCTTGTTTGCATTTGCCGTGCTGTTTGCCGAAGTGTTCGAAGTCGAGTTCGAGGTCGTGTTCGAAGTGGTGTTCGAAGTCGAGTTCGACGTCGTGTTCGAGCTGGTGGTGTTTGACGTCGTGTTCGAAGTCATGTTCGTGTTAGCGCGATTTGCGTTTGCGTTGGTCGCGGTGTTGTTTGCCGGGGCAGCATCACCACAAGCCATACCAATTGCGCCAAGTGCGATTACGGTTGAAAGAGCAAAAACCTTCTTCATATCTTGCAAGATCTCCTGTCTTCTAAAGAGATTATCTATCCTGTTTCTAAACTAAGTTCCTGCCGTAGCAGTTTGCCCTGAAACGATCAATTTCACGGCAAACGTCACTATAGGAATACGTTAGCCCATAGTCAACCCCCAAAGCCCCCAAAAGCACGTTTTTTGAAATATTTTTTTAGGCCAAAAACTGCGGTAAAATCCCCGATCTTGCGGCTTTGCCGGTTGCTCAGACCATTGACGCGCGATGCGGTCTCGCGTAAGCTCTGAGTTGGGCGACCCACCGCTTGCTCCACCCCATCTTTTTTGCCGCGTCGGTCAATTGGAAAATGTCCACAGGAACCAAGCCCAACAACTCATCCGCAACCGAATTAGACCGGGCACAGTTCGCTCTGCTGCTCTTCGGGTTGGTCGCCCCGGCGATCACATTTGTCATCGCGGTCTCCGGCCTTTCGATGTTTCTCAAGACGGCGATCCTGGTCGGGCTCTCGGCAATTTACGCCGTCGGCTGGTTCGCCGCACTGCGCCGCCGCGGCGTGGCCACTGGTTTGGCCGAGCCGGATGAGGTCACGGTCGCAACGTGCGTTTTCGATGACGACGACATCGGCGGTTCGCTTTCTTCAGCGTTTTCCGATCCGCAGACGAGCCTTCCAAACGAACGAGCATTCTTCGTCGTGCTTGAAAATCAGGTGGCCGAATCTGCCCGGATGAAAGACGAGCGTCCGCTGTCGGTCCTCTCGATCGACATAAGGGACTTCGAGGAGATCTGCAAAAATTTCGGCCATGCGACCGGAGACCGGCTTGTTCAGTTCGTTGCCGATATCATTCAGTCGCAGCTTCGGCAGATGGATCTCGTGACGCGGTCGGGCTCAGACGAATTCAATATCGTGCTGCCGACCGCAAATGCCGTGGTCGCCGCGGAGATCGCGTCGCGTATCAAAGATGCGCTATTGCCGATGCCGTTCGAGGCCTCAGAGGATGAGGAGATCAAGGTCTGGCTCAACTTCGGTGCGGCGACGTTCGGGACGGACGGCGACTCGGCCGAACATCTGCTTAGGGCCGCACGGCAGCGTAGGCTTCAGGAAAAGACCGGCGACACGGGAACGATCTTCACTGTTGATCGAGATTATTTGAACTAGCCCGGCCGCGATCGTGCGCGGCCGATCGGCAAAACCTGTGCTACATTTTTAGCCGATGGCAAAGATAAGCTTCTACGGCGGCGTCGGCACGGTCACCGGTTCCAAGTACTTAATTGAGCACGACGGCAAGAAAGTGCTCGTTGATTGCGGGCTCTTTCAGGGCTTCAAAGAACTCCGCGAGCGTAACTGGCAGCCGCCGCCTTTCGAGCCCGAATCGCTGGACGCTGTCATCATTACCCACGCCCACATCGACCACACCGGCTATCTGCCGCGGGTCGTCCGGCTCGGCTACGACAAACCGATCTACACATCAAAGGGAACCGGCGATCTACTGAAGATCTTGCTTCCCGATTCGGCCAGGCTTCAGGAAGAGGAAGCCGATTACCGCAACCGCCACAAGCTGACGACGCACACGCCGGCACTTCCACTCTATGACGAGAACGACGCACGCGATACCTTGAAGCTTCTCAATACCGTCGCAAACGACGGTGTCCCCGTCGAGGTCGCACCCGGCATCAGGGCAAGCTTTCTCGTCGCTGGGCACATCATGGGAGCGAGCCTCGTGCTTCTTGAGATAGATGGTGCGGGCGAGGGCGGCGGGCCGCTCCGCTTTCTTTTCTCCGGCGATCTTGGCCACTACGATCAGCCGATCGTGAAAGACCCCGCTCCGCCGCCGGCCTGCGATTACCTGATGGTCGAATCGACCTACGGAAACCGTTTGCACGGCGATGTTGATTCCGCAACGCAGATGGCGCGGATCATAAATGAAGCCGCCGAACGCGGCGGGCCGATCCTGATCCCGGCCTTCGCCGTTGGACGAACGCAGGAGGTGCTTTACCTGATCCGCGAGCTCGAAGACGAAAAGCGTATCCCGATCCTCCCGGTCGTTGTCGATTCGCCGATGGCCGCCCAGGCAACTCAGGTCTACGCCCGCTGGACCGAAGAGCACGACGAAGAATACGCATCGATCCTCAATACAAAACGGCATCCGCTCCGAACCGCTTCGATGACGACCGCCTCCTCACGCGACGAATCGAAGAAGGTAAACAATATGAAAGGCGCGCGGATAATCGTTTCGGCCTCCGGGATGATGACCGGCGGGCGAATTCTTCACCACGCGATCAGAATGCTTCCCGACGAGAACGCGACCGTAGTATTCGTCGGCTTTCAGGCAGCCGGGACGACCGGCCGCCGCATTCAGGACGGCGAACGCGAGGTCAAGATAATGAAGCAATGGGTCCCGGTAAATTGCCGCGTCGAGAAGGTCGAAGGCTTTTCAGCCCACGCCGACTGGAAGGCCGTGCTCCAGTGGCTCGAAGGTTTGCCAAACCGGCCGAAAAAGATCTTCACGACCCACGGCGAACCCGAGGCCGCCGAAGCGATGGCCGAGCACATCCGCGATCGCTTTGGTTGGGATGTGATGGTTCCCGACTATCTGCAAACGGCAGAGTTAGGTTGATCGACGAAATGAGGTGTTCGATGAGATACGCATTTTTGTTTATCGCTCTATTTTTTATCGGAACGGCATCGGCCGTTGAGGCTCAGGTCAATGTCACGGACGAGTTGACCCTGGCAGCAGGGGTACCGAAACACGCCGGTCTCGATGAGGTATACCAGAGATTCAGCAAAGCATATCGCGACCTCGATGCCGGTGCGTTCAAGGATATTTATACCTCGGACGCGGCCTACCTCGTCCCGGGACAGAACGTACAGATCGGCATTGACGGGATCGCTGCGAACTTTGCCCGATTTTTCGATTCAATTAGGCAGCGCGAAGCAAGGCTTACGATCGCGTTCGAGATCGTCCAGCGAAAGGCCGAAAGCGCAATGGCGTATGACGTCGGTATTTACACCATCCGAACGTTCAACAAGCAAGGCTCGCAGATAGGTGTCGGCAAAGGGAAGTTTGTCGTGGTAGGCCTCCGCAAAGATGACGTATGGATGTTTAAGGTCGATGGCTTCAGTCCGATGCCGGCCGATACCGCCACGGCGGCCCCCACTGTCAGCTCGGTCTCGTGGATCGCAGGATGCTGGGAGATAAATGACACAGCCCGTGAGCGGGTCGTACATGAGCAGTGGACGAAGCCGGTCGGTGGCGTAATGCTCGGGATGGCTCGGACAGTGCGAGCGGGGAAGTTGGCCAATTGGGAATTCACCCGCCTGATCGAAAAGGACGGTGATGTCTTTTACGTCGCCAAGCCTTCTCAGAACGCTGCTGAGACATTCTTCAAGCTTGTAAAGATCTCGGCCGCCGAAGCTGTATTTGAGAATCCCGAACACGACTTCCCGCAACGGATCATCTACCGCCGCGAGGGCGAGAAACTCACCGCCCGCATTGAGGGCACGAACGACGGTAAGCCCGCCGGCATTGATTATCCATTTACCCGCGTTTCCTGTCCCTGATCCTTATTCGTACCGCAGGGCTTCGATCGGGTCGAGTTTGGCGGCTTTTCTCGCGGGGAGTACGCCGAAGACGAGGCCGATGAGGACCGAGACAGTGAGCGAGGTGATGATCATCCAGGGCTCGACCGTTGCCGGCATCGAGGGCACAAGGAGCATCAAAAGATTACTTATCGCGAGCGAAAGTACGACGCCGATAACGCCGCCGAGCAGCGTAAGAGCCATCGCCTCAGATAGAAACTGAAAAACGATCGCGGACCGCGTCGCACCGATCGCTTTGCGGATGCCGATCTCTTTCGTGCGTTCGGTTACCGAGACGAGCATGATGTTCATCACGCCGATGCCGCCGACCAGCAGCCCGAGCATCGAGATGGCGATCGCGGCGGCACCAATGCCGGCGAGCATGCCGTCAAACTGCCGCATAAAGTCGTCGGCCGTCTTGATGTCAAAGTCGTTCGGAGCGCCGAATTTCACGTCTCGCCTTACGCGCAGAATGCCCTCGATCTCTTCGACCGCCTCTTTGATCATTCCGTTCTTTGCCTGTGCAATGTGCAGCACGGCATCGCGCGTCGGGGCGACCTTGCGGGCCGTGCGGAACGGCAAAAAGATCTTCCGGTCCTCTTCATTCTCGCCAAAAAAGCCCGTCTTTCGCTTTTCCAGAACGCCGACGATCTCCCAAGACATTCCGTTCATTCGGATCGTCTTGCCGAGGGCTTCGTCGGGGTCGCCGTCAAATAATGCCTCGACCGCACTTATCCCGACAACGAGGACGTTTCGCCGTTCGAAATTATCGAGCTCGGTCAGCCAGCGGCCGTTCCGCATGCTGACGTTGGCAATATCTGCATAGTTCGGCGTAACGCCATCGGTCAGTGCCCACCGGTAATTCTTGTCCCGGTAGATCATGTTGTCGTCAAAGCCCGTGCCCCACGAACCGATGTTTACGGCTACCGAAGCCACATCCTGCATCGTTGAGGACTGCGCGACAATGGCGTTTGCGTCGTCGATGGTCAGCGGCTTGCGGTTCCGTTCATCGCGGTTGCTCGGGCCAAAGCCGGTCGAAAGATGGAAAAGATAGATGTTGTTCGTGCCGTATTCCTCAAACATCGAAACGATGTTGCTCCTCATTCCGGTCAGGATCGAAGCGACGACTATCGCCGTCAAGATGCCGACCACAATGCCGAGTATCGTCAGAAATGAGCGAAATTTGTTGCCCATGACGCTGTCATAGGCCATCTTCAGAACTTCGACCGGTAATGATGCTGAGATACTCATACGCTTAGTTCTTCGTCAGGGCGACGATCGGGTCGAGCCTTGACGCCTTCCATGCCGGATAAAGCCCGGCGAGAATTCCGATGCCGCTCGAGACGGCGATCGAGAGCACGACATAAAACGGGGTTATCGTCATTGTCATGCTCAGCAGAAAGCCGACGAGCTGGGTTGCACCGACCGCAAGCAGCAGTCCGAGCAGACCGCCGACAACGCAAAGCAAGGCCGATTCGATCAGGAACTGCAGCATTATCTGGTTGCGCGTCGCACCGATCGCCTTTCTCAGGCCGACCTCGAATGTCCGCTCCGTCACCGAGACAAGCATGATGTTCATCACGACGATGCCCCCGACGACGAGAATGATCAGCGTTATCGGTATAACGACCGCCGCGATCGCTCCGGTCACCTGGTCCATTGTCGAGTTAAATTCATCAACATTGACCACGCTGAATGTGTCCTCATCTGAACCGAGAAGCTGCCTCTTATTTCTAAGCAGCAGATGCGCCTCGTCGATCGCCGGCTTGAAGGTCTCCTTCTCGATGGTCTTTCCGTGGACCTGAATGCCGCCCGTCCGGTTAAAGATCTGGTTGTGCAGCGTGATCGGTATATAAAGGTGGCGGTCCTGCGATTGCCCAAAGAACGACCCGCGCTTCTGCTCAACGCCGATTATGGTTACGGGAACGCCCCGGATGCGGATCTCCTCACCTATCGGCGACTTGAACTCAAAGAACCGCTCGACAACATCGGACCCGATAACGGCCACCCGGGCCGAGCGCTCGACCTCTTCTTTTGAAAAGAATCGGCCGGCGGTCAGCGTCTTGTCCTCGATCTCATACATATTGTCGGTAACGCCCATGATGCGGACCGACGGCATCTCGACGGTGCCGACCTGAAGATCGGTGCCGGCGTTCATCTGCGCCCCGACGTAGCTGCAAAGCCGGCAATTGTCGCGAATATACTCGTATTCTTCCCAGGTTACGTCCTTATTCAAGCGGTTCTTTCGTTCATATTCTTCATCGGACATGTCGCCCATGCTCGCCATCCGCGTCATCATGAAGTGGTTCGAACCGAGCACCTTCGAGACCTGGTCGATCACGTAGGTCTTCAGGCCCGCGATCGACGCCCCGACCACGATCACCGCCGCCACACCAATAATGATGCCGACGAGCGTCAGCAAAGCCCGAAGCTTGTGCTCAAGGATCGATTTCAGTGCGATCCAAAAAGCGTCAAAATAAAAGGAATATAGCTGCCTCATCGTGTCGGGCTTTTCTGTTGATCCGGATGTCTGTCGCAATGTATAACGTCAGTTCGTTCAAAAAGGTTCGGGAATTTGCGACAAAAAAAAGAGGCCGCCTTTTCAGACAGCCTCCGAATCCTCATGGTTGAGTTCACCTATCTCGACCCATCGTCGATCGGAGTGATGTCGAGACCGTCGATGTTGTCGTTGAGTTCGACGAAGCGGGTCTCAAATCGATGGCGCTTAGAATTTACCGTCACAATAACCGATTGACCGGCCGCAAGCCCTTCGAATTCAAAGTGTCCAAACGAGCTCGTTCTTAGGATGTGGCTTGCTCCCTCTTGATCGACAAGCACGACCTCGGCATTGCTGATGCCGCGTCCCGAACTATCTAAAACTCTGCCCGCGACCGAAACACCGGCCGACGAAGGCACTGCATAGATCGGTACAGGACTGGAAGCGAAGGTTCCGGAGGCAGCCGCAGTCATTCCCTGCAGAAAGCTACCGGCTCCAAGTGAAAAACTTGGCGAAACGGAGGAGAAGCTAAAAGCGAGATTTCGCTGTGTAGTTGCCGCAAACGAAAGGAAATGCGACCCATAAACGACCGTGTGATCCGGCGTGGTTGCTGAGATATTCGCCGCGTTTCCGCCGTCAGATCCCGTCATCAATGGGTTTTGGACGTTTGGCGAAAAGACTGCGGTCAGCAAATTGGTTCTGTCGCCACCGCCTGTTCCGGGAGGTGCGGGCGTGTCCCGGATGACCTCGATGATCGTCACCTGATTGAGAGGCTGGTTGACGGTGCCGCCGCTCGAACTGCCGGGCAGGGTCGTCGTTGTTGTTACATAGAGGCGTGCAAACTGAATGCCCTGAAGTGACGGAGGCAGTCCGGCAATGTTCTGATAAATAAAGAAAACCGGCGAACCTCCCGGCACATGAGAAAGAGTCGCGTTCGTTCCGTTGTTGACAACAACGAAATCCTGTGTTCCGAACTGCTCGAGAAACTGGGCAAAGGTCGTTGTTTGACCAATTGCGGAAACTGCGAAAATAATAACGCAGGCGAAAGAAAGGCCGATTTTGCGAGAGAATGCAGAGATCCTCATCGGATGGAAAAATTTGTTCATCGCGGATATACCTCAAACTATTGGCTTGCTGAGTGAGAGCGTGACCGGGATGGGAGATTTGAAGCAAAATCGCTTCATATACAAGATAACAAAAACATTAGGTGTTTGTCCATGTTAAATTTTTGTAAAAAGCATTTACCTATACGTGATCGGTTTCCCGTAAAGTCCTTTTCCGCGTTGCAAGGCCGGTGATCAGGGTTTGTGTAACAAAATGGCGGTCGTGCTATACTGCCTTTTTGTTTTAACTCTGTTTCGCAAACCAGGAGAATTGCATTTTGGCAGTCTTAGTTGATAAGAACACGCGCCTGATCGTTCAGGGCATCACCGGTAAAGAGGGCACCTTT
Organism: Acidobacteriota bacterium; assembly: GCA_016716435.1. Classification (NCBI taxonomy): domain Bacteria; kingdom Pseudomonadati; phylum Acidobacteriota; species Acidobacteriota bacterium. Next base: position 274,574 of record JADJWI010000001.1, on the reverse strand, counting down.
CACACGCTGCAGATGCGTGATTACGGCACGAACGTCGTTGGCGGCGTAACGCCCGGCAAGGGCGGGACTACCCACGAGGGCATTCCCGTATTCAACACCGTCGCCGACGCCGTAAAAGAAACCGGAGCGAACGTCTCGGTCATTTATGTGCCGCCACCATTTGCCGCGGACGCGATAATGGAAGCCGCAGATGCGGGCCTGCCGCTGGTCGTCTGCATCACCGAGGGAATTCCGGTCGCCGATATGGTTAAGGCGAATGAGTATTTGAGCACTCGTACGACACGGATGATCGGCCCGAACTGCCCCGGAATCATTTCGCCCGGCAAGTGCAAGATCGGCATTATGCCCGGCCATATACATAAGGAAGGCCGGATCGGCGTCGTTTCCCGTTCGGGAACGCTAACTTATGAAGCAGTCGGCCAATTGACCGCCCTCGGCCTCGGCCAATCGACCGCCATCGGCATCGGCGGCGACCCGATAATCGGCACAACGCACACCGACGCTCTTCGGCTCTTTCAGGAAGACGACGAGACCGATGCGATCGTGATGATCGGCGAGATCGGCGGAACTGCCGAAGAGGACGCCGCCGCCTACGCAAAAGATAACGTCACAAAGCCGATAGTCGCCTTCATCGCCGGCCAAACGGCACCTCCCGGACGCCGCATGGGCCACGCTGGTGCTATCATCTCTGGCGGAAAAGGCACCGCCGAAGAAAAGATGAAAGCGCTCAGGGCCGCCGGCATCCGCGTCGTCCAGTCGCCCGCCGACATCGGGAAGGCCATCGTCGATGTCCTGGGAGCCGGCGCCGCCGCTTGACCGGTTTAGATTGAACTTCGGTAGGAACGGGGAGAGGTTAGTAATGCGGTTGTTGATTCTTCTTTTTGTTTTTTTTGCTCTTTCTACAGCTACGGCTGCCGACACAGGTGTCGCGGACAGTAGCGGCCGCAAAATTGTTCTAACTGGAAACGTATTTGACCCGAACGGCGCGCTTGTCCCCGGTGCTCAGATCCGGGCGACAAGCGCATCAGGCGCGGTAACATCGACTGATTCGAGTGCCTCCGGTATTTTCTCTTTGCCCGTTGCTCCCGGCCTTTACAAACTCCAGATAACGAAATCGGGATTCATATCTGCTAATTTTCCGGAGTTTTTCGTTGTAAATTCGACGACCGGCAAGATGTATATCGACATCGTACTCTTTCCGGGGCTGTCCCATTCGCCATGCGGTTACTCAGGTGCCGAATGCCTTCCCGAGAATTTGCTTGTCGAATCGTTCGAGATCAGATATGTCCCGAGTCTGAAGCGACTGATCAGGGATCTTGGCCCCAAGGAGATCGAGCCAAATCGGCGCCCATAATAATTTATCGTCTAACCGCCCGTTGTCCATCGATCGATATTCCAAGGGCTGCCGATGTGGCAGCCTTCTGTGTCTTCCATCTGTGAGTTCTGTAGTACTTATTGGTAGATCATGGTCCGGTACCAACGACTCCAAAGAAATAAAACTCGAGTTCCGCATACCCTGCATTTTTAGAAAAATCTTGTAACAACGCCCGCCTTTGGAGTAAGCTACCTCAAATATTTTGCTCAAAGGCGATAACCATATGAGAACCGCGATTTTAGCTACGATCTTTGCCTCAATACTTCTCCTCTTTGCACCAAGTGCCGTCCTCGCCTGCTCGTGTGCCGAACGTCCGACTCAGGACAAAGAGTTCAATTCTTCTGAGAGTGTATTTATCGGACGGATAGTGGATAGCACTGCTCCAACACCGCGAGAAGAAGTACTCGGTCGAGACCCGGGCTTAACTGTAGTGGTGATCGAGAAGGTGTATAAGGGCGATCTTAAAGTTGGTGACCGGTTCACCATTTCCAATGGTGATGGCGTGAACTGCGCCTACACATTCGGACAAATGTCAGTTGGCCAAACGTGGCTACTGTACCTGAGAAAGCCGTATCCAAGGTCTGTATTCGACCTCTCGTCAGGGAAGTGGAAGGCTACCGGGGAAATGACGACCCACGTCAGTTTTTGCGGACGTTCAGGGCAAATTGACAGATCGAGCCACGACCTCGCATACCTGGATAACCTAGAACGGTATAGAGGGAAGAATCGACTATCGGGTAGGCTGATGGAAGCAGGACGGGATGTTCCTAATGTTGCCGGGATGCGGATAAAGATTATAGGCAAACAAAAAAGCTTTACTACTCGAGTCCTTGAATCGGGCTATTTTGAGATTTACGACCTTCCGCGTGGTGAATACACAGTTGATTTTGATGCGCCGTCGGGGTGGAAACTAGGTGATTATTACCATAGTGAATTTACGACATACCCTAACAGGTTTGATGACGAGGGCCTTGGCAAGAATCGGCGGCGTGTTTCCATCGGCGATGAACATTACGGACTTGATTTTTCCTTTGTACACGACACACGGGCCGCTGGCCAGATCCTTTCAGCTGAGGGCGTCCCTTTAGAACGTGTCTGTATTTCGGCGGTTCCGATTGACTTGTCTCCGGACCAATATGTGGTTTCCGCATGTTCTGCGCGAGACGGATCCTTCGATTTTGAGCAAATAAGGCCAGGCGCATATCATCTGGTCGCGAATCGCGACGGGAAGATCAGCGAAAAGGAACCGTTTGGTACGATCCTCTACCCGGGGGTTTTGAAACGGAGCGATGCCGGCGTCGTCGTAATAGAGCCGGGCCGCTATTTGACAAAATTGGATATTCAGATCCCGCAAATGATCCCTCTGATGGAAGTTTCGGGGCGGGTTCTGTATGCCGACAACAAGCCCGCTGATCGATCGTCGGTCCGATTTATACCGGCGGATAGAGAAAGCTACGCCGAGGTCGAAGCGCATTCGGAATCGGACGGGTCATTTGCCATAAAAGTACCTTTTGGGGCTGCAGGTGAAATAATTGCCGAAAGATATTTCTGGGACCATTCATATAGCTGTCCCCAAATAGTCGCTGCCCGCGAAGCCGAAAAGACGGACAAACTTAATACCTCGACTCTCGCAGTCACCGGCAAAGAATCGCTTTATAGCGTACAACTGAAATTCCCATTTGATTTCTGTAAGGAGAACTAGGGCAGATAGTCCGCCACAGGAGCCGAAGCTATCTTTCTAAGTTCAGCAGCAGGCAGCCTCGGAGTGGACCGCAGAAGCTTCGGGCAAAATTTCCGGGAAACTACTTGAAAGCCGCGGCGGGGCTTATTTTCGGAAATGTTCAGCACAAAGCGAAATCGACTCTCTTTGGACTTGACACAAATTGCCCAAAATCATACTATCTGAAGTTTCGGACTTTGACGGTCTGGGCGGTTTAGCAGTTCGTGACTACGTCTGCTGAGCAGGAATGTTTGAAAGCCAGGTCAGGAAGTGTTGCGTAAACGGCATCGAACCAACGATGCCTGGGGATCTTTGCGGGTTTTAGAACCGCTCTTCATTTGCCACGCTACAGCAAAGACGGGCTTTCTCGGGACATAGCTATCACCTTAATTCAATCAGCATTGGCTGCTTGAGCTAACTGCCGAACAGGTTTCGGCAAGAGTCAGGTAACGGATTGCTTTTGTCTTTTTAAATAGAGGCTGACGGAAATTGCCGCATTGCCTCGATTGATTAAGAAAAAGCCGGTCGATATTTGCCGGCTGCAAAGAAAAAGATGCCGACTATAAATCAATTGGTTCGCAAAGGACGCCAGAGGGTCAAGTACAAAACGGCCAGCCCCGCACTGCAGGCCAACCCGCAGAAGCGTGGAGTTTGCACGCGTGTTTACACCTCGACACCGAAGAAGCCGAACTCGGCACTTCGTAAGGTCGCACGTGTACGCCTTACAAACCAGATCGAGGTGACGACCTACATTCCGGGTATCGGCCACAACCTGCAGGAGCACTCGATCGTGCTCATCCGCGGCGGCCGTGTAAAGGATCTTCCGGGTGTGCGTTATCACGTCATTCGCGGAACGCTCGACGCCTCAGGCGTCGCAAACCGCAATCAGGCCCGTTCGAAGTACGGTGCGAAGCGTCCGAAGGGAGCGAAATAGTGAATTGTGAATAGTAAATCGTGAATAGAGCGACTATTTACGATTTACGATTAACGATTAACGATTGACGATCAACGAATATGGCAAGAAGAAGAGTTGCGACACGACGAGAGATACTGCCGGATCCGATCTACGGAAGCACGCTGGTGACCAAGTTCATCAACGGCATGATGTGGGAAGGCAAAAAGAGCACGGCCGAGGCCATCTTTTACAGCGCGATGGATAAGATCGGCGAAAAGACGGGCGAAGAGCCGCTAAAGGTCTTCAAGAAAGCCGTTGAGACCGTCGCTCCGGCCGTTGAGGTCAAATCACGGCGTATCGGTGGTGCCACATATCAGGTGCCGCTTGAGGTCAGCCGGGACCGACGCTATGCCCTTGCGATCCGCTGGATCGTCGGCAACTCGCGTAACCGAAGCGAAAAGACAATGAAAGACCGCCTCGTCGGCGAACTTTTGGATTCAACTCAGGGCCGCGGCGGAGCTGTTAAGAAGAAGGACGACGTCCACCGCATGGCCGAGGCGAACAAGGCGTTCGCACATTATAGATTTTAGTGAATCGTGAATCGTAAATCGTTAATAGAAGACGACCGCGATTCACAATTCACGATTTACGATTTACCAAAATGGCTAACATTAGCTTAGACAAATTTAGAAACATCGGGATCATGGCCCACATCGACGCGGGCAAGACCACGACGACCGAGCGCGTCCTTTTCTATACGGGCGTTTCGCACAAGATCGGCGAGGTCCACGAAGGCACCGCGACGATGGACTGGATGGAGCAGGAGCAGGAACGCGGCATCACCATCACATCCGCGGCCACGACCTGTTTCTGGAAGCGAAATGGCGTTGAGCACCGCATCAATATCATTGATACGCCGGGCCACGTTGATTTTACGATGGAGGTCGAGCGTTCGCTGCGTGTTCTTGATGGAGCGGTCGCCGTTTTTGACGGCGTCGCCGGTGTCGAGCCGCAGTCCGAGACAGTTTGGCGTCAGGCCGATAAATATAAGGTCCCGCGTCTTTGCTTCATCAATAAGCTCGACCGTGCAGGTGCCTCATTTGAACGCAGTTTTGATTCGATCCTTACCCGCCTCGGCGCAAATGCCGTCGCACTTCAGATACCCATCGGTTTAGAAGATCAGCTCAAGGGCGTCATCGACCTGATCGAAATGAAGGGCCTAATCTGGAATGATGAGACCAAGGGAGCGGAGTACGAGGTTGTCGATATCCCGGCCGATCTCGTCGATTCAGCAAAAGCTTGGCGTGAAAAGCTTGTCGAGGCCGTTTCGGGCATTGATGACGAGCTGATGATGAAGTACCTCGAAGGCGAGGAAGTTACCGCCGACGAGATCCGCAAGGGGCTTCGCAAGGGCACGCTCGAGCTCAAGATCGTTCCGGTCGTTACCGGTTCGGCATTTAAGAACAAAGGCGTTCAGACGCTTCTTGATGCTGTTGTAGATTTTCTCCCGAGCCCACTGGATATTGAGGCCGTCGAGGGAATTAACCCCAAGACCGATGAGTCCGAGCCGCGTCCGGCAGACCCGAAGGCACCGTTCTCGGGCCTCGTGTTCAAGCTGATGGCCGATAAGCACCTTGGCCAGCTCGCCTTTGTCCGCATCTATTCAGGCACCGTCAATTCAGGCTCCTACGTTTACAACACGATCAAGAATACGAAAGAGCGCGTCGGCCGTTTGATGCTCATGCACGCCAATAAGCGTGAGGACGTCGAAACCGCATCGGCAGGCGAGATCGTCGCGATCGGTGGTATGAAGAATGTCACGACGGGCGACACCATCTCGGACGAAACGAAACAGATCATTCTCGAATCGATGGAATTCCCCGATCCGGTCGTTCGTGTTGCGGTCGAACCGAAAACACGTGCTGACCAGGATAAAATGGGCGTCGCGCTTAACCGCCTCGCTCAGGAAGACCCGTCGTTCCAGGTTTCTACCGACCACGAAACGGGCCAGACCATCATCGCCGGCATGGGCGAACTTCACCTTGAGATCATCGTTGACCGCATGAAGCGTGAGTTCAGCGTCGAGGCGAATGTCGGTAAGCCGCAGGTCGCCTACCGAGAGACCATTACGATGGGAGCTCCCGGCAAAGAGATCTTTAAGAAGCAGTCCGGCGGCCGCGGCCAGTTTGGCCACGTCGAGCTTGAGATCGAGCCCGCACCGGGCGAAGGCTTTGTTTTCGAAGATAAGATCACAGGCGGAGCGATCCCGCGTCAGTTCATCAAGCCGGTCTCGGAAGGCATCAGGGACGCGATGCGTCGCGGTTACCTTGCAGGCTATGAGCTTGTTGATATCAAGGCGAGGCTCGTTTTCGGTTCGTATCACGAAGTTGACTCGGACGAGCGTTCATTCCACATCGCCGGTTCGCTTGCGTTTCAGGACGCAGTGAAAAAGGCAAAGCCGGTCCTGCTCGAACCGATCATGAAGGTCGAGGTCGTGACGCCGGAAGAATATATGGGTGCGGTCAATGGCGACCTTAATCGCCGCCGCGGCCAGATCGAGAAGATGGAACCGCGTCCGGGCAATGTCTCGGTCGTGACGGCCTTCGTCCCGCTTTCAGAGATGTTCGGCTATACGACCGACCTCCGTTCGGCTACCCAGGGACGGGCGACCTCGAGCATGCACTTTGAGCGTTATGCCGAGGCTCCGAGGAACGTCGCTGAGGAGATCATCGCGAAAGTAAAGGGAGCAAGTAGTTAGTTTAGAGTTCCGCCTGCGGGCGGCATCAAAACTTGAGGAGAAAAGATGAGCAAAGAGAAATTCGACCGGAGCAAGCCGCACGTGAACATTGGGACCATTGGGCACGTGGACCACGGCAAGACGACATTGACGGCAGCGATCACGAAGGTGATGTCGAAGCACAATCCGAAGATGATCGTGCGGGCATTTGATTCGATCGACAACGCGCCAGAAGAGAAGGCACGTGGTATCACGATCGCGACGGCCCACGTTGAATATGAGACGGCGAACCGCCACTACGCCCACGTTGACTGCCCGGGCCACGCTGACTATGTGAAGAACATGATCACGGGAGCGGCGCAGATGGACGGAGCGATTCTAGTGGTGGCAGCGACGGACGGCCCGATGCCGCAGACCCGCGAGCACATCCTGCTCGGCCGCCAGGTCGGTGTTCCGTCGATGGTCGTGTTCATGAACAAAGTGGACATGGTCGATGACGAGGAACTGCTTGAGCTGGTCGAGATGGAAGTGCGTGAGCTTCTCTCAAGCTACGAGTTCCCGGGCGACGACATCCCGGTCGTTAGAGGCTCGGCCCTGAAGGCACTCGAAGGCGACCCGGCATGGGAGCCGAAGATCGACGAACTGATGCAGGCGGTGGATGACTACATCCCGACACCTGCCCGCGAGACGGACAAGCCGTTCCTGATGCCGGTCGAAGACATCTTCACCATTCAGGGCCGCGGCACGGTCGCAACGGGAAGGATCGAACGCGGCGTCATCAACGTCAACGAACCGGTCGAGATCGTCGGTATCAAAGATACCCGCAACTCGGTCGTGACCGGCGTCGAGATGTTCAAGAAGCTTCTCGATTCGGGAATGGCAGGCGACAACGTCGGGCTGCTGCTCCGCGGTGTTGAGCGTAAAGAGATCGAACGCGGACAGGTCATCGCCAAACCGGGCTCGATCACGCCGCACACCAAGTTCAAGGCCGAGGTGTACGTCCTGACAAAAGAAGAAGGCGGCCGCCACACCACGTTCTTTACGGGATACCGTCCGCAGTTCTACTTCCGCACAACGGATGTGACGGGAGTCGCGAACCTGCCGACGGGCGTCGAAATGGTGATGCCGGGCGATAACATCCAGATGGAGATCGAACTGATCGCCCCGATCGCGATGGAAAAGGGACTCCGCTTCGCTATCCGCGAAGGCGGCCGCACAGTAGGTGCCGGAACCGTCTCGGAGATCGTTGAATAAGATAGCAGTCAGCAGTGAGCAGAAACGGTCTGCTCACTGCTAACAGCTCACCGCTCGCTGAATTTTATGTTGAACGAAAAAATTCGCATCAAGCTTAAAGCTTACGACCATCGCGTTCTTGACGAATCGACCAAGAACATCGTCGAGACGGTCAAGCGTACCGGAGCCCGGCTCGCCGGCCCGATCCCGCTTCCGACGGTCAAGAACAAATGGACCGTGCTTCGCTCGCCGCACGTCGATAAGAAGTCGCGTGAGCAGTTCGAGATCCGTACGCATAAGCGGTTGATGGACATTCTCGACCCGACGGCTGAGACGGTCGATGCTTGATGCGGCTTGATCTGCCGGCCGGTGTGGACGTTGAGATCAAGGCCTTTGGTAAGAATTAGTTGGCCGAGTTATCGAGTTACTGAGTTGCAGAGTTGTTTCTGCTAACTCTGCAACTCGACAAACTCTGCAACTCTGGGAACTGTGATTATGATCAGTGGAATCATTGGAAGAAAGGTCGGAATGACGCAGCTCTTTGCCGAGGATGGCACGGTGACCCCGGTCACTGTCATCAAGGCAGGCCCATGTGTCGTTGTTCAGACAAAGAGCGTTGCCGGAAAGGATGGCTATAACGCGGTTCAGCTTGGGCTGGTCGAGGATAATCCGATCCGGCTCAAGAGGGTGACCAAGCCCCTTCGCGGCCACTTTGAAAAGACCGGCGGCGGTGTGCCCCCGACCCGCATCCTCAAGGAACTCCGTCTTACGGAAGAGCCTGAGGCTACGGTCGGCGACCAGATAAAGGTCGATGTCTTCGCAGATGGCGACAAGATCGAAGTGGTCGGCCGCTCGAAAGGTAAAGGCTTTGCCGGCACTATCAAGCGTCATGGCTTTTCCCGCGGCCCGGAATCGCACGGTTCGATGAACGTCCGCAAGCCGGGCTCGATCGGCCAGTCGGCCTACCCGTCGCGTGTCATTAAGGGGACGAAATCCTCTGGGCACATGGGCGACGAAAGGGTAACGATCAAAGGCTTGACCGTCGCAAAGGTCGATGCCGAAAACAATCTGCTCATGGTCCGCGGTGCGGTTCCCGGAGCGAACGGAAGCGTTGTTATTGTTAAAAAGTCCTAGAAAGGGACGAGTGACAAGTGACGAGGGGGTGAACAAGCCCTTGTCCCTTATCACCTGATTACTGGAGTTGATTATGCCTACCGTAATGGTTCGCAATTTGAAGAATAAGGAAGTTGGCGAGGTCACGCTGCCGGACACAGTGTTTGGCGCGGAGTACAACGAATCTCTGGTCCACGCCGCGGTCCGCAATTACCAGGCGAATGGCCGCCAGGGAACGTCCGCGACGAAGACTCGCGGAAACGTTTCGGGTTCGGGCCGCAAGCTCTGGAAACAGAAAGGCACCGGCCGGGCACGTATCGCGTCGCTTCGCTCGCCGCTTTGGAAGGGCGGCGGCAACGTCCACGGCCCGCAGCCGCGAGATTGGTCGTACGACCTTCCGAAGAAAATGCGACAGGGAGCGCTTCGCTCGGCACTTTCGGAAAGGCTTCGCGAAGGTAACCTGATCGTTATCGATGAGTTCAGCTTTGGTGCCGCGAAGACGAAAGATTTCATCTCGGCGATCGAGACCTTGAGCATTCACGAGAAGATCGACGGAGCAAAGACGCTGATCGTCGATTCGCTCGATAACGTGAACCTCATACTTTCGTCGCGAAACGTGCCGAAGACCAAGGTGACGAACAGCTTCGGGTTGAACATTTACGACATCATCTACCACGAGAAGGTGCTGATATCGAAGGCCGCGGCCGAGGAGCTCGCGAACCTTCTTTCGCCGGGAAGCGAAAAGATAGAGATCGCCGCTGAGCCGAAGGCAAAGAAAACGCGTGCGAAGAAGACCGAAGAAAAGGTAGAGGAGGCGACTGACAATGAGTAACAAAACTGTTTGGGACATTTTGAGGTCGCCGGTCGTCACCGAAAAGAGCGTGATCCTCAAAGAGGATTCGACCGATGCCGAAGACCGGAAGCAGGGCCAGGTGCTCACATTCCGGGTTGACACAAAGGCTAACAAGATCGAGATCAAGAAAGCGATCGAAGAGATCTTCAATGTCAAGGTCGCCGCCGTCCGGACCGTCAGCTACGAGGGCAAAATGAAACGCCGCGGCAGGCAGGAAGGACGCCGCCCGAACTGGAAAAAGGCGTACGTTACGCTCCGCAAGGGCGAACCGATGGTCGATTACGCAGAAGCTATTTAGTAAATCGTGAATCGTAAATCGTAAATAGAGTTTCTATTCACGATTGACGATTTACCATTCACGACAAAGATATGGGAATCAAGAGATTAAAACCGACATCACCGGCGAGGCGGTATCAGACCTATCTGACCCGCGATGAATTGACGCCGGGAGCAGCACCCGAGAAATCGCTGCTTGAACCTAAAAAGCGGATCTCCGGCCGTAACAACGATGGCCGCATTACGATCCGCCGCCGCGGAGGCGGCCACAAGCGGTTCTATCGCGTCATCGATTTCAAGCGTGACAAGACCGGCGTGCCCGGCCGCGTTGCCCAAATCGAGTACGACCCGAACCGCTCGGCCCACATCGCCCTCATCGCGTATCTTGACGGCGAGAAGCGATACATCATTTCGCCGGTCGGATTGAAGGTCGGTGCAACGATCCTTAGCGGTGCGGATGCCGACATCCTGCCCGGAAACGCGTTGCCGATCAAGAATATCCCGCTCGGCACCGAGGTGCACAACATCGAGATGCGGCCCGGAAAGGGCGGCCAGATGGTTCGCTCGGCCGGCGGATTTGCACAGATCATTGCGAAGGAAGGCGATTTTGCACAACTTCGTATGCCTTCCGGCGAAGTTCGCCGCGTCCCGGTCGTTTGTATGGCGACCGTCGGCCAGGTGGGCAACACCGAACATGAGAATGTTTCGCTTGGTAAAGCAGGCCGAAGCCGCTGGATGGGCAAGCGTCCGAAGGTTCGCGGAGTCGCGATGAACCCGGTCGATCACCCGCACGGTGGTGGTGAGGGCAAGACCTCAGGCGGACGTCATCCGGTAACCCCGTGGGGACAACCGACCCGCGGTTACAAGACCCGCCGTAACAAGCGGACCTCGAACATGATCGTGAAGGATAGGAGGCGGAAATAATTTCAAATTCCAAATTCCAAATTTCAAATTTGGGATTTGAGATCTGAAATATGGAATCTAGATTATGCCACGTTCACTAAAAAAAGGGCCGTTCATCGACCTTAGTATCCAAAAGACGGTTGGCCGCATTATCGAAAGCGGCAAGAAGCCGCCGGCGATCAAGACCTGGTCGCGACGCTCGACGATCTCGCCCGACATGGTCGGCCTGACGTTCGGAGTCCACAACGGCAAACGGCACATCCCGGTCTTTGTTACGGAAAACATGGTCGGACACAAGCTTGGCGAGTTTTCCCCGACGCGGACCTACAAGGGCCACCCGGGAACCAAGGCGGAGAAGGCATCGAAGAGAAGGTAAGCGGTTAGCAGTAAAAGAGATATCTGCTCGCGGCTAACTGCTCACAGCTCACAACAAGAATATGGAAGCGATAGCAAAGACAAAATATCTGAAAGGTTCGCCGCGGAAGGCGAGGCTTGTCATCGATCTGATCCGCGGGCAAAACGTTTCGCGGGCCCTTTCGATCCTCAAGTTCACGCAAAAGCGTGCCGCCGACCCGATCGCAAAGTGCCTCAATTCGGCCATCGCGAATGCGACGTACAACGCAGAGCAGATGAACATCGCGATCGATCCCGATGATCTCTGGGTCAGGGCATGTTTCGTTGATATGGGCCCGACCAAGAATCGGCGCCGCGTGCGTCCCGCTCCGCAGGGCCGTGCCTATCGCGAACAGCGGCACTATTGCCACATCACCATCGAGGTGACGTCGGACGAGAAGCCGAAGACCGAGAAGGAACTTAAGGCAGAGGCGGCGAAGGCAAAGCGTATCGAAGCGAAAAAGGCCGAGCCGAAAAAGACCGCCAAGAAGGACGCTCCGAAGGCAAAGAAGGACGAGGTGACGGAAACCGCAGCTCCCGCCGAGGAGACGCTTGAGGCCGCACCGGCAGTCGAAGAGACGATCGAGACGGCACCGGCCGCGGAAGAAACGGTAGAGGCAACGACCGATGAGGTTGTGACCGCCGAGGCTTCCGAAGAAGCCGCACCGGCTGCCGAAGAAACTGAGACCGCTGAAGGCACCGACGAAAAAGGCGCGGAGGCCGAGACCAAGTAGAGATCTGAATTATGGGACAGAAAGTTCATCCATACGGTTTTAGGGTCGGGTACAACAAGGATTGGCACTCGCACTGGTTCACTAAGCAGGACTTTGCGGCCTTTCTTGCCGAAGACCTTAAGCTCAAGCGGGAACTCAAAAAGAAGTTTACCGGTGCCGGCGTCTCGCACATCGACATCGAACGTGCCGCCGCCAAGATCCGTATCGTCATCTACACCTCGCGCCCGGGAATCATCATCGGCCGCAAGGGTGCAGAGATCGAAGCTCTTAAGGAGAGCCTGATGCGGAAGACGGGCAAAGAGGTCGAACTTTCGATCCTTGAGATCAAGCATCCCGAGCTCAACGCCCAGCTTCAGGCCGAAAAGATCGCTCAGCAGCTTGAAAAGCGGATCGCTTTTCGCCGTGCGATGAAAAAGACGATGGAAGAATCCATCCGCTTTGGTGCCCAGGGTATCAAGGTGATGGTCTCGGGCCGGCTCAATGGAGCTGAGATCGCCCGGACCGAATGGTCACTCGATGGCCGTTTGCCGCTGCACACGCTTCGTGCGGATATCGACTTCGGTTTTGCCGAGGCACACACGACCTTCGGCGTTATCGGTGTAAAGGTTTGGATCTATCGCGGCGATATCCTCGATGCAAATGCCTCGATGGCCCGCGGAACGACGACCGACCCGATCAATGAGGTCCGCGGAAATCCCGGAATGCGTGGCCGAGGCGACCGGCGTCCGCGTCGCGACGACCGGCGATAGGTTCGGTAACAGGTTTACGAGTTTATGAATCGGTTCTGTCCGCTCGGTCGCTGAATACTGATCGCTGACAACCGACAACTGGAGACAAATTTATGTTGATGCCGAAAAAGGTCAAGTTCAGGCGGGTCCAAAAGGGCCGGAACCGCGGTAAAGCACACCGTGGCGATAACCTCGATTTCGGGGAATTCGGGCTCCGCACCCTTGAGGCCGGCTGGATCACCGATCGACAAATCGAAGCGGCACGTATCGCGATGACGCGTCACGTAAAGCGCGGCGGAAAGATCTGGATCCGGATGTTCCCGGACAAACCGGTCACCAAGAAGCCGGCTGAAACGCGTATGGGTAAAGGTAAAGGAGCACCGGATCATTGGGTCGCGGTCGTGCGGCCCGGACGCATCCTTTATGAGATCCAGGGTGTTCCGGAAGCTCTCGCCCGCGAGGCGATGCAGCTTGCCGCACAGAAGCTTCCGGTGAAGACGAAATTCGTCACCCGAGCTGACCTCGAAGGAGGTATTGTCTAGAAATGAAGCGGAAAGAACAGTTGGACCAGCTTCGGGAAATGACTCTCGAAGAATTGAACGATCAGGCAGATGCCCTTAAGGAATCGCTTTTTCGCCTCAAGTTTCGCAAATCGCTCGGCGTTGGTGAGACCATCAGCGACATCCGGCGAGAGAAGCGTACGCTTGCCCGCGTTCACACAATGATCGCGGAAAGGTCGAAAGGGGAAAAAGCGGCAGAGGCTTAAGTAGGGCCGAGAAGAAGAAATGGCTAACAAGAATACAGAAGAGATCGAAGACGCGGTGGAACCGACAGAAGAGACGGCGGCAGTAGAAGAGCCCGCGGCAGAGAATGCCGCTGAGGCCTCGGCGGAGACCACAGAAACCGCTGAAGCTGCACCGATCGAGGCTCCGGCGGAAAGCATTGCGGCCGAGCCGAAAGCTCCGGCCGGCGATGACACCGCCAAGGTCGAACGCGTGCACAAGCGTGCGGAAAAGATCGGCGTCGTTTCCTCGGACAAGATGACCAAGACGGTCGTCGTTCGTGTGGACCGGCTCGTCAAGCACCCGATCTATCGAAAGTACATTCGCAAGCGTAAGAAATTTATGGCCCATGACGATTTCGGTGCCCGCATCGGCGACAAGGTCCGGATCGTCGAGACCCGACCGCTTTCGGCACGCAAGCGTTGGCGCGTTGTTGAGATCATTCAAAAGGCTGAGATCTAAAAGTAAGCGGTAAGCAGTAAGCGGTGAGCAGACAGGAAGAATGACTCACGGCTCACGGCTAACAGCTCACAGCTCACTGGAGAAAAGTTATGATTCAGATGCAGACCTCTTTGACGGTCGCAGACAATTCGGGAGCCAAGCGGGTCGAGATGATCGCCCCGATCGGCGGTTCGACCTCAAAGATCGCCCGCCTCGGCGACAAGATCAAGGTCACCGTCAAGGAAGCTTCACCGGATGGAACGGCAAAGAAGGGAAAGGTTTACAACGCGGTGATCGTCCGCACGCGAAAAGAGGTCCGCCGCAAGGATGGAACCTACATCCGCTTCGATGAGAATGCGGCCGTGCTTATCAAGGACGACGGCAGCCCGGTCGGAACGCGTGTTTTCGGCCCTGTAGCCCGCGAGCTTCGTGAAAAGAACTTCATGAAGATCGTCAGCCTCGCTCCGGAGGTGATATAGAGATGAAACCGGAAAGAACAGGTACCGTTAAAAGCAGGATCAAGCGTGGCGACCAGGTGGTCTTCATCGCCGGCAAGGAATTTAACCGCTACGACAGTGCAGGAAAGCGGCAGCCGTTTCGCGGCCGCGTTATCGCCGTCGATGCCCGCCGCGGCAAGGTCAAGGTCGAAGGCGCAATGCTCGTCAAGCGTCACCGCAAGCCGGTCCCGCAGATGAACCAGCAGGGTGGCATCATCGAGCAGGAAGCTTGGGTCGATCTATCGAACGTGGCTGCAATTGATCCCGAGACTGGAAAGCCGACCAGGATCAAGATCGAAGAGCGTGACGGCAAGCGGGTCCGCGTCGCCAAGAGCGGCAAGGTGATCCCGGAGCCGAACGTCTTCGGCAAGAAAGAGGTCAAGAAGGACAAGACCGAGGAAGAAGAAGCAGCCGAATAGGCGGTTTGATGTTTGGTAACGCCCGAGCGGCGGGTCCCAAACGAGGAAATATCAGGCAATGGCAAGACTTAAAGATAAGTACAGAAAAGAGATCGCACCGGCTCTCGCCAAAGAGTTTGGCATCGAGAACCCGATGGCGATCCCGAAGATCGAAAAGATCGTCGTTAATATGGGCCTCGGCGAAGCAAGTGCGAACGCCAAGATCCTTGACGTAGCGGCCGAAGAGCTGAAGACGATCACCGGCCAAAAGCCCGTGGTCACCAAGGCGAAGAAGTCGATCGCAGCTTTCAAGCTCCGGCAGGGAATGAATATCGGAACGATGGTAACGCTTCGCGGCGACCGGATGTACGAATTCCTCGACCGCCTGATCTCAGTGGCACTTCCGCGTGTCCGCGACTTTCGCGGTATCTCGGGAAAGGCGTTCGATGGCCGCGGCAACTACACGCTCGGCGTTCGCGAACAGCTTATTTTCCCCGAGATCGATTTCAACAAGGTCGATAAGACGCGAGGAATGAACATCTCGATCGTCACGACCGCAGGCAACGACGAGCAGGCAAGGTCGCTGCTCAAGATGATGGGAATGCCCTTTAGGCAGTAATGGAGAATGGACAATTGATAATGGACAATTAAGGAAAGGGTTCCGAATATTTTCAACTATCAATTATCAATTATCAATTTTTATATGGCAAAGATCAGTAAAGTCGTAATGAACGAAAAGCGGAAGCGTCGCGTCGCCCTTTGGGCCGATCGTCGTGCCGATGCAAAGCGGATCATCAATGATCCGAAGTCGACGCCCGAGCAGGTCGATGCGGCCGTGGTTCTGCTGCAAAAGATGCCGCGTGATGCGAGCCCCGTCCGGGTCCGCAACCGCTGTTCGCAGACGGGCCGCCCGCGCGGATTCCTGCGGAAGTTTGGCGTCTCGCGTGTTGCTCTGCGTGACCTTGCTCGTGAGGGACAGATCCCTGGCGTGGTCAAGTCAAGCTGGTAGAAAAGATCAAAGTTCCGGCCGTTAGGTGCCGGGTGAACGAAAGAGAACGGAGTTAAGAATGACCGATCCAATAGCCGATATGCTTACCCGAGTCCGCAATGCCATCGCGGCCAACCATAACCGCGTTGACATACCGGGCTCGAAGTTAAAGCTCGAAGTTGCCCGTATCCTCAAAGAGGAAGGTTATATCAACAATTTCACGACGAAGGGCGAAGGCACGAAATATGTGATCCGTATATTCCTTCGTTACGATACAAAGGGCACTTCGTCGATCACGCATCTTTCGCGTGTCTCAACGCCGGGCCGCCGCGTTTACGTCGGTGCAGGCGATATCCCGAAAGTGCTCGGCGGTTATGGCATCAACATCATCTCCACATCGCGTGGGTTGATGAGCGGCAAACGCGCCCGTAGCGAAAAGGTCGGAGGCGAGATCCTCGCTGAAGTTTATTAGTGAGACGAGCGGCCGTTGAGTCGCCCAGGGGATGAATGGCGGCGCCGCGTGCGGCCGGCCACACAGTCCAATAAATATATGTCACGAGTAGGAAAAAAACCGATCACGATCCCGTCCGGAGTTACGGTAGAGATCAAGGAAGGCCAGCTTGAGGTGAAAGGGCCGAAGGGAAAGCTTACCGCGCCGATCCCGAAGGGCATTACATTCAAGCAGGAAGACGGCACGCTCGTCGCCGAGCGCGAAAGCAATGACCAGCGTGCGTTCCACGGGCTCGCCCGGGCGCTAGCCAATAATGCGGTCGTCGGTGTTACCGAAGGCTTTACGAAGCAGATGGATCTGGTCGGCGTCGGCTATAAGGCGGATGTCCAGGGCAGGAAGATCAACTTTTCGCTCGGCTATTCGCACCCGGTCGTGTATTCGCTTCCGGATGGCATCGATGCCACAGCCGAACGCGTAAACACAAAGGCTTCGATCAACCAGTATCAGCTTACGCTGACGCTTAGCGGCATCGATAAACAGATGCTCGGGCAGGTCGCTGCCGAACTCAACCGGCTCCGCAAGCCCGATGCCTACAAGGGCAAGGGCGTTCGCTACGCCGATAAGTATTACAGGCTGAAGCCGGGTAAAACAGGTAAGTAGTAAATCGTAAATCGTGAATAGTAAATAGTGCGAACCATTTACGATTTACGATTCACAAACAACTAAGATTATGGCACAGAAAAGCAGAGCAGATATCCGACGCGGTGTTCACACCCGCATCCGCAAGAAAGTTCGCGGAACGGCAGAGCGTCCCCGCCTCGCGGTGTTCCGGAGCGTGAACCATATTTATGCTCAGGTCATCGATGACGACAGCGGCCGCACCATCGCGAGTGCTTCGACCAACGAAAAGGACCTGGCCGGCTCGACCGGCGGCAACATCGAAGCTGCGACCCGCGTCGGTAAAGCGATCGCTGAAAGAGCGGTGGCGGCCGGAGTCTCGAATGTCGTTTTCGACCGCGGCGGATATGTTTACCACGGACGCGTTAAGGCCCTTATCGATGCCACGCGTGCCAACGGATTGAATATGGAAGAGGCTGCAAAGGCTGCCGCGGCCGGCGACTCAGCCGAAGGCGAGAAGAATGATGAATAACCAGAGAATTTCTCCGAACGGGCTGATCCTCAAAGATTTCCTCGTTCAGATCAATCGAGTAACAAAGGTCGTAAAGGGCGGTAAGAACATGTCGTTCGCGGCGCTCGTCATCGTCGGCGACGAGTCCGGCCACGTCGGATTCGGCACGGGCAAGGCGAAGGAAGTTCCGAACGCGATCAAGAAAGCGGTCGAAGCTGCAAAGAACAGCCTGATCCGCGTTCCGCTTATCGAAGGAACGCTGCCGCACGAGCTGATCGGTGAATTTGGAGCGGGCCGTGTACTCCTCAAGCCCGCAGCCGAGGGAACTGGCGTTATCGCCGGCGGAGCTGTCCGCCTCGTGATGCAGGCCCTTGGTGTCCACAACGTTCGCACAAAGATCCTCGGGTCGAGCAATCCGCACAACGTGGTGCGTGCGACATTTAACGGCCTTACGCGAATGAAGGACCCGATGGAGGTCGCTCGCCTCCGCGGCAAGCAGGTCGAGGAGTTGGTCTAAAGTTGCGATGTTTCGAAGTTGCGAAGTTTTGATCAACGACTTTCGCAACATCGAAACTTTGAAACTTCGAAACTACTGTTATGGCAAAGAAAGAAGAAAACAAAACGGACGGCACGATCCGGATCCAGTATTACCGGAGCTCGATCGGCTATGCCAAGAAGCAAAAGGACGTGGTCCGGGCGCTTGGCATCACAAAGCTGAACCAGACGGTCGAGCGGGAAGATACTCCGTCGATGCGCGGCATCGTCAAAAAGGTCCCGCACCTTCTCCGTATCGTTGATTAACTTGAGATATCTCGCGGAGACTCGTAAGCTCTTTCATAAGGGCAAAAAGCGAGTATCCGCGTCTTTAGTGTCTGAAAGACATTCAGAACGCGAAAGAGGAAACGAAAATGGCATTATCATTAAATAATCTTAAGCCGGCACCGGGCTCGACCCATAAGAAGAAGCGGGTCGGCCGCGGCCCCGGATCGGGGCTCGGAAAGACCGCCGGCCGTGGCCATAAGGGCCAGAAGTCGCGATCGGGCTACAGCAGCCGCCCCGGCTTTGAAGGCGGGCAGATGCCGCTCCAACGCCGCTTGCCGAAGCGCGGTTTCACCAACATCTTCAAAAAGAAGTGGCTTGAGATCAGCCTTGCCAAGATCGAGTTGAGCTTCAACGACGGCGATGAGGTCACTCCGGAGCTTCTTCACGAGCGCGGCCTGATCAAAAAGGCGAAGCACGACGTGGTCATCCTCGGCACCGGCGAGATCACGAAATCACTCAAGATCTCTGCACACCGGTTCACAAAGACCGCAAAGGACAAGATCGAAAAGGCCGGCGGAACGGCTGCGGTAATTGAGAAAGCAGCCAGAGCAGAAGCATAGTGATCAGTGATCGGCGGCCATAAGTGATCGCCGCATCCGCCGCTCTTGATACTGACCACCGGCCACTGGCCACTGAATTATATGGAGAAGTTTTTAAGCGCCATACAGAACATGTTCAGCATTCCCGAGCTGAGAAAGCGTATCTTTTTTACGCTTGGTCTGCTTGCCATTTATCGGCTCGGGGCGCATGTTTCGGCGCCGGGTATTGATAAAGTAAGGCTTGAGCAGATGTGGGGCGATATCGCCAATACTCTGCTCGGCGTTCTCGACCTCTTCTCGGGCGGAAACTTCCGCACAATCTCGGTTTTCGCCCTTGGTGTGATGCCGTATATCACGGCGTCGATCATCATGCAGCTAATGCCGGTGCTCTCGCCGGCCGTTAAAAAGATCCAGGAAGAGGGCGAGGTCGGCCGTCAAAAGCTGAACCAATATACCCGTTACCTGACATTGGTCCTTTGTTTGCTGCAGACTTTCTTCGTCGCCACCTGGCTCTCGCGAAGCGGCATTATCGAGAATACCTGGCCGGCAACGCTGATGATCGTGGTCACGCTGACGACCGGTACGATCTTCGTGATGTGGCTTGGTGAACAGATAACCGAACGCGGCGTCGGCAACGGCATCTCGCTGCTCATCTTCGCCGGTATCGTTATCGGGCTGCCCAGTGCGGTCATACAGGTTGCAGATCGCGTCCGGGCGGGCGACCCGCTTCAGACGCTCGGCGTCATCTTCCTCGTCGCCGTAATGATCGCGATCATCGCCGTCATTGTTTATGTCGAATCGGCGCGAAGAAAGATAGCTATCAGCTACGCCAGCCGCAAGGTCGGCAACCAGACGTTCCGCGGGCAAGAGACAAGCCTTCCGCTCAAGATAAATATGGGCGGCGTCATCCCGGTGATTTTCGCTTCCTCGGTGCTGGCAATGCCGCAGACCGTGATCAGCGCATTTCCGGCGGACCCGAACGACCAGACCTCCACGTGGTCGCAGATCGTTCAGTTCATGGCTCAGTTCCATGGCGGCGATCCGTGGTATGAGTTGGTATTCATCTCGTTGATCGTGATCTTTACCTTCTTTTACATCACGATCATCTTCAACGTCGATGATGTCTCGGATAATCTCCGCAAGCATGGCGGGTTCATTCCCGGCATTCGGCCCGGAGCACCGACGGCTGAATATCTTAACGGCATCCTGACGCGGCTGACGACCGTCGGAGCAATTTACCTTGCTCTCGTCGCGTTCGTTCCGCAGGTACTGCTTAGCGGATTTCGCGTTGCCCGGTTGCCGTTCATCGGCGATAGCCTGGATGCGTTTTTGACCGCAACCCCGGGGCTTAGCTGGATACCGACCGGGCTCGGCTATCAGTTCTTCTTCGGCGGAACGTCCTTGCTCATTTTGGTCGGCGTCGCAATGGATACGGCCGCACAGATCGAGGCTCAGCTCGTGATGCGGAACTACGAGGGTTTCCTCGGGGCCGGTTCGCGGCTTCGTGGACGCCGCAACTAGAAACAGAGTGGGAGAGAAGAGGAGAAAGGGAGAGCGCCGACGCCGCGGATTTCTCCTCAACTCCTCTTCTCCTTTTCTCCGATTCTATTAAAGTGATGAACAAGATCGTCGTACTTATCGGAGCACCGGGAGCTGGCAAGGGAACTCAGGCCAGGCTGCTCGAAGAGCGAAAGGGCATTCCGCAGATCTCGACCGGAGATATGTTCCGCGAGATGAAAACGCTCGATACGCCGCTCGCCCGCGAAGTACAGGAAATAATGGCCTCGGGCACGCTCGTTCCGGATGATGTTACGTTCCGGATGGTCAAGGACCGTACCTCGCGGGAGGATTGCCGCGGCGGCTATATCCTCGATGGCTATCCGCGGACGGCCGTTCAGGCCGAGCAGCTCGAGGGGTTGGCGAAAGAACAGGGTTTTGAAATTAGTGCTATCGAGGTCGATGTGCCGCGTGAAGAATTGATGCGGCGGCTGACCGGACGCCGGTCATGCCCGGTCTGCGGTGAGATCTACAACGTTTATTCTAAGCCGCCGAAGGTCGATGGCCGCTGCGATCTGCACCCGGAGGCGGAATTGACTCACCGGGCCGATGATAATGTAGAAAGCGTCGGAACTCGCCTCGCGACCTATGACGACCTGACGAAGCCGCTGATCGAGTATTACGAAAACTCGGGCCGGCTCAGAAAGGTCAGCGGCACCGGCAGCCTCGAGGACATTTACGCCGAGCTTGAGAAGCTCGTTTAGGATTAGTAATTATCAATTACTAATTTCGTGAGAATAAGAAATTCCAAAGTCGGCGGAGTTTTGAGCGCGGCCTCGGCCGCATTTTTCGGTAAGAGAATGATAATCGCGAAATCGCAAAAGGATCTCGAAAAGATGCGTGCCGTCGGCGAGTTGATCGCCACGGTCCGTGAGACCTTGCGTGCGATGGTCGCACCGGGCATCACCACCTTGGAGATGAACGCCACGGCCGAAAAGATCATGCGCGATGCCGGAGCGATCCCGACCTTCATCGGTTACAAGCCGCGTGGGATGACGCCGTTCCCGTTCGCCATCTGTGCGTCGGTCAATGAACAGATCGTCCACGGTTTCTCGACCGAAACGCCGCTTAAAGAAGGCGATATTCTCTCGGTCGATATGGCCTGCACGCTCGATGGGTTCGTCGGCGATACGGCAACGACCATCCCGGTCGGCGAGATCAGCGAAGAGGCCCGGAAGTTGATCCAGGTCACCGAAGAGTGTCTCGCACTCGCGATCGAGCAGTGCCGGCCGAACAAGCGTATTGGCGATATCGGGCACGCGGTTCAATCGCATGCAGAGCAGTTCGGCTACGGCATTGTCCGTGACTATACCGGCCACGGCATCGGCCGCCGAATGCACGAAGCACCGCAGATACCGAATTACGGCCGTGCCGGGACGAAAGAAAAGATACGTTCGGGCTATTGCTTTGCCCTCGAGCCAATGCTCAATCTGGGCACGGCTGAGACGAAGACGCTGGACGACGGCTGGACCGTTGTAACGCTCGATGGCAAGCTATCGGCCCATTGTGAGCACACGATCGCCGTTTTGCCCGAAGGGCCCGAGATTTTGACGCTTACCCGCGAGCAGAAGAGGGATCTTGCGGAAAAGAAGGCCGAAAGTGCGTCAGCCTGACTTGAAATAAAAGGGCAAGGCGGTTATTATTAGGAGTTTGTCCAACTCGCAGGAAGTTGGTCGACGCTATTTATGTCGAAACAGGGAGCTTTTGAGAGCACGATCGTCGTGTTTGAGGTTCTTCCTACGAGGGTAGTTTGTTCGATATAGATAGCAGGGAGAAGCATCATGAAAGTGCGTCCGTCAGTAAAAAAGATCTGCGATAAGTGCAAAGTAATTCACCGCAAGGGCGTTGTGCGCGTCATTTGCGATAACCCAAAGCACAAGCAGCGGCAAGGATAAATAAGATATGGCTCGTGTAGCAGGTGTAGACCTACCGCCCAATAAAAGGGCTCAGATCGGTTTGACGTATATCTACGGCGTGGGCAAGTCGCGCGCGACCGAGATCCTCGGCAAAGCGGATATCAGCATTCATGCTAAGATCCGCGATCTTTCCGAGGATGAACTTAACAAGATCCGTGCACTCCTCGACGAGGGCGGCAACATCGAGGGCGACCTCCGCAAGCGTGTCCAGATGGACATCAAGCGGCTGATGGATATCGGCTGCTACCGCGGGCTTCGCCATCGTCGCGGCCTTCCGGTTCGCGGCCAGCGCACCTCGACCAATGCACGTACTCGCAAGGGGCCGCGTAAGGCCGCCGTCGCGAAAAAGAAGGCACCGGGTAAGAAGTAGTTGATAGCTGACAGTTGATAATGGATAATCCGCGATTGTCCGTTGTCCATTATCAATTGTCCACTTTAATTAAATGGCAAAAGCACCACAAAAAGGTAAAAAGACCTTTAAGAAAAAAGAGCGAAAGAATATCCCGGTTGGGATCGTTCACGTTTCGGCGTCGTTCAATAACACGCTGATCTCGATCACCGATACGCAGGGCAATCTTATCGCCCAGTGTTCATCGGGTGCCCGCGGTTTCCGCGGTTCGCGTAAGGGCACGCCCTTCGCCGCCCAGCAGGCGGCAGGTGAGGCGGCCCGAAAGGCGATGGAAGCCGGAATGCGCGAGGCCGAGGTTCGGGTTAAAGGCCCGGGCGGCGGCCGCGAGTCGGCCGTTAGGGCGATCAACAATGCAGGCATTCGCGTTACGGCGATCCGCGATACTACGCCGATCCCGCACAACGGATGCCGCCCGCCGAAGCGTCGGCGCGTTTGAGTTTTCCGATTCCAGATTCCAGATCCCAAATTGGTATCTGGTTGTCTGGATTTGGAATATGGAATTTTGAGTTTTTATCGAAAGGAAGAAGGGCCGCGATCGGCCTGTAAACTTTTCCGAATTACATCGGAGGCAGAAAATATAAATGGCTAGATATAGAGATGCGGTGTGCCGGCTGTGCCGCCGCGAAGGTGGAAAATTATTTCTTAAGGGCGACCGTTGTTTCAAGCCCTCATGTGCTATCGAAAAGCGTGGGACCAACCCGCCGGGACAGCACGGCGGAGCCCGCCGCAAGATGCTCGCCGGTTACGGCCAGCAGCTTCGCGAAAAGCAGAAGGTCAAACGCATCTATTTTATCCTCGAAAAGCAGTTCCGGAATTATTTCGAGAAAGCACTTCGGCAGAAGGGCGTTACCGGCGAGAATCTGCTCTTTATGCTTGAGCGGAGACTCGACAACGTCGTTTACCGTTCGGGCTTTGCGACCTCGCGGCGTCAGGCACGCCAGCTTGTGAACCACGGGCATATCTTTGTTAACGACCGCAAGGTCGACATCCCGTCGTTCCAGGTGAAGGTCGGCGACCAGATCACGGTAAAAGATAAGAGCCAGAAGAATGCTCACGTAGATGGCGCATGGCAGACGGCTGCCGGCCGCGGCCGTCCGGGTTGGATCGCTCCCGAGGGCAAAGATCTGACGGTTTCGATCGCGTCGTTGCCGACGCGGCAGGATATTGATGCAAATATCAACGAACAGTTGATCGTTGAGCTGTACAGTAAGTAGGACGAATTGTTCGCTCTTTTCGCGTGCCCGTTTTGGCCCTTTGGCAAAACGGGACGCGGAGGGGCGAAGTTGCTGATTTTAAAAAGGGCTACCTATGACACAAACCAATAATTGGACAGATTTCCAAATGCCGAGCCGGCTCAATGTCGACAGCGAGACGCTGACCGAGCGCTACGGCATGTTCTACGCGCAGCCTTTCGAACGCGGTTTCGGTACGACGATCGGAAATTCGATCCGGCGGGCACTTCTTTCCTCGATCGAAGGCGCCGCTATTACTGCGGTAAAGATCGACGGTGTCGAGCACGAATTTTCTTCGATCAAGGGCGTCGTCGAAGATGCGACCGACGTTATCCTTAACCTTAAGCAGGTCCCGTTCAAGCTCCACGGCGGCGGCGGCCCGAAGACCCTGACCATCAGCAAAAAAGGCCCGGGAAATATTACAAGCGCAGACATCGACCACGATGGAGATGTCGATGTTCTCGACACCGACGTCCACATTGCCACCATCAGCGGCTCGGGCACGGTCAATATCGAGATGCGGCTCAAGCGTGGCCGCGGCTACGTTTCGGCTGAGTTCAACAATGACGATGACCTCTCGGTCGGTTATATCCCGATCGATTCGGTCCATACGCCGATCAAGAAGGTCAATTATTCGGTCGATAAGACCCGCCAGGGTTCGAACACCGAATTCGACAAGTTGATCATCGAGGTTTGGACCGATGGCTCGGTCAAGCCGGAAGATTCGATCGGCCTTGCGGCAAAGCTCGTCAAGGACCACATGTCGATCTTCATCAATTTTGAGGAAGAGGAAGAAGAGTACAAGTACGAGGACATCGCCCGTCCGCCCCTGATGCGGAACGACCTGCTCGACAAGCCGGTCGATGAGCTCGAGCTTTCGGTCCGCTCTTACAACTGCCTCAAGAATGCGGACATCCGTTCGATCCGCGACCTGATCAAGCGGTCGGAGCGTGATATGCTCCATACAAAGAATTTTGGCAAAAAGTCGCTTAACGAGATCAAGGACCTGCTCCACGGAATGGGCCTCGATTTTGGAATGGACTTTGACGAACAGGGAAATCCGATCCCGGGAACCGGCGGCCGCGACCTCGAATAACTGAGCCCAGGCCGATCAGACCCCGGAACACCAGGAAGCCCGGGGCGATTCGATAGAAAAGTATTTACACGACTTCCTGGTTTTGGATATGAGACATCGTAAGGCACACAGAAAATTGGGACGAACCACCGAGCATCGCATGTCGATGCTCCGCAATATGGCGACCTCGCTCGTCAATGCGGACAAGGAACACATCATCACCACCGTCCCGAAGGCGAAGGAACTTCGTCCTTTCATCGAGAAAGCGATAACGCTCGCCCGCAAGGCACATAATCTTGAAAGCGCCGATTCAACGGTACAAGAGGTGCATCTTCGCAGGCAGGCTGCCCGCTTTTTCCACGCCGGCAACTCGCAGTTCAAGGAAGAGCAAAGCCGGTTCCGCGGGAAAAAAGGCGAGGCGAAGGACCCGATCGAGCGTACGGCCGGCGTTAAGGCTCTCAAGCGGCTTTTCGATGAACTTGGCGTTCGTTACAAAGACCGCAATGGCGGCTATACGCGCCTCATCCGCCTCGGCCGCCGTTCGGGCGATAATGCGGAGCTTGCCGTTGTCGAGTTGGTTGACAACCCCCGTGAACTTGCCGCCAAAGGCTAAAGCGCCCACAAAGGAGCGAAACAACCTATGAGCGAACAAACAGCATCGGCACAGGCAGCGGAAGACACGCCTAAAAACGAAGGTACTCGCCGCCGCAAACATCAGCGCCGCCACAACCACGAGGCTTCGCTGAACATGGGCGAGCTGCGTGAGCTTGCCGAGTTGGTAAATGAGCACGGCTTTACCGATTTCGAGTTCGAGAACCAGAACATCCGCGTCCGCCTGAGCAAGGCGACGGCTCCGGTCTATGCTGCCGCTCCGCAGCCGGCCGCACCAGCCGTTCCGCAAGCCGCTCCGGCGGCCGAGACCGCGGCATCCGCTGCCGTCTCGGAGGACGAAGGACTGCACATCATCACCTCGCCGATCGTTGGTACGTTCTATCGTGCCCCGGGCCCGGACAAGGATCCGTACGTCTCCGAAGGAAGCAAGGTCTCGCCGGAATCGGTCGTCTGCATCGTCGAGGCGATGAAGCTGATGAACGAGATCCAAGCCGAAACCTCAGGCGAGGTCGTCAAGGTCTACATAGAGAACGGCGATCCGGTCGAATTCGGCCAGCCGCTGTTTGGTATAAGGAAATAAACCGGGTAAATCGTGAATCGTGAATCGTAAATCGTAGGAATTTGCCTCTGATTACGATTGACGATTCACGATTTACTATTTTCGATGAGAGAAATTCGCAAACTTTTGATCGCCAACCGCGGCGAGATCGCCTGCCGTATCATCTGGACCTGCAAGGAGATGGGCATCAAGACCGTCGCCGTCCATTCCGTGGCGGACCGCGAGGCCCTGCACGTAAAATTTGCCGATGAGGCGGTCTGCGTCGGCGGTAACCCTTCGGCCGAGAGCTACCTAAATATCCCTGCCATCATCAGTGCTGCAGAGATCACCAACGTTGACGCGATCCATCCCGGCTACGGCTTTTTGGCCGAATCCGCCACCTTCGCCACCATCTGCGAAGACTGCAACATCAAGTTCATCGGCCCGCGAGCAGAGGTCATCGCCATGATGGGCGATAAGGTCGAAGCTCGGCGGACCATGCAGGCCGCGGGTGTGCCGATACTTCCCGGAAGCCCGGAACCGATCGAATCGACCGAAGAAGCAGCACGGCTTGCCCGCGAGATAGGTTTTCCTGTCATCATCAAGGCAGCAGCCGGCGGCGGCGGCCGCGGAATGCGGATCGTCCGCCAGGAAAGCGAGCTTCACGGCAGCCTTGAGACGGCACAGTCCGAAGCTCTTGCTGCTTTTAAGAACGGAGCGGTTTACATCGAACGATATCTCGAGCGGCCGCGGCATATTGAGATCCAGGTGCTCGCTGATGAATTCGGAAATGTGATCCATCTTGGCGAGCGCGAGTGCTCGATCCAGCGGCGGCACCAAAAGCTTCTCGAGGAAGCTCCGTCGCCGGCCATTGACCCCGAGACACGTAATCGCATGGGCGAGGTCGCCGTAAAGGCCTGTCGTGAGATCGGCTATTCGAGCGCCGGAACCTTCGAGTTTCTGCTTGATGAGGACGGCAGCTTCTATTTCATGGAGATGAACACGCGGATCCAGGTCGAGCACCCCGTCACCGAGATGGTCACGCTTGCCGATATCGTCCGCAACCAGATCCGCATCGCGGCCGGCGAAGAGCTTTACTACTCGCAGGACGATGTGCAGATCGTCGGGCATTCGATCGAGTGCCGGATCAATGCCGAAGACCCGGTGACATTTACGCCGAGCCCCGGCAAGATCACCGCGTTCAATATTCCGGGCGGTCCCGGCGTCCGTGTCGATACGGCCGCCTATCCAGGCTACACCGTACCGCCCTATTACGATTCAATGATCGCTAAGCTCATCGTCCACGCTCGGACGCGCGAACTCGCGATCGCCCGTATGCAGCGGGCACTCGATATGATGGTCGTCGAGGGCATCAAAACGACCATCCCGCTCCACCGCAAGATTATGGCGGACGAGCGTTTTCGCTCTGGCAAGTTCTCGACCAAGTTCATGGAAGAATTTGACGCATAAGTTGATTATTATTAACGGATAGCGGATAATTCATTTTGTTCTCAAAAGGGCTGCACGCCCTCGAAAGTTCATAATATTCGTGGTTACCGTTTTTGATGAACGGAGTTACTGCGTACCAAAGGAGAGGCTATTTTGAGCCGGAAAGTATAAATGGCAACAGCAAAACCAGTTAAGGAACAGATCGTAGAGGATTACAAGACACACGGTAGCGATACGGGTTCACCACAGGTGCAGATCGCACTTTTGACGCAGCGTATCAATGAGCTTACCGAGCACTTCCGGACGCACAAGAAGGACAACCATTCGCGTCGCGGCCTGCTCAAGATGGTCTCTCGTAGGCGTAAACTTCTTGATTATCTGAAGAGCAAAGAGATCGAACAGTATCACCAGATCATCCAGAAGCTCGGACTCAGGCGCTAAGCCTCCGCGTCCGAAAGCCATGTTTTTGGGGGCCGGCCGTTGCCGGCCATTGCAACAAATTTTCCCGCCCGGGTTGTTGTTTTCAACCCCGGCGGCATGTGAAAGAATCATTCAAGGCGGCAGCTGCACGTGACAGCTTTGTACAAAACCATAACGAGACATCTACATTGCGTAGCAAACTCTAAAGGCGGCGGAGCTTCACGATTTGGCTCCGGCCGCCTTTGTCTTTTGAGGAAAAAAAGTAAATGACGAAGAAATATTTGAAAGAATCGATCAAGGTCGGCGGCGAGGAACTGATCGTCGAGACCGGAAAGGTCGCCAAGCAGGCCGACGGATCGGTCGTTATCCGCTATGGCGACACCATGCTGCTCGTCACGGCAGTAAGCATGAAGACGGCGAGAGAAGGACTAGACTTCTTTCCGCTGACCATTGAATACCGCGAGTCGAGCTACTCGGCCGGCCGCATTCCCGGAAACTATTTCCGCCGCGAAGGACGCCCGGGCGAAAAAGAGATCCTGACGTGCCGTTTGATCGACCGCCCGATCCGCCCGCTCTTCCCGGATGGATATCGCTTTGAGACGCAGGTCGTCGGAACGGTCATCTCCGCTGATAGCGAAAATGACCCGGATGTTATAGCGATCACGGGAGCCTCGTGTGCTCTTTATTTGTCTGACATCCCGTTCGTGACCCCGATTGCGGGTATCCGCATCGGCCTGATCGACGGCAAGTATGTCATCAACCCGACCTACGATGAGCGTCGCGAATCTGACCTGAACCTGATCGTCGCCGGAACTGAAGAGGCGATCGTGATGGTCGAGGCCGAGGCCAACGAGGTCCCGGAAAAGATCATGCTCGAGGCTCTGATGCTTGCTCATAAGGAGATCAAGCGGCTCTGCCTCTGGCAGATCGAACTTGGCAAAGCTCTTGCGATACCGAAGCGTGAATTCGTTCCGGCGGTCGTTGACGAGGCCATTCTTGCCGAGATCGAAAAGAACTTCGGCGACCGGCTCCGCTCGGCGCTCGACACCACCGGCAAGGACAAGCTTTCGAGCTATGCCGCGGTCGATGCGCTCAAGAAAGAAGTGGTCGAGAGCTATCCGGAAGACGACGCTGCAAAGCGGACGATGGCCGGCAAGGCATTCTCACAGCTTAAGGAAAAGGTCTTTCGTGAGGACATGCTCGGCAATCGCCGCCGTCCCGACGGAAGAAAGTTCAGCGAGATCCGCCCGATCTCGTGCGAGGTCGGCTGGCTTCCGCGTGTACACGGTTCGGCTCTCTTCACCCGCGGCGAAACGCAGGCGATCGTTACCACAACGCTCGGCACGAAGATGGACGGGCAATTCATGGACGACCTCGAAAAGGGAACCATCGATCGCCGGTTCATGCTCCACTATAATTTCCCGCCTTACTCGGTCGGCGAGGCAGGCCGTTTCGGCGGAACCTCACGCCGCGAGACGGGACACGGCAACCTTGCCCGCCGGGCGATCGAGGCCGTTCTTCCGAGCGAAGAGGAATTTCCTTACACGCTTCGCATCGTTTCGGACATTACAGAGTCGAACGGATCATCGTCAATGGCTTCGGTCTGCGGCGGCATCCTGAGCTTGATGGACGCCGGTGTGCCGATCAAGCGATCGGTCGCGGGTGTGGCGATGGGGCTTGTGATGGAAGGGAATCGCTACGCGATCCTCTCTGACATCGCCGGTGCCGAAGATCATTATGGCGATATGGACTTCAAGGTGACCGGAACCAGCGAAGGCATTACTGCACTGCAGATGGACATCAAGGTCGCCGGCATTAATGCGATGATCCTTCAGGAAGCACTTGAGCAGGCCCGCAAAGGCCGGCTGCACATTCTTGAGGTAATGCAGAAGGCGATCGAAGCTCCTCGCGAAGACATTTCGCAGTATGCTCCGCGCATCATCACGATCAAGATCAATCCCGAGAAGATCCGCGACGTCATCGGCAAGGGCGGTTCGACCATCCGTGCTCTGACCGAAGAGACCGGTGCGAAGATCGATGTTTCCGACGACGGAACCATCCTCATCGCGACCGCAGATGGCGAGGCCGCACAGGCCGCGATCGCCCGCATCAAGGCACTTACAGCAGATGCCGAGGTCGGCGAAACCTATCTCGGGACCGTTTCGCGAATCGTCGATTTCGGTGCTTTCGTTGAGATACTTCCGGGGCTCGACGGCCTGCTGCATATCTCCGAGATCTCAGACCGCCGCGTCAAGGACGTCCGCGACGAGCTCAAGGAAGGCCAGCAGATCATGGTCAAATGCATCGGCAGGGAAGGCAACAAGGTAAAACTTTCCCGCAAGGCCATCCTGATGGAAGAAAAAGGCAAGGCCTCCGGCGGCGAGGCGGAGTAGGCCGCTCGCGTCCTCGGTACGTTACGATCGACCATGCATCGGCGGCGGCATTTGAGTATGCTGCCGCCGTTTGCTCTTATAGGGGTGATCAACGATGGAAGAAACGATCAAAAGCTGGCTCTTTGACCCTGCGGTCGGAAAGTTCATAACGGCGTTAATAGTACTGATCGCATTGTTCGGGATATCGCGCCTGGCAAAGCGATCTGTAACCCGATATGTTCGGACAAGCGATACCCGCTATAAGCTTCGGAAATTCATTACTTTTCTCACGTATCTGGCGGCGATCCTGATTCTTAGCATCGTATTCAGTGATCGCTTGGGAGGGCTGACCGTTGCCCTCGGCGTTGCCGGCGCCGGTATTGCATTTGCATTGCAGGAAGTCATTTCGAGCTTTGCCGGGTGGTTTGCGATCTCGTTCGCCCATTTTTACAGCCCCGGGGACCGGGTTGAGGTTGGCGGAATTAAGGGCGACGTCATCGATATCAGCTTTCTGCGAACAACGATAATGGAATGCGGCGAATGGGTTGACGGCGATCTTTATAACGGTCGAGTTGTAAGGGTCGCAAACAGCTTTGTATTCAAGGCCCCGGTGTATAACTACTCCGGAGAATTTCCTTTCCTGTGGGATGAGATCAAGGTTCCGGTCAAATACGGAAGCGAAGAGAAGTACACACGGCAGACCCTTCAGATGGTCGCGGACGAACTCGTTGGTGATTATGCGGCGGGTGCAAAGGCAGCCTGGGTCAAATTCTCAAAGCAGTTTCTACTTGAGGACGCGGCCGTTGAGCCAATGGTCACGCTCGTGGCTACCGACAATTGGTTGGAATATACGGTCCGTTATGTGACGGATTACAAACTCCGTCGTCGTACAAAGGACCTGCTTTTCACGCGTATCGTCGAGGAATTCGCCCGATCCGAGGGCAAAGCGGCATTTGCATCTGCAACTTTTCACATTGTCGAAACCCCGCCTCTCGACATCAACATTCGGAACGGTTGAGCAGGAAACCAAATCACGCTTCGAGCCAAGAGCAAAATCTTGGACTGATGTGCGTGATCTGATCTTGGTCGACGACACACCGATATGCCGCAACGCCATCCTACTCCGGAGCGTTGAAATTGAAAACAAGTATGCCTTTGACCTTTACCGGTTTGCCAGCGAGCATTGTTGGGGCGAACTTTGCGGACCGGGCCGCGGTTACGGCCGACTGCCGAAGAAGCGGATGGCCGCTGACCGCGTTTGCCTCGATGACGTTGCCCTCAGTATCGATCATGATCTCAACATTGACGGCCCCCGACGCCCTGACCGCTCTTGTGGCCGGAGGATACGGCGGCTTCGGGAGGCTGATGGCCTTGCCGTTCAGAACCCCGCCTGAAATAACATCCGGAAGTTCCTTGCCCTTGACCGATCCGGAATTGGTCTTCAAAGACGATCAAGTTCACGAAAAATTGGAAACTGATCCTCCTCCCCGAGTGTGATGGGACTTGCCCTGCTCCTTTTACAGCGTCCACCAACTTCACAAAATTGCCATATTCTCGTTGGCTTCATCGGGGGTGAGCTTTACGAGAACCGCCTTTTCAACTTCGTTCGTATTCTCTCGCAGCACTCCGTTTTGTTCGCGTTCCCTGAAGATTTCGTCCAGTAATACGGTCAACTCTCGGAGGTCGGCTTTCGGCTCATTGTTTATCACCGGCCTTCCGTCATCTCCCGTCCGGATGAAAAGCGTTAGCGGATTCGGTTTGGCGTCGATATCTCGCTCGCGTTTGCTTATAATTTGCACTTCGAAGACCCGGTTTGGAGCAGCCACCGGCTCGGAAAACAATCCGCCCTCTTTCGCCTCGGGGTCGCGTGCGCTTGTAAGCAGCTTGACCGTTTCGATCTTTTGCCGCCGAAGTTCGTCGATGACCGCCGCGATTTCGCTCGTCGGAATATCTGCCGCAGCGGCGATATAAACGACCCGTTCATCCGGCGTCCTCGTGCTCATCGCTTCCTGCGCCCTTGAGCCAAGCGTGGCAATGTCGATTGGTTGCGAATCGGGGTCATGAAGCAAGATCTTGCCCGGCTCGAGCATAATGATCCGAAACGCCGATGGCTTACCCGCATCAAAGTCTTCGACGGCGTTTTCAAAGCCGGCCGGGATTCGTTCCGCTAATCTTCGCTGGCCCTCCGGCACCGAAGGCCCCGTCAGCTCGCGGAGCGATGCGCAGGCGAGGGAAGTTGCGGCCACCAAAGCGGCAGCCAGAACGAGACCGAACTTGTTTGAGCTATTTCTGCTTTTCATAAGAGCCGTGGTCCGAAGCCAAGCAAAGACCTATCTGCTGTTGGCTGAAACGATAACCTCGATCTGGGTCAATTGCAAATAAACGCTTCTCCACGGCCTCGAGCAACCGCTTTGCACGAGCTATTGCACGATCCGGTAAGCCCCGAGCGTGTCGCCATCGGCGAGTTTCGAGCAGGCCCGGCGATCCGTAGCCACCCGCGAGGCGTTACCGGCCTGCAGCAGCGGCATGCCGGTTGTTTCCGATCCTCAGGGCATACCAGCTGTAGGTCTCGGCCACAAGCCACACTCCGAGGGCGGACGCCAAAGTGATCAGGAGAATTTGGGCATCAAGCGGTGCAAGGCCGAGCATATCACGCAGGAAGGGCACATACAGCGTTGCGATCTGCAGCACGATCCCGGCGGCGACCGTTATATGAAGTGTCGGGTTTAGCTGCGGCAGTACAGAAATATGCCGCGACGGGTACGCGAAAACGATCTGTATGATCGATTCGAAAATGAACACCGCCGTCCGTACGGCCGCGACCCCATAACCCAACAGCGGCAGAGAAATAAGCAAGCCTATCCCTACCGCCGCTTTTATCGTTCCGGAAAGTGCAACGAAAAGGAGCGAAGCCCGGTCGAGCAGAGGCGAGCTAGGATCTCTCGGGGGAACGTCCATCATGCCGGAGTTTTTGTCGAGGCCAAGGGCGATGGCCGGCGGGCCGTCCGCGATCACATTGATCCACAAAAGCTGCACAGCTGTTAATGGCAGAAGCAATCCGCCGCTTGCGTCCTTGAGGCCGAGGATGAACGATCCGACAGAACCGCCGACGACCAGCAGTATCAGTGCAAGGTCGGTAGAAAAAAAGAAGCGGATGAACTTCTGAATGTTCTCGTAGATCCCGCGTCCTTCCTCAATGGCGGCCACGATGGTCGCAATGTTGTCGTCCAGTAAAACGAGGTCGGCGACCTCGCGGGAGACGTCGCTGCCGCGTTCGCCCATCGCCACGCCAACGTCTGAACGTTTTAGAGCGGGAGCGTCATTGACGCCGTCACCGGTGACAGCAACGATCTCGCCCCCGGCCTGCAGAGCCTCGACCAGCAATAGCTTATGCTCGGGCGAAACGCGGGCAAAGATGTTGCAGTGCTTTACCGCCTCATGCAGTTCATCGGCACCAAGGTTATCAACGTCGAATCCGGTCAGGACACGGCTCGGCGGGATGCCGACCGCGTTCGCGACCGCAAAGGCGGTTGCCGGGTGGTCGCCGGTGATCATCACAACCCGAATCCCCGCATCTTGTGCCTTTCTGATCGCTTCGGGGACTTCGGGCCGCGGCGGATCCCACAACAAGACAAGCCCCCCAAAATGCAGTTCGTCGTCACTCTCGCCGTCACGCCAGCCAAGCGCGATAACACGGAACCCGTCCGCGGCGTAACCTGCAGCTTTCTCTTCCCAATTTGTTCGCTCTTCGGCGGTCATTTTGGACCGCTCGATGATCACCTCGGGAGCACCCTTGAGATAGCTGACCTGGCGGCCGGCTTCTTCGACGGTGACACGCATGTACTTGTGCTTGCTGTCGAACGGAAGCACTGACTTCCGCGGCCGAGCTCTGTTCTCGGCGGCGGGGTCGATGCCTTGTGTTCGAGCGTATTCCAGCAGGGCGATCTCGAGCGGGTCGCCCGCTCCGGACTCGAGGTCGGCATCGTTGGCAAGAACCATCGCAAGGAGAGCGCTCCTGGTTTTCGGACTGTCCAGATCCTTGACGTACATTCTGTTTTCGGTCAGCGTACCGGTCTTGTCCGTTGCGATCACGGTCACCGAGCCAAGAGCCTCAACCGCGCTCAGGCGGCGGATCACTGCCTTTCGCTTTGCCATCCGTTCGACCCCGAGCGATAGCGTTAGCGTTAAGACCGCCGGCAGGCCTTCGGGTACTGCGGCAACCGCCAGAGCGACCGCGAACAAAAGAACCTGGCCGAGCCTTTCCGTCCCTTCGATGTAGAGGCCGGTTAGGATCAGAATTACCGCCAGACCGCCGATCGCGTAGGCAACCTGCCGTCCGAAAACGTCGAGACGCCTTTCAAGCGGTGTTTTGCCCGCGCCGATCTCCCCGATCATTACGGCAAGCCGCCCCATCGAACTCTTTTCGCCCGTATTTGTTACTGCGGCGTAGCATTTACCGCGCACAAGAAGTGTTCCGCTGAATAGCTCGCCGCCTTCGCCCTTCTCGACCGGTACGGACTCGCCCGTCAAGATCGATTCATCGACCGAAACACCTTGCGATTCCAAAAGGTCTCCGTCCGCTGGCACGCGTTCGCCCGCTTCGATCCGCACTACATCGCCCGGAACCAGCTCTGAGGCCGGAATATGGGAGATCCTTCCGTCGCGCACAACCCAAACAAGCGGAGCGGCAAGAAGTTTGAGCCGGTCAAGTGCAGCTTCGGCCTTGTTTTCCTGGTAAATTCCCAGCCCGGAATTCAAGAGCAAGATCAGGCCGATAGCTACAGATTCGATCGGTATTCCGTCGGCACCTTCTATGCCCCAAATAAGTATGTCGATGATAAGTGCGAAAAGGAGGATGTAGATCAGGGGGCTTTTAAATTGCCGCACAAAACGGACCCAAGCAGGAGTCGGGCGTTTTTCGGGCAGCGTGTTTCGCCCGAACTTCCCGAGCCGTACTTCAGCCTCGGCCCGGGTCAATCCGGTCTGCTTTTCTGTTCCGCTTGGCGGGTCCATAGTTTTGAGCGGCATCTTATGTAAATTGCGGCGCGGAAATGAGGTCACCTTGGTCCGGCCTTCGCCGGCCAGCCGCTATTGGGTGATGCTGAACGCCTTGAGTTTATCACCGTCGGCCGTGTAGAGCAGGCCGAGCGATTCATCTGTGAAGAACTGCGGGTCGGGGTCCGAGACCATGATCCGGCGCTCGTCGCGGCCGGTGTGGATATTAACGCCGACCAGGCCGCGGCGGTCCGCAGGCCGCGGCAGATCGGTGAAGAAATACATATGCCGGCCGCGAAGCTCTGCCAAACGCTCCCGCCTTAGCAGGTGCTCTGATAGCCGCTCGGCCTGACTAACCGGGTCGAGCCGGTCGAGAATGCTTTCCCGCACGTCGCTGCCCGATGGCAAAGCACGTCCGGCGGCTCGGCGAACGAGGCTCGAAGGCCGCACGACCGTAAGGCCCTCGATCCTGTTTGCGAGCCGCGGAAACTCAGCGATAGATCCATAGGTATAGATCCTTCGCGTAAGAAAATCACGGGCCGAGTTGCTTGCGAGCGTGGTCAGATCGAGCGAGCCAAATCTCTGCCTGAGCCCGGACCACCGGAGCGAGCGGACAATGCCGACGACATTTCCGCCGGTGCGGGCGATGTTGAACGCCGTACTCGCCAGCCCGCCATAGCGGAAATACAAAGCAACGGCCCTCAAAGCGATGCCCGTCACGATCCGCAGCACACCGCGGTCCGGTGCCTTGTGCCGCACACGCCAGCTTTCCTGTTTGCCGCGGAAGGCCGCCAGCGTGTCGCGGCCGCCGACCACGACCTCACGCCGCTCATTGAGCAGGACGAACTGGGCACCCCGCACCTTGTGTTCGAACTTTTCCTTGGACTTGCCCGTTCGGGCGTCGATGTAGATCAGGTCGTCGCGGTCGGCGACCACTATCGTTTCCTCATCGGCAAACGTGAAATTGGTGATTCCTTTATCAGCACCCTTGTACCGCCACATGACCTTGCCCGTCTGCGTGTCGATCGCCGAAACCCCGAATGGCCCCTTCGTCTCGGTCTCGCCGTCCTTTAGGCGGGTGAACTGCCCGCCCGTCCGGACGTAGAGCACGTCGCCGAGCAATGCCATCTCCGCCGCCGTGCCGAGGTCGTCCGCCTTCCATTCTTCCTTGCCGGTAGAGCGGCCAACGGCACGTATGCGTCCGCGGCCCGAGACGAAGATGTGCGAATCGTTGAATATTGGGTCGGCTTCAGTAAGGGCAAGCCCGCCCTCGTTCACCTTGAACCGCTCGCGTTCCTTTTCGTCGCCGGTGCGGGCGTCGTAGCTCGTCAGTCCCTCATAGAAGACAAGCAGACGGCCATCAAGCAGAAGCGGCGGACGGTAGTTGTCGAGTGTATACGCCACCTCGCCGCCTTCTTCGCCAAAGGTCGCGGGCATCATCTCAACATCGCTGTCGAGTTCGCGTCGCCAAAGCTGTTCGCCATCCGAAAGCCGCAGCATATGGATGACCGGCGTCCGTTTCATCTCGCTGCCGAGCCGGCCGCTTGTATCGCGGACGACGACCACGGCCAGCAGATCAAGCTCCGGGTCGGCGGCAAGCTGCAGGACATCGCCCCGCACCTTTTCACTTTCCCAGAGCCGCCCGCCCGAGATAAGATCGACCGCCGAGAGCCGCGAACGGCTGCCGAGGTCGCGGGTAAAGAGCAGAATGTCGGTGTCGGGTACCGGTGTGATCGCGGTCTCATTTATCTTCCCCGTGTCGCGTCGCCAAAGCCGCTGGCCCGTCTCGCCGTCGATGGCGTAAAGGCTCCGTTCCGTCCCGGCGAGTACGATCCCGAAGTCCGTCATCTGATAGAACGCGATTCGGCCATCGAGCCCCGCCTGCCACGCGGGTTGGGCAGAGCCGCCAACGAATAGCACGAGAGCAAAAGCAAAGGCCGGCAAGATCTTCATTGCCCCATTGTAAACCCACCGCGGCCCGAATCCGCAACAATTTACCGCCGCCGCCCACCGAAGAAGCAGATGGCCGCCTTCGCCCTTTCCGGCGAAACTATTGTAAAATCACAGTTTAACTTTTTCCCCGAGTTTATTATGTCTGCACCAAATATCGAGACCATCGTATCGCTTGCCAAACGCCGCGGCTTTGTTTATCCCGCATCTGAGATCTACGGCGGGCTTGGATCGTCTTGGGACTACGGCCCGCTCGGCGTGGAACTGGCGAACAACATCAAGCGAAGCTGGTGGAACTGGGCGGTTTATGAACGCGACGACATCGAGGGGCTCGATTCCTCGATCATCCTCAACCGCAGCGTCTGGAAATACTCCGGCCACGAGACGACCTTTTCCGATCCGCTCGTCGATTGCCGCGAGTGCAAATCCCGCCTGCGGCAGGATAAGCTTGACCAGAACGATGAAGGTAAATTCGTCTGCTCGAGCTGCGGTTCGACCAACCTGACCGACCCGAAGGATTTCAATCTGATGTTTCGGACGACCGTCGGTGCCGCATCGGCGGACGACGACCCAACTTCGCTCGCATATCTCCGCCCCGAGACGGCACAGGGCATTTTCATCAATTTCAAGAATGTGCTCGATACCTCGCGGCGAAAGCTGCCCTTCGGCATCGCCCAGATCGGCAAGGCGTTTCGCAACGAGGTGACGCCCGGAAATTTCATCTTCCGCACGCGCGAATTCGAGCAGATGGAGATCGAATATTTTGTCCGGCCCGAGGAAGCGGCGACGGCGCATCAGGAATGGATCGATGGATTTGACGAGTGGCTGTGGTCGGTCGGCATCTCGCCCGAGAACCTCAAACACTACGAACAGGAAAAGCACGAGCTTGCCCACTACTCCGAACGGACGGTCGATATCCTCTATCGCTTTTTCCCCGAACGCGAGGACGAAGCGAAGCAGTGGGACGAGCTGATGGGCATCGCCAACCGGACGGACTACGACCTTCGCGTGCACTCGAAAAAGCCGGAGGATGCGGAAGGGAAGCGGATCAACCCGGAATCGACCGAGGACCTTTCGTATTTCGATACGGCGACCAACGAGCGTTTTTACCCGTACATCATCGAGCCCTCGACCGGCGTCAACCGCACGCTCCTGGCCGTGATGATGGACGCCTACTCCGAACGCACGAACGATAAGGGCGAGACCCGCGTCATCCTGAAACTCAAGCCCGAGATGGCGCCGATCAAGGTCGCCGTCCTGCCGCTCGCGAAGAACAAGCCCGAGATCGTCGAGATGGCCCGCCGCATCAAGAAAGACCTGCAGCCCTCAATGCGTGCCGTCTATGACGACACCGGCGGCATCGGCAAGCTCTACGCCCGCCAGGATGAGATCGGCACGCCGTTCTGTGTCACCGTCGACCACGAATCGCTCGAAGATGGCGCCGTAACCGTCCGCGACCGCGACACCTGGAACCAGGAACGCGTAAATGTAGATGCGCTGGCGGAGTATCTGCGGTCGAGACTCGTCAGCTAGCTTGAAGCTGCCGCTGTTCGTCCCGCGGAGACCGCCTCTACCGGGACCGCGGCGAGGCTTTCAAGCTTAGGCGAGTGGCCCTTGCCGCTGCAGTGTGACAACGGCTTTGGAGAAGGGCGAGGTTTGGGTCATTTCAAGGCCTTCGGGCGTCATCCGCATTTCCTGCTTGATCGTCGTGCCGTAAAAGGGTATGTGATAAACGGCACCGTCATGGTCTTCGGCGATCGCTCCCGGAGCTATCCATTCAACAGGCTTCGCCAACCACGGAAACGCAAACTGCCGTCCTTTCATGACCAGATTTCGGCCATCCGCGTCGAGGCACATCGTCTCGTCGCTCCGCAGCAGCGTTATCCCGAATATCGAAAGCCGTGTCGTATGGAGAACTTCGTTTTGCTCCCGACGCGTCGTGGCATCGACCGTAGTCCAAAGAACGGCCCTGCCGGATCGGGATAGAAGATCCGTCATTCGAAGCGACCACCTGTCGAGCCGGCCGAGCCCGCTCGCCGCGAGAGCCTCGGCGTCGGTTATCGCAAAACGGAACCCGCCCCGCCAACGGCCCTCTTTTCGCTGATAATATTGAAGATTCAGCGGTGCCGGATGAGTGATATTTGCGTCGGTCATCGTGATTCACCTTCGGGCCTAGCTCATCGTTCGATGTACTCGGAAAGTGCAGGCCAGTCGATAACGTTCCACGCAAACAAAACGGTCACGGCAAGGTGGAACAAAACTATGAAGCCAAAAACGACCCACCACGCCGTCGGTTCACGCCAATAGTAAACCTTGCGGCCGTATGTTCCATGAAATGTGCCGCTGCGTAAGCCGAGGAATAGCAGCAAATAAAAAGCCCAACACATCAGCCACATCCCACCGCCGGTGATCCAGCTCCCCGTTTGAGTGCTGATGATCGCGGCCAAAACGAGGTCGATGATCATCCGCACGGCGATGAAGCCGTAGATCAAGCCAAATGTTCTCCTTTTCCAACTTGGACGCATAAATTGGCCTCCGGTGATCCGGATCAGCGTTCGCTAATATACTAACCCAAACCGACGAAACATTGGTGCGAAGACAGCGTTGGGCTCAGCGTCCCTGAAAGGGACGAATGTAATAGCCCAGGGTAAGAGCGAAGCCCGCAACCCTGGGAACGCAACGCAACCGACCGCCGACCCTGAAGGGGTCGAACAAACAACCGGAGATTTTGCTCCCCTTCAGGGAGCGACTCCGATAAACAACACATCCCCGGGGTTTCACCCCGGGCTATTATCTTCGTCACCTTCGGCGACCGTCTCGCGGCTCTGCCATTCTATTTGCGGAAAAGTTTACTTTTCCGGACGCTACAATAAATGTACCCGGCTAAGCCGCCCACAAATGAGCCACCAACGCAAGGCTTTCGCGTTCTGCACTACGCAGATCGAGCAGCAGGCCGCAGGAGCCTAAACACCGAAACATTCAAACACCTTCAGACACCTTTTCCTGTTTGATTAGAGTTGAATGGTATAATTCTGGCTTGCTTTACGACCAGTATTTCATTGATGACCTGAAGGACCGTGCTGATCTGGTGCGGTTGATCGAGCCGTATGCTCCGCTTAAGAAGAAGGGGGCGAACTGGATGGCTTGCTGTCCGTTTCATCAGGAGAAGACGCCTTCGTTCTCGGTCAATCCGGCGAAGGGTTTCTATAAATGCTTCGGCTGTGGGAAGGGCGGGAATGCGTTCACTTTCCTGATGGAAATGGAGGGCCTGAACTTCCCCGAGGCCGTCCAACGCGTTGCGGAAATGAACGGCGTGCCGCTGCCGGAACCTATCGACGACGGCCAGTATCAGCAGAGCAAAAAGCGAAAGGAAGAGAAGAAACAGCTCTCGGAACAGGTCATTGAGCTGAACCGGATCGCTCTCGAATTCTGGGAAGGCGAGCTACAATCAAAGGACAAAAAGGCGAAGGCGGCACGCGAATATCTGGAAGGACGCGGCATCTCGGAGGAGGTCCAGCGGCAGTTTCGCATCGGCTTTTCGCCCGATTCGTGGGATGCATTGCTCGGTCATCTAAAAGCGAAAGGTGCCGACGAAAAGCTTATCGAGCAAAGCGGGCTTGTCTCCGTAAATGAAGAGAAAGAAAGGGTGTTCGACCGTTTCCGCGGGCGGATAATGTTCCCCGTTCTGGACGTCAACGGCAACCCCGTCGCGTTCGGTGCCCGGGCAATGGGCAAAGACGAACCGAAGTATCTCAATTCGCCGGAGACGCCGGCTTATGTGAAAGGCCAGCATCTTTACGGGCTCTTCCAGTCGAAAGATGCCATTCGGCAAAAGAAATTCGCCATCTTGGTTGAGGGCTATCTCGACCTGATCGCCCTTTACCAATTCGGCGTCTCGAACGTAGCCGCAAGCCTCGGGACGGCGTTCACACCCGAGCAATCAAAGCTGCTTTCTCGCTTTACCAAACGCATCGTCATCAACTACGACGGCGATTCGGCGGGCATAAAGGCCGCTCGTCGGGCGATCGAGGAGCTACTCCCGCAAGATTTCGATATCAAGGTTCTTGTGCTGCCGGACGGCCAGGACCCGGACGACTTCATCCGTTCGAACGGTCCCGAGGCCTATAACGAAGCACGCGGCAAGGCAAAGACGTTCCTCGCCTTTACGCTCGATGCCTCGCTTCGCGACCGAAAGCTCGCGAACCCGCGAGACAAAGCCGACGCGATCGCCGAAGCCATGCCCGCGATAGGTGCGATCAAGAACCCGATCCAGAAACGTGAGTCGTTCGATCAGGC
The DNA here is from genome assembly GCA_016716435.1 of Acidobacteriota bacterium. Classification (NCBI taxonomy): domain Bacteria; kingdom Pseudomonadati; phylum Acidobacteriota; species Acidobacteriota bacterium. The sequence continues at coordinate 232,746 of JADJWI010000001.1, read as the reverse complement.
GATGAACTTCTATCGCATCGATGATGAAACGATCAAACGCGACCTCTGGCGTTCGGTCCGGTCGGCGGCTGTCGACGCGGTCTCGATCGGAAAGCAGGTCCGAAGGCTGCATCATTCGCGGATCACCATCGCCGAACAGCAATTGCTTGAGATGATCGTCCACGACCACGAGCTTTGCGAGATCGTTCTTTCGAGCCTTGAGGTGACCGACCACTCCGACCTCGTCACCGGACCGATCTTTCAGGCATTGATAAGCCGCATGGCAAACGGCAAACTGCCAACGCCCGACGAGCTGCACGGGCTCTTTGCCGACGACGAGATGCTCCACGACATCACGGGAATGCTCCAGTTGGTAGAGCCTAAAAGGCAGCCCGGCGAGGTCATCGACGACCTGCTCCGCTCGGCTGAGAACTGCATTTGCACCTTGCGCAAACTCGCCATCGACAACAGATTAGGCTCGATCGCCCAGGAACTGATCGCCGCTGAGAACTCAACCGACGTAGCACTCTTAAACTCACTCGTTGGCGAACAGCTCGAACTCGCACGTATACGCCAGGAGCTTCTTAGTAAAATCAAGGAAATCTGATAACATAGATGGTTTAGTTCTTGTGGCAATGCCGCTGAGTTTTTAGCGTTCGGAAAAGATTTGCAGACTTAAATTGATGACAACGGTTTGGTGCCCCGTTTAATCCAAATCGTTTTGACTTATGGCCGATTACAACGAGAAAGAAGACCTGATGGACCGCCTGGTGGCCATCGGTAAGCGAAAGAAGTTCCTTAGCCTCGACGAGCTGCATCGCGAAATGCCTGACAATATGATGTCCGCAGAGGACCTCGAGGACGTTCTCGAACGCCTCGAAGGAGCGAATATTTCGGTTGCAGAAAGCGACGCCAAGTTGCTTGAAAAAGCACAGAATCTGGCTCTAGACGAAGAAGAGGATACAGATGACGAGGACGACCTCGACCTTGATCTCTCCGCTGGTGTTCTTGATAAATCCAACGATCCGGTAAGGCTTTACCTACGCGAGATGGGTATCGTTCCGCTGCTAACCCGTGAGGGCGAGGTTGCCATTGCAAAGCGGATCGAACGCGGACAAATAAAGACCCAAAAATCTATCACGCGTTCGCCGATCGCGGTCGAAAGGCTTATTCAACTCGGGACCGAACTCGAAACCGGTGTACACAGCATCCGCGAATCGGTGATCTTTGCCGAACAAGCTGAGATCTCGGTCGAAGAGGACAAAGCTGAAGAGTATCTTCGCTGGACGCTCGAAGGCATCGAGCGGATCAAGAAGACATATGCGGCGACGATCAAGTCTTATGTAGCTCTTGCAAAAGAAGAAGAAGCTCAGAAGGGCAAACCGAAACCCGGTAAGAAACTCCTTCGGCTCCGAAGGCAAACCGCCTCGCTACGGCTTGAGGTGGCAGGAGAGATCAAGGCCATTAACCTGACCGAATACGCTTCGCAGCTTCTGATCCTCGAGATCAAACAGGTCGTAGAAAAGATAAAGGGACACGAGTCCGTTATCAAAAAGCATGAGCGTAAGATCGCTCGCGGCAAGGTCACACCGGCAGAAAAGCGGAAGATCAATGCAGCCATACGTGAGGAGAGGACTGCGATCAGCGAGATCGAAGAGCGATATCGCATCCCGGCACTCGAGATCAAGCGTTCCCTGCAGACGATCGTTGTAGGCGAGGCAGAAACCAACCAAGCAAAACGCGAACTCGTCGAAGCGAACCTTCGTCTGGTTGTTTCCATCGCCAAGAAATATACGAACCGTGGCCTTCAGTTTCTAGACCTGATCCAGGAAGGCAACATCGGCTTGATGAAGGCGGTCGATAAGTTCGAGTGGCGTCGTGGCTACAAGTTCTCGACCTACGCGACATGGTGGATCCGGCAAGCGATCACGCGTGCCATTGCCGATCAGGCCCGCACCATCCGAATCCCCGTGCACATGATCGAGACGATCAATAAGCTGATCCGCACTTCGCGGTTGCTTGTGCAGGAACTCGGTCGCGAACCTTCGAGCGAAGAGATCGCAAAGCGGATGGACATCCCAGTATCGAAGGTCCGAAAGGTACTCAAGATCGCACAAGAGCCGATATCTCTCGAAACGCCGATCGGCGAGGAAGAGGATTCGCACCTCGGCGATTTCATCGAGGACCGCTCGATCCTCAATCCGGCGGAATCGGTCACATTTTCGAACCTTCGCGAGATCACGGATGAAGTTCTAGCGACCCTTACTCCACGCGAGGAGAAGGTCATCAAGATGCGTTTTGGGCTTGGCTCAACCGGGTCAGAACACACGCTCGAAGAGGTCGGCCAGCACTTCGCCGTAACCCGCGAACGCATCCGTCAGATCGAGGCTAAGGCGTTGAGAAAGCTCAGGCATCCCTCACGATCACGTCGCTTGAAGGCGTTCCTTGAAGGCAAGGCTTAGTAACCTAATTATAAAGAAACAAAGGCAGTCGAACGCGGCTGCCTTTTGTACAGGCGTTTCACGCTTCATCCGGGGCATTGCAATAGGTCAATCGGCATTCACATCTGTTGATCGATCAGCACTTTAGCTTGCTCGACGGCCTCGGAAAGATCGCTGACCTTCCCGTCGAGCTGCATTTCGTAGACTGCATCCAGTATGCGACTGAAATCGGGCGACGGCGTCAAGCCCAGATCGATCAGGTGCCGGCCGAGCAATATCGGGTCTGGTGCCTTTTTTTCGACCGCAAGCGAGCGAACGCGTTCGATGAACCACTCCTGTGCTTCGGAGCCGAAGATCATCTTGCTACGGTCACCATCCGGATAGCGGCCAAGGCTGTCGGCCTTTGCGACTCGGTACAACAGGTCGGGCTCGACCTTCCTTGCAAGCCTGCGAAACGCTCCATCGCCGACGGGCTCTTTTGCCTTGAACCACTCACCGGGCTTTAGGTGATAACGGACGAGTTGAATCACCTGATCGCGAACGTCATATCCATTGAGCGTAAATACGCCGAGCCGATCCAAAAAGGAGATCGTCGGTTCAACGCCCGCTTCATCATGCCCGCGTGACCGCGTACGACCGTCAACGAAAACCGTCGTTGGAGGCTTGCCGAGGTCGTGACATAAGGCTCCTAACATGACCGTCACTTTCCTTTCGTACGGCAGATCGTCGATCAACATTCTCGCCTCGTCAACGACCATCATAGTGTGCACATCGACGTCGCCTTCAGGGTGCCAATCAGGTTCTTGCGGAACGCCGACGAGTGAATCGAGCTCGGGGAAGATCTGCCGAACAACACCAAGATCGTATAGCCATTTCAAACCGATCGAGGGTCGACTTGCATGCAGGAGAAGCTTTTCGAGCTCGCCCCAGATGCGTTCGCGGGGCAGATCGGTAACATCGATCGACCGACAGATCTCCGCCGTCTCGGCTTCGAGCTCAAAATCGAACCTCGCCGCAAACTGGGCTGCCCGAAGCACACGCAAGCTGTCCTCTCCGAATGTGTCTTTTGATACCATCCGCAAAAGGCCGCGATTGATGTCGCCACGCCCGTCAAAAGGATCAACGATCTCGCCGGTCAGTGGATCTTTGAGGATCGCATTGACGGTGAAATCACGCCGTGAGCAGGCATCTTCGAACGACATATCGGGGGCGCCGTCGACAACGAAGCCCCGATGCCCGCGGCCCGTTTTGCGTTCACGCCGCGGCAAGGAAACGTCGAGATCATTGCCAAGCTTATAGACCGCAAACGCCTCGCCGACGACTTTCACGTCGCCGAAGTCGTCGAGCAATTCACGCAGTTTGTCCGGCTCGATGCCATACACTTCGAGGTCCCAATCTTTTGGTGCAATGCCCATCAGCTCGTCGCGGACGCATCCGCCGACAAGCATCGCCCGGCCGCCGGCCTCTCGGATGGCGTTTGCCAGGTTCAGGATGTCGCGTTCTGTGGTCATCTTATTGGCTGATCTTTCCGTTCACTATCTCCATAATTGTGGCTTCCTGTTCGATCGCTTTGCGTTCGATCTCGGCCCCGCGGGCGAGCATTTCCGCGGCAAAGTCCTTGTCTTTCAAACCCGCTGCATTGATCTTTACGTTGAGAAACGCCCCGATCACCGCCGAGCGGGCACAGAGTGCTCCGACTCCCGCGTCCGTAACCGAGTTCGGATTGCCGTGCTCGGCCATCGCCCTGATCACCTCAAACGAATCGAACGCCCGCTCCATCGTCCGGAACGGAACCTCGGTCGCGTAGCGAGTAGCCTCTTGTATCGCCTCGGAGCGAGCCGCTTTTTCTTCTTCGGTTCCCTTTGGCAGGCCGAACGCGGCCATCACGCGGTTGAACGATTCGGTGTCCTCATCGACGAGCCGCAGGAGGTCTTCCTTTATCTCCTGAGCCTTGACTGCCCAGTCTGAAAACTCTTCCCAGCGTTCGTCCCAGCCGGCCTTGTGCGAGGAGAGATTCGCGACCATCGCGGCGAGTGCGGCCCCGAGTGCTCCCATGTAAGCCGAGATCGAGCCGCCGCCGGGTGCGGGTGATTCGGACGCCGTCTCTTCGGCAAACGCGCGGCAGGTCATATCGACGAGCCGCTTGCCGGTGCTCTCCGCCGCGAGCACGTATTCGATGATCTTCTCCTGCGGGTTCCAGGGTTTGAGGTCGTCGAGCCCCATCGACCGGATGGCGATCTTGACGATCTCGCTTTCGGCGATGCCGTGCGAACGGCTCTGCTTGGTCAGGTAATGCTTGCCGGCTTCGATGATCGCCGCTTTCGGCACGAGCCCGACTATCTCGAGCCCGGTAACGCGGATTCCTCGTGCGGCGGCCTTGCTGCTCACCTCGTCAAAGGCGACGTGGAGCGGCGTCTCGGAAAGGTTCGTGATGTTCATCGAGACCTGTGCGATGCCGTATTCTTCGATGTACCAGCCGATCGCCTTAGTGCCATTGAGCGTTCCGGGGATCATCACCGGCTCGCCGCGTTCGTCCAGGATCGGCTTGCCGGTTATCGGGTGGCCTTCGCGTTTCGGGCGGCCTTTTTCGCGGACGTCGAAGGCGATGGCGTTCGCCCGGCGGGTCGAGGTTGTGTTCAGGTTGAAGTTGACAGCGATCAGAAAATCTCTCGCCCCGACCGCCGTCGCTCCCGAGCGGGCAACGCTCTCCTTAAACTCCGCCGGGCCGAAGTCCGGCCGCCATTCTGCCGTTGTGATGCGGTCCTTCAGCCCTTCGTATTCGCCCTCGCGGCAATTGGCGAGGTTGCGGCGAATCTCGCTCGCGGCGGCGTTCTCGTAAAGATAGACCGGGATGCCGAGTTCCTTTCCGATGCGTTCGCCGAGCTTCCTTGCGTATTCCGCCGTCTCTTCCATCGATATGCCGGAGACCGGAACCAGCGGGCAAACATCGGTCGCACCGAACCGCGGGTGATCGCCCTTGTGCCGACGCATGTCGATCAGTTCCTGTGCTTTCCGGACCGCCTGAAAGGCCGCCTCGACAACCTCGTCAGGCGTGCCGACAAAGGTCACGACCGTGCGGTTGGTTGTCGCACCGGGGTCAACGTCGAGCAGCATTACGCCGTCGATCCGCTCTATCTCACCGGTGATCTGACGGATCACCGCCATGTCGCGGCCCTCGCTGAAATTGGGCACGCATTCTATCAATCTGGTCATATTATGTTCCGCCATTCTTAGCATACATTTGTGGCATAGCTTGCCCACGAATTCAATTTCGCCCAACGGTATCCGGCCCGCATGTTCTGTTTTTATTTCGGCATCGCGCGTTCGCGAAAACAAATGGGACAACTGGGACAAGTGGGACAAATGGGACAAATGGGACAACTGGAACGCTTGGAACATTGGAATTTTTCGGTGCATTTTATTCGGCAGTAACCTTCAGGTATCTGTTCACAGTTGAAAGGGCGACGCCGAGCCGTCGAGAGACCTCCCGCTGGGAAAGGCCAAGCTTGCTCAACTCGATGCACTTCTCGATCAGCATCATCTTTTCCGGCTCTTTCGGCGAGGTCATCCAGCCGATGTGGTCGCGTTCGTCCGTGAGGCCTTCGAACTCCATCCCGAGCCAGCAGGTGTCCTTTTTGATACGGAGTGTTGCGACGCGGTCCTCGGTTTCGTCGAAGCTATTTCGCTGCTTGAGGCACTTCAGGTAGCGGACGTCCGGGCCGAGCCGCGAACGGCCGAGGGCAAAGACGCTGTCGGCAAAGTTGGCGATCATCTTCGAGCCCTGCAGGTCGTTGAGCGTGAACGGCCAGGCGGCGTAACGCTTTGGCGTATGGGCAAGGACGAGGACCGAGAGGCCGTACTCACGCCGGAGGCGGGCGATCGCCTTCATTATCCGCGGGGCGGCGTTGCCGGTCTGCGACGAATTGTTGAGCCAGGTGATGTTGTCGATGATGACGACCGAGGCCTCTGTAAAGCGGATGAGCCGGACCAGCGAATCGGTGATGAACTCGGTTTCGCTGCCGAAATCCTCGGGCAGTTGCTCATAGGCCCGCGGCTGGCTGCGGATAAAATTGCGATGGAACGGAAACTTGGCCGGGGCCTGCGGGTCGTCGTTCGAGTAGCGGCGGTCAAACTGCTCGCGGGTCAGCTCGAGGTCGAAATAGATGACACGCTGCCGCGGAACGTCGAGCTCAAAGCCGCCGATGGCCACGCCCGAAGCGATCGATTGGGCGATCTGTGTCGCCAAAATGCTCTTGCCGGCGCCGGTGTCGGAAAATAGAACGGCGACCTCGCCCTCGGCCCAAAACCTGCCGAGCAGCCGCGGCCGGCGGTCGTTGAACTTTGGGTTTGTGAAATAAAGATAGGCCGGGCTGGCGGTGAAAATGCTGTCATAACGACGATACCGCATCCGCGGAAGAACCTCTTCGGGCAAATGCGGCAGCAAATGATAGTCCGGCTGGCCGGCAAATTCGTCCGGCTCTTCGGTTTCCTCCGGGTCATCGCCCTCAGAAGTTTCTATAGTTTCTGTGGTCTCTGTGGTCTCTGTGGTTTCGGCCTCATACGCGTGCATTGCCGGCTCATCCGCCTCGCCCTCGGCATCATCATAAAGAAACGGATACCGCTCCCGGGCCTCCGCCTCTTCGTCGAAATCATCGTCGTCGTGAATCGGGTTATATTCATCTCTCATCCCGCCATTCTCCCCCGCCTCTCGAACCGATGGAATACCGATCCGTGAGATACGGGAGAAATGGATGATATGGATGATGTGGAAGGGGCAAACGGTGAGCGGTGAGCAGTAAAGACAGTCTTTGGGATAAGCCAATCAACGATTCGGGAACGCAGCTTCAGTCCAAAAAATAAGCCGCTTCGAAAGGCAAACCTTCTCAATCACCTTTGGAACTGGCAAGACCGGGACAAAATAAGATTTCATAGGGCAGCAAGTCCGTGGACAAACTTTCGCGCGTCCTCAAGCTCTGGGTCCGTTGCAAGATCGCGTGTAAGAACCGCGTTTACCCACCTCGGTCCGTGTCCGCCCACGGTTCGAACGTAACCTTCAAGCTCGCCGACCTCAACGACGTGGAGGCCACCAGTCCGTAGGTTAGACAAAAGCCGTTCACACGCCATTGAGGGATCGCCCGACGGGACGAATGCTTTTCCAACGAGTTTCGCATTAGCCCAAGCGGATGTGCGTCTCAGGACCTTTTGAATATCGGCTTTAGTACTCGGAGGAAATGTGGTCGAAGTAACAGCTGAGAGAAGCTCTTCAATCTCCTTTTTCACTTCATCTGTGCTTAGATCTGGCTTCTTGCCATCCACTGCGCTTTTTACTAGGAGCCAATCGGACCGTATTCCCGCCCACTCAATGCCGAGAGCCTCGACGATCGTCTTTAAAGGTTCTTTCTCAGATAGAACGTCGAAGTCGGCGACGGCTCGTACCGGCACATCGACTTCGCGAAGAGCCCGAATCACGACCGGAAGGCGAGCTTTTCCTCCACAATGCGTGAACATCAAATCGGGACGTTTTGCGTCGTCAGCGTTCCCTACCATGGTTGCGTCGAGAATCGCTGAATAAAATCGGCAGTCAGCATCAGCCTCACACACCACAACACCCTCATGAAAAAGGCCATCAAGAATGTTGGAGTACCGAAGCAGCGGATCACCCCAGAGCTCTTTGATCCTCTCGTTGCTCAACAAGCGGACCGTGTTTGTGGATCCGGTTCGCCGAATCCGGATCACGCGTACATCAGGGCTCTCGGTGTCGAGAACGCCCCGTAGAATGTCGGTACTATGCGTTGCAATAAATAGCTGCCGATCCTTGTTCCGGTCTTGAACGAGTGTAGTGCCCAACAAACGAGCCTGCGGCGGATGTAAAAATGCTTCAGGTTCGTCTATCAACACGATGCTTTCGCGTCCGACTGAAGTTGCCAATAGGACGCCCGCGAAGCTGCGCATACCATCACATTGAGTATGCAGCGTTGGAAGCTCTTCCAACCGTTCAATGTAACTAATGCTGACCCGGTCTTCACCGGCAGCTGGCGTTGGTCGCTCGCCAACATGCAAGGGAACTTGACTCCCGGCATTACGATGAACAACAAGATCAACGCCAAAAGCCTTTCGAAACTTCGAACTCAATCGGGACTCAAGCTTGTCGTCTCGTAGCAAGAAGTGGATCGGATGGCTTGGATTGTCGCGCGCGAGCGCGATGTTTCCGGGTGGAATGGAGATTTGAAGCCGTTCATCGGCAGTCAGTAAATGGCAAAACCAACGTGCCAATCCGCCCAGCATATTGCCTGCACGCTGCCACTCGCTGTGGGCGTCGCGTACGTGAAGCGCATGCCCAAGCGCTTGGTAAACTGGGTTATCAGGTGGCGACTCAATTCGCCGGACAGTCCAACCTACGAGCCAATCGATGAGTTCATCCGCGCTGCCCGTTCGTTTAATGTTCAGACTCTGTAAGACTGGGCTCTGGTGAGCAACGTTTTGTAACTTTTCTCTTATTGCGCGAAGCGCGGCACTCTTCCCAGCGTTATTTGGCCCGACAACAAGTACGACATCATTAGGTGAGATTTCAACAACGGTGTCGTCACTGAACGTGAGGCTGCTGATTGCTACCCGAGGCGTCTGCGATTTAGTCGTGTTGGATTCATCCATAAGGGGGTAATATTGATTAATGCGAACTCCGTCGAAAATACACTAGACATCAGTATAAACTGCACGGTTTTGGCAAATCGAAGGCTTTTGCCGATGACTGATTTAACGCTCACAATGAGCGCGACTGGAGGCTGCGTCTTCACCTTGTCTTGGTTTGACACCGTCTCCGCGAAAGAGACTTTTGATCTTTGTCCTTCGTAGATCTTTTTGTGAGACGCTCAGATTGTCGCCGTAATAGAGAGTGTTCATAGGAGTTTCGGCGTTATATTACTGCACGGAACGATGTTTTCAAAATCCGTGATTTCTCGATCTCAGGGCGGGTTGTTCGGGCGGATGGACGCGCGATCGGCGGGGCGTTTGTGCGGCTCAAGGGCGGCGAGCGGCTATGACGCCCGTTTCACGGGCTTTGGTGGGTGTGGTGGGCAACCCCACGTTCCGCTTCGCTCCACGTGGGGCTACAGATATGCCGCTGCTCCGCAGCTTGGGACGTTTGAGTTACGTCCTTGCTCCGCGTGGGGCTACAAATATGCCGCTGCTCCGCAGCTTAGTACGTTTGAGTGGCGTCTTCGCTCCACGTGGGGCTACAAATATGCCGCTGCTCCGCAGCTTAGGACGTTTGATTCACGTCTTCGCTTCACATGGGGCTACAAATATGCCGCTGCTCCGCAGCTTGGGACGTTTGAGTTACTTCCTTGCTCCGCGTGGGGCTACAGATATGCCGCTGCTCCGCAGCTTAGGGCGTCCGGGTCACGTCTTCGCCTTTGGGGAAGAATTCGGCCGGAGGCGTAGCCTCGTTCACTTTGGTAGCCCTACGGAAAGGCAAGGCTTTCCGCTCATCGGAGGGCAGAGCCCTGTGGAAGAAAGAATGCCAGACGGAAAGGCAAGCCTTTCCGCAGTGCCCATCGGCAAAGCCGGATCCTTTCCGGAGATCGCTCCGTCGCTTCTATCAATTGCCAGTAGCTTCAGCTAGTGGAAAAGGTCCAAAAAATGCTCCGGGCTTTAGCCCAATGATCGGCGATCCGGTTCGGCTAAAGCCGGTGCGATGTTCAATACCTGTCCACTAGCTAAAGCTAGTGGCAATTTAAGGGCGGCCGCGGGCGGTTAGCGGTGGGCGGTTTTTGCGGATGTGCTTTTTCAAGCTTTAAGCCATTAGCTTTAAGCCGTAAGCCTTTGATCGGAGCTGTCAACAATTTGCTCAAAGCCGGCCGTTAGAGGGCGGCTAGAGCTTGATCTCGGCAATGGTGGCACCGTGGCCGCCCAAATAGACTCAACCGGATCCACAATGCAGTATTGGTAGCAACACACCATTGCTGTTACTACACTACTTACGAGGTCGTTGAACAAAGTATGTCGCGATCGACGCAAGCTTCACCCCGCTGCCCTCAATTTCCTTGTCGCTTCCTCCGTAGGTGTACCTTATTCGTTCAATCGGCATCCGCATTTCGCGAAACTCGGATGTCAGGATGCGAACGAGTTTTCGATATCTGCTCCGCGATGCCGCCTTGATAACTAGCTCCGCTTCGAAACCATCATTAGCTTTTAGAAGCTCGTGGATAGGCCTCGGATTAAACCAATATAGACACGAGGGGTTACCGGTTGGTATAAATGTTTCTCGGCCATCGATCGTGACTAGTTCGACAGTGTCTTCCGACAGTTTGCTTCGCGACGTGGGTTCAGGAAGGGTAAGGGCAAGTTCAGCAGCGGCAAATGGCGGAGTTGCTCCACCTCTCCCCATCCAAAGTTCAACCTTAATGTCGGGGCCGCCTTGGGTGAGAATGACCGAATACTGTTCTGCCGGAAACTTGTGAAAGCGTGCATGGTTTTTCGCCATCGTGTAAACCACAAGATTGTCGAACGCATTCGACCCCTGTTGTATTACAACGAAAGCTTTCGAACCTACGTCGTTTGACACATCAACCAGAAGCGCATCCAACCGCGATAATAGCGTTTCGCAACCATCCCGCGGATCAAACTCGTCAACCAAAATCGCTTTCGGCGGTTCCTGAGCTAACCCCGCAAGCGTGAAAATCAAAATGAAAAGAGTGGTTCGGTAAATCATATCTTCAACTCGGCGATGGTGGCTCCGTGGCCGCCTTGATCTGGGGGGGCGAAGGTGAAGCGTTCGACTAGTTCGTGATTCTTGAGGAAGTGGTGGACGTAGTTTTTGAGGGCACCGGTGCCGAAGCCGTGGATGATGCGGACGCGGGGGAGCGAGCCGATGTAGGCTTCGTCGATGAAGCGGTCGAGTTCGTATTCGGCCTCGGCGGTGGTCTGGCCGATGAGGTTGAGCTCGGCGGCGGCGTCGGGAGCGTCGATGGGTTTGCTGAACGACCTGTCCGCCGAAGTGCTGCGGGACCCGGTCGCTATCGCTCCGGGTTCTGACCTTACTCCCTGAAGATTGGTGAGCTTTTCACGCATGCGGATGCTGCCGACGAGCACCTCGGCGGTGTCTTTATCGAGCTTTTCGATAGTACCGACGGTGCCGAAGGAGGTTAGGACGCGAGAACCGACCGAGAGACTCGCACCCGTTTTCCGCCGGGAACTCCTTCGTAAGGCCAATCAGAGACCCTTGGCTACAGGTCGGTTTCCGCCCGGTTCTGACTTAGTGAGGCCGACCTTTGCAATGACTGCCCGGTTGAGCTCGGCTTTGCGGGCGGAGCGTTCCTTTTCGAGCTTGTTCTTGAGGGCTTTGTCCTCTGTAGATGCGATGAAGGCTTTCGACTGGCGGTCGAAGTTGTCGATGGTCTCGGCGAGCGAGCGTTCGAACTCCTTTTGTCGAGCCTTCTCCTTCTTTGAGGCTTCGATCTCAAGTCCGGCGTATTTCATCGCGGTCGCCTCTCGCTCTTCTTCGAGGGCGATGCGAAGGTCCTCGGCCTGCCGGGTCTCGGTCTGGAGCTTGAGCAGGTAGTTCTCGGCGTCCTGGGCGGAGACATCGAGGTTCGCTCTGGCGGCATCTATCACATCCTGCCGAATGCCGAAACGCCGTGCGATCTCAATCCCCGACGAAGCACCGGCGAGTCCTATCAGCAGCTTATAGGTCGGCTGCAGTGTCTTTTCATCGAACTCGACCGAGGCGTTGATGACGCTCGGGTCATTAGCGGCATAGATCTTAAGCCCGCGATAATGCGTCGAGGCCATCACCTGAGCACCCTTCTGGCGGAAGTGATCGACGATGGCAACGCCGAGTGCCGAGCCTTCTTCGGGGTCGGTGCCGGTCCCTGCTTCATCAAGCAAGACCAAGGAAGGCGGCCTGCATTCACCGATCATCGAGGCGATATTCGACATATGCGAAGAGAACGTCGAGAGGTTCGCCGAGAGCGACTGATGGTCGCCGATGTCTGCCAGCACGGAGCGATAAAATGGAACTCGGGCTTGCTTCGCAGGCACGGGCAGGCCGGAGATCGCCATTAGCGAAAGCAGCCCGGCGGTCTTAAGCACGACCGTCTTGCCACCGGCATTGGCACCGGAGATGATCATCACGGAACGGTCGCTCGTTAAAGTGAAGCTTGAAGGGACGATGTCAGAACCGCCTACGTTAGTGGGCGGCCAGTTTTTTTTGTCACCGAACTGGCCCGCCGCTGACGCAGCGGGTTCCGACTCACGCCGTAGATTCTCTTCAAGAAGCGGATGCCGGGCTTCGGTGAGTTCGAGCGTGCCATCATCGGAAATTGCGGGGACGACCGCTTTGTAAACGCGTGCGAACTCGACCTTTGCCTTTACAAAATCGAGCTCGGCAACGGCATTGACGGCAGTCTCGATCGCCGGCAGATTCTCCCGCAGCGATTCGGTCATGTCGAAGAGAATGCGGGCGATCTCTCGCTCCTCTTTGCCCTTGAGGTTCTGCAGTTCGTTGTTGGCCTCGATGGCTTCGAGCGGTTCGACAAAAACGGTAGCTCCGCTCGACGAGAAGCCGTGGGCAACGCCGCTCACCTTTCCGCGGAAATCTGACTTGACGGGAATGACGAACCGGTCGTTCCGCATCGTCACTATCTCGTCCTGGATGGCATCGCCGGAGCTTCGTATTACGGATTCGAGCGACTTGGTCAGGCGAGAACGCTGGCTGTTTATCTCGCGTCGGAGCCTTGCGAGTTCGGGCGAGGCGGAGTCATCGAGTTCACCACCGGGCAGAAGCTTCTTGGTGATCTTTTCGAGCACACCGAGGAGCGTCGGTGGGATCGGCTCGACCATTGACCAGAGCACCGGGACGAACTCGCGTTCGGGCTGGACGGACGAGCGAGCGAAGAGGGCCTGGCTGCAAACGCGTGCGAGTTCAAGCAGGAGATTCGGCTCAAGGGTCGCGTTGGTTATCTTCAAGATGGCGATCGCATCGGCCGGGTCTTCGAGCCCGCTGAAAGACCAGGTGACCTGCTTTTCTTCATTGAGCAAGATCGTTTCCGAGATGGCATTAAGATCGCGGTCGAGCTCCCGGCGGTCGGTCTTTGGACGCAACTCGGCGAACCGGTCGATGCCCATCGGAGTTTGGGCATTGCGGCTGATCAGCTCCAGCAAACTGGAATACTCGAGCGTGTCGAGCGAGAAACTCATTCGGTTATCTTTACGCCCTTCCAGAAGGCGACGTGGCCTTCGATGTTCTTCGCGTCGGGCTTTGCCTCGGGGTAATACCACGCGGCGTCCTTGTTCACTTCGCCGTCAACGACGACGTCATAGTAGCTGGCCGTGCCTTTCCAGCCGCAGACGGTATGCGTCTCGCTTGGCTTGAAGTGATCGCTTTTTATAGCGTCTGCTGGGAAATAATGATTCCCCTCGACCACAACCGTTTCATTGCTTTCGGCCAATACGGCCTCGTTCCAAATAGCTTTCATATATTTTGTTAACCCAGTCGCTATCGCTCCCGGTTCTGACTTAAAGGAATCTAGCCCGTATTTCGGGCGTTGGCATCATGCATGCGTCGCGTTTGCCAAAGAGCCGGTAGCGGTTCTTGGCAAAGAGACGATAAAAGACGTCGCGGATCGCTCTCGGGATCACAACGAACGCATGGCTCCATGACCAAACGCCGTCCAAGTGCCGAGCGATCTTCAAGGCTGCTGTCGAGTGCGTATATGCCTTGCCGTCCTCGACCAGAATTACAGAATCGGTCTCGGCCGTATCGATGCCGTGCTTCGCGATCAGTTCCTCGCCAATCTCCGATTGCAGCGGAGCAAACTTGAAATAGCCCTTGCTGTCTCGCTCAATAACGAAATTTATCGAGCTATTACAGAAATTGCAGACGCCGTCGAAAAGAATGATCGCACTCATTAATAAAATTCTACCGCAATTTTCGGATAGATTTTAGTTTCCGCTGAGAATACACTCGCAAACATGGAGAGCGAGGTTTTCTGGAATGCGGTAAAGGCGAACGACACGAGGTTTGACGGCGTGTTCTTCCTTGGTGTGAGAACCACCGGCATTTACTGCCGTCCGTCGTGCCGGGCTCGGCTGCCGAAGCGGGAGAACATTGCGTTTTTCCCGAGCTGGCAGGCAGCGGAGAGTAAGGGCCTGCGGGCGTGCCTTCGCTGCAAACCGAAAGAGCACACGTTCGCTGATCCGAAGATCGAGAAGATCTTGAAAGCGTGCGAAATACTCGAAGGCGATGCCCCTTGCTCGCTCGATGAGCTTGCCGCTGCGGTGGACCTGAGCCCGTATCACCTGCAGCGGAGCTTTAAGGAAGTCATCGGCGTTTCTCCTAAAAAATACTCTGAGGCAATGCGTATGAAAAGATTCAAAGAAGGGCTGCGAGAGGGCAGCGATGTTGTAACGGCGATGTACGATTCAGGTTTCGGCTCGGCAAGCCGGCTCTATGAAAAGGCGTCTGAAATCCTCGGCATGACGCCCGTGGCATATAAGAAAGGCGGGCAAGGCGTGGCGATCAATTACACGATAACCGATTGCGAGCTCGGGCGTATCTTGGTCGCAAGGACGATCAAGGGATTGTGCAACGTGGCGTTTGGCGATGACGACGCGGCACTCGAGGCAAACCTCAAGAGCGAATATCCGAAGGCGGAGCTTGTTGAGGACGCAGCGGTTCTGAAGACCTTTGTTGACGAGATACTCAAACACCTCGCCGGTAAAAAGAGGCAGCTCGATCTGCCGCTCGACATTCAGGCGACGGCGTTTCAGATGCAGGTCTGGGAGCTTCTCCGCAAGATACCGTACGGCGAGACCGTCAGCTACAGCCAGATCGCGGAACTGCTCGGCGATAGGAAAAAGGTACGGGCCGTCGCCCGGGCCTGTGCCAGCAATCGCGTCGCCGTCGTCATCCCCTGCCACCGCGTCGTCGGAAAAAACGGCAACCTCTCCGGCTACCGCTGGGGCATTGAACGAAAGGAAAAGCTGCTGAAAACCGAGGCGGATGCGTGAAATTCTCTCGCAAGCACCAAAAGGTCTGTTCGCGTTCGGCTCGTTTCTCTAGAAATCGAGCCGGTACATTTCCTGCTTTACTCTTGGATCGCTTACACGGCGGAATTTGACGAGTTGTTCATTATCGCCGTCGCAAGGCAGCGGTTTTCGCATGCTGGTGCCGTCCTGTTGAAACTGCAGCTTGCTGAACGCCTTACTCGTATTTATGCAAAGTTCGGAATCGCCTTCGCCGCCTTTCCAATAAAGGGACTTGTCCCCGTTATAGGTCCTCGCGTAGTAGAAGGTTCGCGGCAACGTGCCGTAAGGAATATTGTGTTTTTCTCTAAGCCGCTTACTGACTGGAATGTTGATACATTTCCCTTCAGCGACATTCCACCAGCCTTCGGTCCAAAATCCGTAGTTTGTTTCTAAGCCAAGAACGAAATAAACGCCGCCGGGAAACCTCGTATTACACACCTTCAAAGTATATTTGGTGGCAATATTCTTAAACCGGCTGAACCCGAATCTTTCACCCTTTCCGATAATTATCTTCCCCGTATCGGCGGGCAGGTCGCGTGTGTAGAGATACTTATCAAGGATCTTCTGAACTTTGTAGATCTTCACTTTGAACGGCGTAAAGATCCCCTCGCGGTTCCAATAGATCTGCTCGCCACTTTTCAGTTCAACACAGCCGATCGCAAACAGGGTGATCGCATTCGGTTTGTGCATACAGACCTTTCGGGTTTCGCCCGAATTGTTTTTGATCTCAACCGGTGGATTCGTTTCCAATCCCTGAGCGGAAATGTTTTGTGCGAAGTAGATCTGACCGCAAAAAATGGCCAAAAGGTAAAGTATCTTTGTCTTTTTCATGTCATTTGCCTCGGTAAACTATCATATTTTGGCGAGTTCTCTCAGGGACGACGCTATTAGGTGAACGTTGCCGTGCCCGAGTCTTGCAGCGAAACGGCCGGCGGCAAAGACGGCAAACTCGCCGGCTACCACTTGGGCATCGACCGCAAACAGAAGCTAATAAAGATCGAGAATTCCTGACTCCGCCTTCACACATCAAGATGATAGGATTCTGAAATGATTTGTTTCGACGTTTATCGAAATGGCGAAAAGCTATGCCGGGCCGGACGGAACGAGCTCGCTGTACTCAGCGGTATTCTCTCATTCGTTGATTCAGTTCATGACGACGGCCCACCCATCACACTCGACATAGGCGGCCTTTACATAAATGAGTTTGATGCCAACGTACATCCTCAATGGATCGAACGCTTGGCGATCAATGAGGGTGACGAAATCACCTTTCGAATCGTTCGTTCCGAGACAGCTGACCCTGCTGCGATTGAACGTGTAAGCGACGCAGAACAGGACCACCGCAGCGAACACGACTATTACCTCCATTTAAGGCAAAAATTCGAGCCTGAGGATTAAAGATATCGGGCGAGCCCGGTCGAAAAGACCGTACCGCTGAGAGGCAAGCCTTTCCGCACACCGGAGGGCGTAGCCCAAGAATGCGAATAGCTAACTCCGAATTCCGCGATCCGAGTTCTCAAGCCAAACTTATAACACTTTCTAGCACCACAACTGTTAGTTAGAAGGTGGCTAGAGCTTTTGGGTGCGGAGGCGGAGGGCGTCGGCGTCGGAGCCTGAATATTGTGTTGTGCGGACTAGGGCTTCGGCACTTGCTTTTTTGTTTGGGGTTTTGCGTGGGTGAAACTTTTGAATTATGCTCTGCGTAAACGAATTTATAAGCAGTTTGCGATATTTGCTCCCTTCCTTCGAATATGAGATCAACCAAATTCCTGGTCCTGTTTGCGGCGTTTTGCGTTCTTTCGGCTGCGAATGCATTTAGTCAATCGATCGCGATCACGAACGCCCGCGTTGTCACGGTTTCGGGTGCGACGATCGACCGCGGGACGGTCGTTATCCGCGACGGGCTGATAGAGGCGGTCGGGGCATCGGCGGCGGTTCCGGCGGATGCACGCGTGATCGACGCGGCGGGGCATACGGTCTATCCGGGATTCTTCGACGCCCTCACATCGCTCGGGCTTCAGGCACGGCCAGCGGCTCCGGCCGGTCAACCGGCGGCACAGCAACAGGCGGCACAATCGAACTCAAGATATCCGGCAGGCCTTAGGCCCGAAGATGCCGCTGCCGACGAACTGCGGGCGGGCGAGGCTCAGTTTGCGTCGGCCAGAAACGCAGGGTTCACAACCGCCCTTTCGGTCGGCCGAACCGGCGTCTTTAACGGGCAGTCGGCGATCATCAATCTGGCGGGCGATGACGTTGCGGGGATGGTAGTGAAATCTCCCGTTGGGCTTCATGTTTCGTTTTCGACCATTCCGGGTCAATATCCGGGTTCGCTGCTCGGCACGATCTCGGCGATCCGCCAGATGTTCCTCGACGCGAAACGGCATCAGGAATTGGAAAAGATGTATGCGGCCAACCCCCGGGGAATGCGGCGGCCGGATGCGGACGCTTCGCTTGAGGCATTGATCCCCGTGCTCGACCGGCAGGTTCCGATAATTTTCAACGCGAACCGAGAGATCGAGATCATCCGGGCGATCGACCTTGCAAAGGAGTTCAATCTGCGTCTGATCATCGCCGGCGGGCAGGAAGCCGGAAAGGTGACGGACCGCTTGAAGGCCGCTGACGCCGCGGTGCTCTTATCGCTTAACTTCCCGAAGCGGACGACCGCTTCATCGCCGGATGCCGATCCCGAAAGCCTCGAGATGCTTCGGTTTCGTGCCGAGGTTCCGAAAACGGCGGGGAAACTGGCACAGGCAGGTGTTCGTTTCGCCTTTCAATCGGGCGGGCTGACAAATCTCGCCGACTTCACGGCAAACGCGGCGATGTCCACACAAAACGGGCTTTCGGCGGACGCGGCCGTCCGGGCAATGACGCTCTCGCCAGCGGAGATATTCGGCATCGCAGACCGCACCGGATCGGTAGAGGCGGGCAAGATCGCGAACATTACTGTTGTGAAGGGAGACGTTCTTTCGAAGGAGCGGGTCGTGACGCATGTATTTGTGGACGGCAAGCTCTTTGAGCCAAAAGCACCGCCGGCTCGGCCTGCGGGCACTCCAGGGACGGGCAACTCTGCTGCGGCCGCTGGTGTTTTTAACGTGACGATCGAAGTACCGGGACAGCCGCTGACCGGCTCGATGACCTTCGTTGTTCAGGGACAATCGCTTACCGGTAACCTGACGACGCAGCTCGGCTCAGCACCGATCCGAAACGGACGCGTGACCGGCAATAGGATCTCTTTCGATGCAACGGTCGCCTACGGCGGTGCCAACATCGACATACAGGTGGTTGGAACGATAACCGGAAACCGGATCGAGGGTTCGATCGATTCGCCGCAAGGTGCGGTGCCTTTCAACGGAACTCGCGTCCCTTAAGTTACAAGAATTTTTCTCGTGGAAATGTCTAATATGAAGAGACAAATTGGAATGCTCCTCGGCCTTGCCATGCTTGCCTGGCTGCCGATCTCGGCGGCCGCTCAGAGCGGCGATGTGCTCATCAAGAACGCTACCGTGATGACCGCTTCTCGCGGCACGCTTGAGAATACTGACATCCTCATTCGCGGCGGCAAGATCTCCCGGATCGGGAAGAATCTGCCGGCGGGAAGTGCTCGCGTGATCGACGCTACGGGCAAGTACGTAACGCCCGGCATCATCGATGCTCACTCGCATACGATGATGAACGCGGTCAATGAAGGCACGCTCTCCGTGACCTCGATGACCCGCATCCGCGACGTGCTGAACCCGACCGATGTCGCGATCTATCGTGGGCTTGCGGGCGGTGTGACTGCAGCGTTGCTGCTCCATGGTTCGGCAAACTCGATCGGAGGGCAGAGCTCGACAGTGAAGCTCAAATACGGCCGCCCGGTCGAAGATTTTCTCGTAGCCGGAGCTCCGGAGGGAATCAAGTTCGCGATGGGCGAAAACCCAAAGCGGGCAAATTTCACGATTCCTGGACAGCCGCCTCGCTATCCGCGGACGCGAATGGGCGTGCTCGAGGTTATGCGAGACGCCTTCGTCAGGGCCAGAGATTACAAGCGTTCGTGGGACGACTTTCGTGCGGGCAAGACGCGGGTTCCGCCGCGTCGTGACATGGAACTCGAACCGATCGTCGAGATACTGGAAGGCAAGCGGCTCGTACATGCCCACGGCTACCGCTCGGATGAGCAGTTGAACCTGCTCAGGCTTGCGGAGGAATTTGGGTTCAAGATCGGCACACTCCAGCACGGTTTGGAAGCGTATAAATTTGCTCCGGAGATCGCCAAACACGGTGCCGGTGTTTCGATCTTTATTGATAGCTGGAGCTACAAGCTCGAAGGCTACGACGCGACGCCGTATAACGCCTACATGCTCTGGAAAGCAGGCGTGAATGTCTCGATCAACTCGGATTCCAATGAGCGGATGCGTCGGCTCAATCTCGACGCCGCCAAGGCAATGAAATACGGCGGTGTGCCTGAGCAGGACGCTCTGAGAATGATCACGCTCAATCCGGCGATCCAGCTTGGCATCGGGAACCGCACCGGGTCGATCGATCAGAACAAGGACGCCGATATCGTCATTTGGTCGGAGCATCCTTTCAGCCCGTATGCTCACCCTGAGGTGACGATGATCGAGGGCGAGGTTTACTTCGACCGAAAGGCCGACATCGAACGTCGTGGTTTGCTCGCCAAGGAGCGGGAAGAGCTTGAGAGGCTTGACCTGAACAAGGCACCAGGCAGCGGCGGAGCTGCTCCGCGTATCCCGGCCGAACGTATTCGCGGCGACCTTGGCCACTCCGAGGATTCGGACCACGACGACCAAAGGTAATATTTCAGGAACGGGCGGGATCTTTGCCGTCGAGTTCCAAAGCGTAAATTTATGCATTCGAATAAGATCTCTATGCGATTCTTTCGTGCACTTTTTGCCGGTGCAATAGCGGCCGTTTTCCTTGCTTCCGGCGTTGCTGCACAGAGCGATGCCTCGCAGCAGAACAGGACCGGCCGAGCCGGGACATTTGCGATAGTTAACGCGAAGATCGTTCCGGTAACCGGCCCGGTCATTGAGAGCGGCACGGTTGTCATCCGCGATGGCAAGATAGCAGCGGTCGGTGCAAATGTCGCCGTTCCTTCGGGTGCCGAGCGGATCGATGGCCGCGGGCTTTCGGTCTATCCTGGGATGATCGATGCGGCGACCGGCCTTGGTCTCGCCGAGATCTCCGGCGGCGCAAATGCGACGATGGACATCGCCGAGACCGGCTCGATGAACGCCAATGCCAAGGCGATAACGGCCATCAATCCGCATACCTCGCACGTCAACGTGACGCGGGTCAATGGCGTTACAACCGTTCATTCGGCACCGACCGGAGGCACGATCGCTGGCCAATCGACCGTCATCAACCTCAACGGCTCGACGCAGGCCGAGATGAGTGTCGTGCCCGAGTTTGGACTTGTTATCAACTTTCCGCGGGTGACCACGTTTGGTGGTTTTCAGCCGGGTGTTGGGCCGATAACGCTCGATTTCAACGAGGCCGTCCGTCGCCGGGACAACCAGATCGAAGAGCTCAAGAAGATGATGGCCGATGCCTCGGCTTATGCTAAGGCAAAAGAAGCCTCGGCGAAAGATAGCTCGCTTCGTCCGCCGGCAACCGACCTCAAACTCGAGGCGATGATCCCGTACATTCGCGGTGAACGTCCGATCTTGCTCGCGGTCGAACGCGAGCGGGACATTCGGGCCGCGGTCAAGTTCCTTGCCGACAACAAGCTCAAGGGCATCATCGTAGGCGGCCAGGAAGCCTGGATGGCGGCCGATGACCTCAAGAAACACAACGTTCCCGTCATCTTCACGAACATCTACAGCCTGCCGGTTAGGCCCGATGACCCGTACGATTTTCTCTTCGAGGGCCCGGCCCAGCTTCAGCGTGCAGGGGTTAAGTTTGCTGTTGCGACCGGCGACGGCGGAGCCGAGGTTCGCGATCTGCCATATCATGCGGGGCTTGCCGGAGCCTACGGGCTGCCGAAGGAAGAAGCCTTGAAGGCCGTGACCATTTACCCCGCTGAGATACTTGGTCTCGCAAACCGAATGGGCTCGGTCGAGGCCGGCAAGGACGCCAACATCGTCGTGACCGATGGTGACATCCTCGACCCGCGGACGAACATCAAGTACCTCTTCATCGGCGGAAGGCTCTTGCCCCTGACCAGCCGCCACACTGACCTCTTCGATAGCTTTAAGGATCGAGGAGCAACAGAGCGGCGTCAATAGTTTGAGTTAGAAATTTGAATTGGGAAGGGCGGATCACTTCCGCCTTTTCTTATTTTAGGCCGTGCACGAGAACAGCGTCGTGTTTCCACTCGCCCATTGCGATCGCAAAATGCCTTTCGTCCGGAGATACAGAAAACGACGAACGTTCGCCTAACTCCTGCACATTCAGATCACGGATCTTTTGTGGGGCCGAGCCATCAATCGCGAGACGCCATACAGAATACGTTCTCGCCAGTGGGTCGAATAATACCGCATATATGTAGTCACCGTTTGCAGACCACGCAAGGTGCTTTCCTTTCATATCGGCACGCGGCAGTTGAACACTAACCGGCTTGGCGTCTGATTCGAGAGCTGCGATCGTTATCTTTGCACCCCGCGGCTGCCCATCAAAAAAAGCGGCGAACCTGGCATCCGCGGAAATGTCTGCACCATGCATCGCACCTTCCGTGACTTTTTCCTCGATCGCTCCATTGTTTGAAACTCTGTGAAGAGTTCGGTACATCGCCGAAAGGTAATAGATCCAAAATCCGTCGGCGGAAACACCGACCGGAAATCCGCCCTCGCCGCGAGATAACTGAGTTGCCCCGCTGCCATCCGTCTGCATTTTCCATACATGTATCGAGCCCGAACGCTTGGATGTAAAATAGATCGTAGAGCCATCTGCTGACAAGATCGGGAATTCATCGGTGCCTGTGCTCAAGTGTTTCACATCCGTTCCGTCGAAAAAGGCTGACCAGATCGCGACCCGTCCTGAGCGATTTGAGGCGAATAAAACGCGGCCATTGGGGGTAAAACGCGGCGTCCATCCGCTGCCCAGAGCGACCGGCTTCGTATCGGGATCAAACGAATGGACAAAGACGCGAAAATCTGCGCTTCGAACCGTAGAGACAAGCTTTAAACCCTCACGGTCCATGCTGATCGTTGCAAAAGACCCTTCATTTTGTTTGACCGGTGTTGCGGTCCGGGTGCTCGGCACAACCGACCAGAAATAGATATCGTCGTCAGATGCAAGCAGTGCGGTCGCAAGAAGCGAACCGCCGTCAGGCATCCAGTCGATACTTACCACATTAAAGAACTTTTGATCGACGACCGGCGTTTCAATATTCGTATCAAGGTCGATCTGGTAGATGCCAAAGTCATTGGAACCGTCCACAGACTGCCCGGCAGCGAAAACAACCGATCGACCATCCGGTGAGATGGCATTGTCGCCGATACGGGTTCGGCCCCTTCGGGTAACCAAAAGCCTTTCGTTCGCCAGCTTTTCGTCGGAAACGTAAAGCGAGCAATAGTCGTCCGGGTCGTATCTGCAGCGGACGTAGGAAATATTTTTCCCGTCATCCGAAATATCGAACCATCCTTCTAAACCGCAGCCCAACGATTCAGGGACTCCGCCGGTCAGCCTAACCTTGAATAAACATGCTGTGTCAGGAGCGGATGCGGCGATACGCACAAAATATAGGCTTGAACCGTCAGGAGACATCTCAAGTCCGATATACCTGTCCTCAGTCGAGCCTAGAAACTCTCGGGACTGGCCTGTTGAGAGATCGCGAATACGCAGGCTCTGCTTTCCATCTTGACTTCCGGCCACATACACGATCAGATCGCCGGCTTTAGACAAAACTGCGTGACGAACATTGCCATCGGTGGAGAGCCGTTCAGATGAGAACGGGGTAGAAAGTAATTTTGTCGTATGCGGGTCAAAACTCCCAAACCAACTCTCGACTGCGGCAATACTCCCGGCGGCCAAGATCACAGGGATAGCAAGAAGCCAAGGCTTCAGTCGCGGCCTACTCGAGTTCTGCTGTTCCAAAACGACGGTTTTGGGTTCGGGGGGTAAAGGTGTCGGGACAACACCGTTCGACTGTTCGATACGCTCGACACTCCCGACAAACCGATAACCGCGTTTTGGAACCGTTTCAATGTATCTGGGGTTCTTAACTTCGTCGCCGAGGATCTTGCGAAGCTGCCTTATGTTGTAGGTGAGATTGCCTTCCTCAACGTAGCTATCTTCCCATATTTGGTCCAGAAGATAAGACTTATCGAGGACGTGCCCAGGATTCTCAGTTAGGATCGCTAGCAGCCGTAAGGCCTTTGGCGTGATCGATACGGTGCGACCGGACTCCAAAAGCGAACTTTCAGATGGGTCAAATTCGAAGTTTCCGAACTTATAAACGGTCCGATCTACTGACATTGTCCTCTCTCAACGAAATATAAGAAAAATCTCACAGGTTTCTAAAGAAAAAACTGGCGTGTGAAGGGTAAGATTTTCCGCGATTGCAATTCTAACAGAGGATCGTACCGGCGGAAAGCGGTTTTTTAAGTTGTTAGTTAGTCTTAGAAGACCGATCCGCACCAAGTAGTTTTCTTAAACACTAATTGTTTGTCTGGTGAAGGAACCAAAATTATGAAAAATATTCTGCCAATCACATTGGTACTTGTAGCAGTCGTCGGCTGCAAAATGTTCGGCACGGGAAATGTCGTGCCAAACGAACAGATCAACGCCGATCTTAGCGGGAAGTCTGTAAACATTACCGAAGGGTCTTACGGAGGCGACAACAAGTTTACTTTCCGGGAGGACTACGATAGATGCTTCGTCGTCAACGAAAAAGAAAGTCAGATCTCCGATTCGCAGGCTACGCTTTCTTTGACTGTCACTTCCTGGGGCAGCCTCAATATGAAGGACCTTGGGCTCGACGAGGTGTATAACACCGTGTTCGGAAAGCTCACGATGCAATATAAGAAGGAAGGCGAGAAATGGGTTCTTCAAAAGTTGGAAACGAAAGAGCTGATGTATAAGAGCCTTGAAACCGAACAATGGAAGAAATTTCTCGATATCGCCATGCCAACCTGTGCGAAAGGCTTTCGGCACCAGGGTTCGTGATCAGCAGACGAAATGATCTGTTTTTGCAGAGTGTTCTTGGGCGTTACCGGCTTTGTCTTCGCACCGATACATTTCATCGCGATCGGCCCGCGATATGTCGCTTTCTAGGGGTGCGTGGACGAAGATCAACACAAGATACCCGGACTATGTAAGGGAGATAACTCAATGCTCTCGGCCATTCTAATCTCGAGCACAATGGGTCAGACAAGTGATGTCAAGTAATTAGGGAGGAGGCAATAAGAGAATGTTCAGGAATTGTGGAATCGTCGTTGTACAGGAACGCGGGACGCAGAGAGATTACGCACAGGTTAATCTCGTCAATCCCAAGAAAACAGCTGAAGGCGTGTGGCTGGGACGGTGGATCTTATACACAAACAGCAGATCGCCTGACTACAAGCCTGGTGAGACGTATACCATCGGTACCAGTGCCCATCCCGACTATAAATTCTGGAAGTTCGAGAAAGCCACCAACGGCCTTTATTTTTGCGAGACGGAAAACCTAATCGGCGGAGGGCTGAAGTTCGGAGAAGTGCTTAAAGATTACAAAGTTACCGTTGCGTGTCTGCGAGCGACAATCACGCCGACGGGGATCATTCCGATGAATGAAGCTAACGATGAAAAAGCAGAGGTCCTCGTTCCTTCGAGCCTTTTTCTAAAAGGCCAAACGACGACGTGGACCTACGATTACATCAGTTGAGGGGCAGTAGTTCCGAGCATATCCTAGGGAGAAATGTTAGAACTGCGCGGAGAGGCACAGCGCTTTTACTTGGAGCAAAGAATGCCGCAGTCTGGCTCTCGGTTGGCGTTGTTATCTATGGCGGCAGGATCGCCGGGTAATGACTTTACCCAATCGGGTACGGTCAATGGATAGAGGAAGCCGTTAAACTCATATTTCCCATCGCCATCGTAGTCGCAAAGGTTATAGCCGGTCGCACTCGCATACCCGTTTGAATTACTGTTCGCGTCGAATAGACTTGCGCCATACTGATAGCAAAAGATCTTTCCGTCACGTCCCGACAGTTCGTGAACGTCGCTGATCCTCCATTCGGTTGAGGGACTATACGGCGAGGCCGCTTCCGCAACGGGCCGGCCTTCGGGCGTTATCGTCAGAACGTTGTAAATCACGGTTCGCCCTTTCTTAGTTTTGCCGGTCGCCTTTCGCCTCCACGTATCCTTGGGGATAATTTTCTGGATCGGCCAACCGTCCGCCTTGATCAGATTTCCATCGGCATCTTCCCGGACATTCGGAGGCAGCGGCGTCCGAGTCGGTGCGGCAGTGGGCTCAGCGACAGCGGCGGTTTCATTCGCATCGAATGCCTCAATCGCGGCGGGCGGCTTCGTTTCCGCACAGCCCGCAAGGTTCACGACTAGAGCTCCGATAAACGCAATGATCAACTGATGTTTCATCGGTACGTCGAGCTAAGGCTTCTGCGGGATTTCTTCGCCGTCTTCGAAGAATTCGAGCGACGCGGAGTTAAGGCAGTAGCGTTGGCCGGTGGGCGGCGGGCCGTCGGGGAAGACGTGGCCCTGGTGGCCGCCGCAGCGTGCGCAGCGGATCTCGGTGCGGCGCATTCCGTAGCTGTTGTCGTCGATATAGGCGAGGTGCTCGCGGTCGAACGGCGAGTGGAACGACGGCCAGCCCGTGCCCGAATCGAACTTGTGCCGCGAAGTGAACAGCGGCAGCCCGCAAAGCCGGCACGCGTAAGTCCCGTCAAGCTTGTTATCGAGCAAAGTCCCGCAAAACGGAGCTTCCGTCCCATGCTCAAGCAAAACGCGACGCTCCTCGTCGTTCAAATCGCTCGCCAAATTCTCAATAGCATCCGCATCCAGCGGCGTAATGTCGTACCCAGATTCAGATTTGCTCATATATTTATAACAACAGATTAACATGGATTCTCACGGATTATTCTCAAGAAATCCGCGAAGATCTGCGGGAATCCGTTGTTTGAAATGTCCTCCGTGCCGGCGAGCTGGCCGCCCGCTTACGCAGGCGGTTCTGACTTGTCGAGGAGCTTCTCGAGTTTTTTGAGCCGTTGGGCGAATTCGCCTAGGCGGCGGTAGGCGGCGGTCGAGCGGAGCCAGTCTTTGTTGTCGAAGCCGGGAATGCCGGAGATGACCTTACCGGGTTCGATGTCGTGTGATGTCGCGGATTTAGCCGTGATGACAGCATCGTCGCCAACCTTCAAATGCCCCGCGATGCCGACTTGGCCGGCGAGTATCACACGTTTGCCGATCACGCTTGAACCTGCCAAGCCGGTCTGCGAGCAGATAAGTGCGTCCTCATCTACGGTGCATGAGTGGCCGATCTGGACGAGGTTGTCGATCTTCGCACCGCGTTTGATCCGCGTCTCGCCGACAGACGCACAGTCGATGGCCGTGTTCGCACCGATCTCGACATCATCCTCAAGCACGACGCGGCCAACCTGCGGTATCTTCAGCCAGCGTTTCTCTTCGTCCTTCGCATAGCCAAATCCGTCGCAGCCGATGGTCGAGTTGTTGTGAATGATGCAGTTCCGTCCGATCTCGCAATTCTCCCGCACAGAAACTCCGGAATGCAGCACCGAACCTTCGCCGACTAAAACACCGTCGTAGATGGTCACATTCGGGAAAAGCTTCACGCCCGCGGCGATCCTCGATCCCGCACCGACGACCGCATTCGGACCGATTTCAGCGTCTGGCGATACCTCAGCGGTCGGGTCGATCACCGCCGAAGGATGCACTCCCGGACTGACCGGCCTTTCGGGATAAAACACACGCAGAGCACGCGTATAGGCAAGATAAGCATCCTTCGCCCGCAGTACGGCGATGTCGTCGCGGCCGACCTCGACGCCTTCGTTGAGGAAGATGGCCGAGGCTTTCGTGTCCTTGATCTGCGGAGTGTATTTCGGGTTTGCCAGGAACGTTACGTCACCCGGCCCGGCAATATCAAGGCCGGCGGCCGACGCAATATCTGTCTCCGATGAGCCGGATTCGAGCGTTGTTCCGGTCTTTTCTGCAAGTTCGGATAGTTTCATAGAAATATACCTTGAAAAGCCAAGTCGGGATGTGCAACACTAGTTGTATCAAACCCCTTTCCCCAAGCAAAGCCCCCAAGATTTTGCCCGCGATTTGACCGAATTTTGTTCAAACGTATAGGAGCACTCATTAAATGGTGAATCAAATAGCGACAGCAGCCTCGCAAAGCAAGGCTATGAATGGCGGGATCTCAGACGGCACGAGGGCCGCGGGAAATTCGAACGTGATCGGCCGCAGCGGGTGCGACCGGCCGCATAATCTGCTCGTCGCAAATGCGGCCATCGGCATCGGCAGCCGCAACGGCGGGAAGAAGGGCGAGATGTATATCGGCAACATGCGGGTGCGGCTCGGTGACGGGCTCATCTGCACACCGGACATCGTCATTGTGGCGAATGACCCGAACTTTTCGACCGCCTCGGAAGAGGAATTGCTGAACCCGACGGTGATCATTGATGTCTTCTCGTCGCGGTCCGATTCGCTCGAGAAGACGCGGAAGCTCGAGAGCTTTCTGGCGACGGACAGCATCAAGGAATGCTTGCTGGTCAAGCAGGATGAGATGCGGGTCGAGCACTATGCCCGGCAGAATCAGAAGCAGTGGATCTACCGCATTTACAACGAGAAGGACGATGTGATCTCGATCGATGCCGCCGCCTGCAAGATCTCGATGCAGGAGATCTATGCGAAGGTCGATCTGGCCCGAGCACAGTTTGCCTCGCGTTCGCTTAATTAACTTCAAAGCAGGTCGAGCGGATCGATCTGTACCTGAAGGATACGGCGGTCAGAGCCCGAGGCTTCGGCCTCACGCATTGCCGAATCGATAAGCTCGCGGAGGAGCTTGCGGTTCGGCGATTTTATTATTGTCTGTATCCGCCATTCGTTCTTGATGCGGGCGATGGAGGCTTCGGCGGGCCCGAGAATGCGGGCCTCTTTCGCTTTGTTCGCTTTGTCGAGACAGCGGCGGAGAATCTCGGCGGTCCGCATCGCATAGGCTTGGTCGCGGTGCTTTGCCATGATCGAGGCGATAACGAAATACGGCGGATAACCGAGCCGCTCGCGGTACCGCATCTCCTCCTCGAAGAAGCCGTCGAAATCTTGTTTTGAAGCACGCTGAAGGGCGTAGTGCTCCGGGTGATAGGTCTGTATCAGCACACGTCCGGCGAGGCTTCCGCGTCCGGCACGGCCGGCAACTTGGGTCAGGAGCTGAAACGTCCGCTCGGCCGCGTGAAAATCCGGAAGCCCGAGCCCGTTATCGACCGATATCACGCCGACCAGCGTCACGTTATGAAAATCATGGCCCTTTGCGAGGATCTGCGTCCCGACCAGAAGGTCGATCTCGCCGCGGTCAAACGCGAGCAGCGTGCGGTCAAGCTCGCCTTTTCGCTTCATCGTGTCGCGGTCAACGCGGGCGATCCGCAGCCGCGGAAACTGCTTCCGGAGCAATTCCTCGATCTGCTCCGTGCCTTGCCCGATGAAGTAAAGATATTCACTCTCGCAAAACGGGCAAACGCTCGGCGGGTCGGTCGTGTAGCTGCAATAATGGCAGATGAGTCGCGAACCAGATTTGTGATAGGTCAGCGTGATGTCGCAATTCTTGCATCGCAGGCTTTCGCCGCAGCTCCGGCAGAGCACGAAGGATGAAAACCCGCGGCGGTTGAGCAGCATCATCGTCTGCTCGCCGCGGCCGTGGGTTTCAACAACCGCCTCGGCGAGCTTCGGCGAGATGACGACGTCCTTGCCCGCCCGCCTAAATACCTCACGCATATCGATCAGCTCGACCTCGGCCAATGGCCGGCCGCCGATCCGTTCGGGCATTCGGAGATAATCATACTTGCCGATGCGGGCATTATTGTGCGATTCGAGCGACGGCGTCGCCGACCCAAGGACGATGACCGCACCGGCCCGATGTGCCCGCATTACGGCGACATCGCGGCCATGGTAGAAAGGCGATTCATTCTGCCGATATGAAGCATCGTGCTCCTCATCAACGATGATCAGGCCCGGATCGGAAAGCGGGGCGAAGACGGCCGAGCGGGTGCCAATGACGATCCGGGCCTCGCCGCTGCGGATCCGCCGCCATTCATCGAACCGCTCACCCGCCGAGAGGTTCGAATGAAGGATCGCCACCTTTGAGCCGAAAGCGTCACGCAACCGGCGGGAGAAGATCGGCGTAAGTGCGATCTCCGGCACAAGCATCAACGACGACAGCCCGTCCTCAAGTGCTCGCCGCATCGCACGAATATAAACCTCGGTCTTGCCGCTTCCGGTCACGCCGTGGAGCAAAAAGGCCTTGAATGTCTCGCCGCTGAGGGCGTCGGTGATCTTGTCGAGAGCTTCGTGCTGGGCAGCCGTTAAAGTAAGTTCGGCAGGTGCGAGTTCCTGGTAGCCGGAAAGCGGGTCGCGGATCTCTTCGCCGACGAAGACCTCTAAAAAGCCTTTCTTTGCGAGCGTTGTGATCGGGGACGAACTCACGCCTGCCTTCTCAAGAAGATCGGTGAAGAACATCTCTCCGCCACTTTCTTTTAGAAGAGAAAGAATTCGCCGCTGTTGTTCGTTGAGATCATCTTCGCCGGCTGAACTTTCTGCGCTTAAACGAACCGCTTTGCGACGCTTCGGCTTCACCCTTGCTTCAACCGTCGTTTCAGCGGCCGTTACAAATCCCGCCTTTGTCAGCTCGCGTAAAACCCCGGAAGCCGAGCTGCCCGCATCTTTGAGCAGTTCGCTCTGCGGGACGGCGTCATTCTGCTGCAGAGCTGCAAGCAATTTGTGCTTTATAGAGCCTTCGCGTTTTAGCTGTTTTAGTTCGAGGCGGCCCTTCTCCGTGATCGAGATCGAGCGGTCAACAGTGACATTGATGCCCGCCGGAAGTGCGGCCTTCAACATTTCGCCCCAGGACGCGATGTAATGATCAGCGGCCCAGCGAGTAAGCTCGAATATTTCCGGTGTGATCAACGGCTCCTCGTCCTCAAGCGAGATTATCGGCCGCACCTGATCGGGCGAGAGCGAGCCATCGGCTGGTAGGCGTTCTGGAAAGCCGGTTATGTACCCTGTAAAACTGCGCTTTCCAAATGGAACAACCACACGGGCGCCGAGCTTCGCAACCGCCTTCATCTCAGCGTCGATCCGATAGGTGAAACCATGGCGAACCGGTAGAGGCAGGGCGACCTCTAAATAAGCGGGTTCGGGCGCGGGGCTTTCCGGTGCTTGTGACATTTCGAGAAAGGGCAATCGAGATGATAACCTATGGCAAATTTCTCGCCAATGCCGGAGCACGTAGACTATGAAATCGCTCGAAGAACTTGACCAAAAACCCAAACGCAATCTCGCGGGACTTCTTGTCGGAGGAGTCGTCGGCCTTGTGCTTCTCGGCGTTGGGATCTGGATACTGACGCTTCAGCCTTCGATCGAGGAGCAGAAGGTTGCCGTTATCGAAGGGGCGTATAAAGAGGGAAGTCCGGAGTTTGAGACGCTGACGAACGACATAGTCATCTCAACCAGCCGCGATACGGTGGAATCACCAAACGCCTTCGGCACCATTTCGATGTTCATCCGCGGGACAGTGCGGAACAAAGGAACGCGGACGATCAACGGGCTTGAGATCAATGTTGCCGTGCGAAATACGGAAGGGCAGGTGCTGAAAGAGAAGCGGCTCCTGGCAATTCCTGCCCAGCACGCCCGCCTCGACCCCGGCGAGAGCGTCACGGTGAACTTAACCATCGACGGCTTCAGGCAGAACGATGACCGAGCGGATATTCGCTGGAAGGTGACGGCCATCCGGACCGAAACACCGCTCTAATTCTCAGCAGGCGTTTCGACAAAAAGATCTTCAAGCGATTGCTTGACCGGGAGAACGGAGATCAGTGTGCCGGAGTTGTCGCGGATGGTCCGAAGCACGGCCTCGATCGAGTCGTCGCTTGCAACCTCGATCGCTATTCCATTCGGTTTTCCAGAAACGATGGCTCCCTTACTCAGAGCCTCGATCTGTGCAATAGCGGCAGGTGAAAGGCCGGAAGCGATTATTTCAAAGCCACCGCGGCCGGTATCTCGACTGAGAAGTTCTTGCAAATCGCCGGTCGCAAACAGCCTGCCTTTTCGCAATATCGCGACCTCGTCGCAGAGTGCTTCAACGTCCGAGAGGATGTGCGTGGACATGAATACGGAGGTGCCTTTGGCCTTTAGCCCGGCGATAAGTTCGCGAATCTCGCGGCGGCCGACGGGATCGAGACCGCTCATTGGTTCATCGAGAAATACGATCTCGGGTTCGTTGATGAGAGCCTGAGCAAGCCCGACACGCTGTTGCATTCCTTTCGAGAATTTGCGGAGCTGCCGCTTCCATGCGATCTCCTCGAGCCCGACCGCATTCAGCAATTCCTCCGACCGCGAGCTCCGCACCGCGGCATCAAGCCCGAAAAGCTGGCCGAAATAATCGAGCAGTTCGAGCGGCGTAAGATAGTCGTAGAAATACGGGTTCTCAGGGCAATAGCCGATCCGCGAACGCATCATTTCGTCATCGATCGGCGAGCCGAGGATCTGCGCACTTCCTTCGGTCGGAAAGAGAAGTCCCATCAGGATCTTGATGGTCGTCGTTTTTCCGGCACCATTTCCGCCGAGAAAGCCAAAGATTCCGCCGGGCTTGACGCTGAGGCTCAGGTCATCAAGGGCCCGCACCTTCCGCTTTCGCCAAAAGCCGACCTCGTAATCCTTTGACAGTCCTTCGATCTCAACAATGTTCTCCATATCAAAAAGGGCTAGTTGAGCTGCTTGGGAATTCTTGTATCCGCGTTAAGTATCGCCCGGCAATCAACGGCTTGCAGGCGGTAAGGGAAGCCGAGAGGATCGGCGAGATCGCCGCTCGGATCGAGCCGGAGAGCCCGTCCGCCGGGCAGTTTTGCGTCTCGCAGCGTCGGAATGATCTGCCCCAAAGACACCGGGCATTTTCCGGTTCGTTCAACCGTTGACAGGAGAACCGCGTTTATCGCATCGATCTCGTCAAGTGCATCAAGTTCCAAAAGTCGAAGCTCGGCATTCTCCCGCGACTGTTGATCCTCGGCCTGGTCGCGCATCTGTATATAGATCTCGCGGGCAGTCTCGCGGCTGCCTCCCTGCGTTTTCATTGCTGCAACCATCTGTCGCATGAACGGCGGAGCCCCGGCGATCTGCGAACCTCGATCATAAGTCTCTGCAGCTTCTTCGAATCGCTTCTGACGCCAATAAATATAGCCAAGATATTGGTACAGCCGCCAGCTTTCCGGGTTTGACTTGATACCCTTTTTCGTCAAGGCTATCGCCTGTTCGGGGTCGACGGCAGGAAGCACGATCGAGCCGTAGGAAAATGCCGCCATGAACCGCGGGTCCAGATCGGTCGCATTATCGAGGAGCGGATAAAGAAGCCGTGGGTTGAGCGGCCTTAGATCTTCGACGTTTATGAATTCCTCTTCACTTTTTACGATCTTGTCGCCAATATATTGCAGCGAGCGCATCCAGTACCAATCGGCGAGTAGACCCTCAGAACCGAGAGTCCACCCGCGAAGCTTCTTTCCCTGAAATTCGAGATCCGCATCGGCGTATTCGGCGGAAAGCTGCGGACGGCTCTCGACCGCACGTGCCGAAACGAACGCAGATGCGACGAGGCACAAAAGGACCGTAAACGCGATGGCGAAGGCTGAGCTTCGAAACTTTGGTGCAGTTTTCGCTGACATCTTCTAAGTGAGAGTGGCGAGAGACAAGCTACTTAAAATTTCGCCTCTGAAAGACCATCACGGCCACTCCAAGTAAAACAACGATATATAGCAAGGCGTAAAGTGCCGAATAGCCGAGCATAGCCGTGCTCGGCACCAAACCGGCCGCCGCCTCGGTCCGAAATGTGAATAAAGACAAATTCGGAAGCATGAAATAGATAGCGTCAAAAACTACTTTCGACAGTTGAGATCCCAGCGTTTCCCCGAGGTCGCGGAGAGACGAACTCAGATGTCCGATCACGAATACGAGGAACGAAAGCAATGCGGAAAGTGCCGGCGATGAAAAGGTCGAGAAAACCATCGCGACACCCGTGATGATCATCAGTTCAAGAAAGATGAGAAAGAGCGCAGGCCAGATGTTTGCGGCCAACGTATTTGAACCGACGAAAACCAATGCTAGCGTCAGTCCAACCCCCATTACAGCGACGTTCAGGGCAAGTGTCAGGCAAAGCCCAAGGTACTTCCCGATAATGAACTCAGACCGCCGGACAGGTTTGCTGAAGATCGAATACACAGTCCGTTTTTCTATCTCCTTTGACACCAGGCCCACGCCGGCGAATATCGCAATAAAGACTCCGAAAAAGAGCATCGCCGTAAGTCCGATGTTTACGATGGTCCGGCCCTCCTGACCGTCGGTCAGATCTTTGAGAAGGATGGCGCTGGCAATTACGAGCAACGCAAAGATCACGAGGTTATAAAGTATCCGGTCACGGATCGCCTCGCGAAAAGTGTTTAGAATTATTGGGAAAACGGTTCGTGTCATTTGCAGCAACAAACAACTGTCGGGCTTACCTGCCGGCGGACAGGTATCTTGAAAGGAATACTAACATACGCGGCTGCTAAATTTAGAGCCAATCCGTCTGCGTCATGGCAACCGACTTGCCGGGCCGATCTGTTCGTCAGCATAGGCGTAGATCGCATTGTTTGGTAGAAGGTCGGCCGGCGGAGTTGAATCGCCGACATCTTTTGCCCGAAGGTGAGCTTTCAGCATCCCCTCGCGGATGAGAGTTTCCCAGCCGTTGGCCTGCCTCGCGTCGATCGCACGGGCTGCCTCGAACTGCTTCAGGGATTCGTCGGCTTTGCCGCTTGCCTCGAGAACGAGAGCGTACCGAACCCTCATGAAAACCGACCGCGGGAAAATGCTGATGGCCTCGGCCAACGTGAGTTCGGCGTTTTCGAGATCGCCGTCAAGCTCATAAGCTTTCGCGAGCATCGAGTACGTGACCGTAACGCCAAGCCCAGTATCGATGGCCTTTCGAAATAGAGCCGCTGCCCTTTGGTTTTCTCCACCGCGTCCGGTTCGGCCTGCATAGGCAAGATAGGCTCCGGTGTTTTCGGGATCAAGACCGATGGCTGTGCGAAAGTACGCCTCGGCCTCGGTCGCGGATTGAGCCTTCTCACCGAGCAAAACATAGTATTGGCTCGCTCCCGAGACGAGCGACAGCAGGAAGAGGGCCGCAAAGGGAACAACGGCAAGCTTCTGCAGCCGCGCCGCAAAGCTCTCCGACAAGAAGTTTGTCCGGCGCACACTGCGGCCAAGCAGGCCAATTGAGCGAATGAAAACGGCCAGGACAATAAAGAACACGACACCATTTTGAAATGCACGAAATGAAAACGATGTGAATGCAGAACTGACCGCAAACGCAACAAGCCCGCCCGCCGAACCGAGCATGATCGGTGAGATTCGGCCTTTTCTGTTCCACAACGCCTTCGCCAGCACAGCCGCGAACCACAGCGAGCACGTAAGCATGAAAAGTACGCCGATGATCCCAAACTCGGCTGCTATCTGCAGATATTCGTTATGCGCACGCTGAACCAAATAGTCTTCCGCGATCGCGAGGTCTGCGTCTTCAGGATGGGAAGCTGCGTAGCTTTGGCGTGCCTCATTGAACCTAATGCCGAAATTGTCACCACCGACACCGAGAAAAGGGTTGTTGCGGATCATCTCTACCGCGACCTTCCATGTGAAGATGCGCATCGTCGAGGTCGAGCGGGTCGGGTCGGCGGAGCCGGAAATGTACTCCGTCGTTGATGGGATGGCTGTTAGATAGGCGGTGCCGAACTGAACTGTGATCGTTAATGCAGCAAAAATGGCGAGTGTTGCGATCGTCCGTACGCGACTTGCTCTGCGACCGAAAAGGAGAATGCCTGTGAAGACAAGGAGAAACCCTGCTGATCCCGAGACGAACGCCGCTTTACTTAGCGAGAGCATCGCTATCAGCCACGCGGCAGCGGCAAAGACACCGATGAGTACGGCACGGCGTTGATTCGTGTCCGCAAGTGCACAGCCGAGCATCAGAGGCCCTGCTGTAACCGCCATCTCGCCAAAACGGGCGTAACGGATACGATAGGCTCCTTCGAATGCGGCGAAACTTTCAAAAGTTAGAAGGTCGAAGATGCAAAGTGCGAACACAGCCACTGTCGCCACAATGAGAGGGCAGAGAACGGCCCTCAGCGAACCGCTGATCGAGATCCACCGGAATGCAAAGTAGAGAATGCAGAAATAGCAGAGCCAGACCAGAGCATGGTGCGTTGCAGCGATCGGAAACTCGGCCCACGCGATGGAAAGAGCTGAATATAATGCGAATGCCAAGACGGCGCCAAACATGACCCGTTGAAGCTCTGTTGTTTTTACCGATTCAATAAAGAGAGGTCGTTTGCGGATCAAAAGGACAAGCGAAACGATCACTAGTACGGTCGAGATAGCGAACTCGGCCTTCCACGGCATTGATGGAACGAATGAAGGCCTCGGTACCGGAATCATCAAGCTGACCAAAGCCAGTCCGAGAAAAACCGGGAAAACCTCCAAATATCGCCGGTTACCGCTTGAGACGTTTTCCATTTGTTTAGCCGGAAGTTAGATCTGCTTTTAACCCAAGTCAACTTACTTAGGGAGGATCGACCGATGTAAAGATAGCGTTTTTTGGGGGAAGTTGGAAAGGAAAAGGGCGAGAATCCTTGCGGAATCTCGCCCTTGCTAAGCTAAATGATTAACACTAGTTCGATAGCGGCGTACCGGCTGCGATCGACGTAGCATCGAAGTGCGTGCCGAGGTTCGCGGCCTGAGCGTCAGCAACGATGACACCCGCAGTTGCGATACCAAAGCGGCGGGTTCCCGACTGCGTGATACCCGAAGCCTGTGACGGACGAGCCGAGAAGTAGAATATAGCGGGCTGAGCGGTGGTTCCTACTTCACGGTCGCCAACGTAGTCATAGCCACTCTTGGTTCCCGAAGCGAGAACGCTGTCAACGAGGTTGACTGCCGCCATTTCCGACATCGGGGTCGTGCCCGGGGTACCGGCCGTACCAGCGAACTGACCATTACCAGAGGTTGACTGATAGGTCATCTGTGCTCCGTGAAGCGTACGGAGGGACGAAATAGCTGAACCTTCGTTAGCCGAGCGGCGTGCCGCCAGCAGGTTCGGGATGGCGATCGCGGCGATGATGCCGATGATCACAACAACGATCAAAAGTTCGATAAGCGAGAAACCTTTCTGATTTTTCATTTCTGATTCACAATCTCCTAGATTTTTGGGTTCGATTCGAGTATTCACCTTTCCCAGGCGAGACTATGTAAATCAATAGCTGTGCCAAAGACGTCGATGTGGAGCGTTGTCCGCTTAACTAATTGAAAATATGAGGGTTATTAGAGGTTGCGTGACCGGCGGGGAATTCTATTGAAGCAGCCTTGGCAAAGGGATTTCACAGATTTTGGTAATGTCGGGCTGACAAAAACTGTCAAATGGGATCAATGGAGACAAAAAAGGCCGATGCGGGCCCTCTTTGATCAATCGCCATTTCGCATTTGAGCGGAAAGTGCTCGAATATTATGTTTGTCGAGCAAATGCCTGAGGGATCGGACCTGTAGATGAAGCAGATCCGCAGCTTTGGTCTGATTGCCTGAAGTCATTTTTAATGCCTCAAGAACGTAAGTCTTTTCGAGATTATCTAGATGTGCCGAAAGGTTGAGCCCAGCATCCGGAAGGTTGAACTCGGCCTTGATGCGCTCGGGGTTGTAATTTGTGATATTGTCCGGAAGCCGTTCGGGTTGGATCTCGTTACCGCGTTCAAGCGCGACCGCACGTTCGATGGTATGTTCTAATTCGCGTACATTCCCGCCCCAAACGTAGTCCTCCAGCAGCTGCATTGCCTTCGGCGAGATCGTCAATTGGCGCCCGGACTGTTCGCAGAATTTGTTGATAAAGTGATTCACAAGCTCCGGAATATCCTCGCTTCGCTCGCGGAGCGGCGGCAGAACGATGGGTATGACCGAGATTCGATAGAATAGGTCCTCGCGGAAGCTGCCATCGATAGACATCTGTTTGAGGTCGCGATTTGTGGCAGCAACGACTCGGGCATCTATCGCCAATTCTTCATGAGCTCCTACGGGACGAACTCGCTTTTCTTGCAGAACGCGAAGCAGCTTGACCTGCATCGCAGGCGACATCTCGCCGATCTCGTCGAGGAAGATCGTACCGCGGTTTGCTGCCTCAAAGAGACCCTTGCGGTTGGTATTCGCTCCTGTAAAAGAGCCCTTAACATAGCCGAACAGTTCGGATTCAAGCAGGGTTTCGGTAAACGCCCCGCAATTTATCGAGATAAATGGCCGCTCGGCCCGCGGGCTGAGGTCGTGGATCGCTCGGGCGACGAGTTCTTTACCGGTGCCGCTTTCACCCGTAATGAGCACTGTTGATTGAACTTCAGCGACGGTCTCTATCATCTGATAGATCGCCTGCATCTTCTGCGAGCGGCCGATGATGTTACTAACGCTTCCGCGGTCACGCTGGGCGCGCTTGAAGGCTCGGTTCTCGTCGATGAGTTCCTGCTTTTCGAGGGTCTTCCGAACGATAAGTTTTAGTTCTTCGACATCGAAAGGCTTCTGAATGAAATCGTCGGCGCCAAGCTTGAACGCCTCGCGAGCGCTGTCAACGGAAGCATAGGCGGTCATGAAGATGATGCCCGTATCCGGCTGGGTCGAGCGCAGTTCGCGTAGCATCTCAATGCCGTCCATATCAGGCATCATGACATCGGAGATGATGAGATCAGCAGGCTCTTCAGCAAGGAGTTCAAGGGCTTCGCGGCCGTTTGAGGCAGTCCGGAGGCTGTGGCCTTCGCCCTCGAATATCAGGGTGAGCAACTGACGGAAGCTTTGTTCGTCGTCAACGATCAATAGATTTGGCATCTTTGAAGCGGGTCAAGTTTTAACTTTAACAAAAGGATGGAGAAGAGCGTCGGAAAACCAACACAACTCCTATTGTCACAGAAAAGGGCACGTCCTTTCAAGTAAAATCTATTTTTCGCCCGGCGAAACGACCAGAAGATCGGCTAATGGCGTTTCGCCCGCGACACCGCTGAGTTCATTTTTCGAGTGTTCAACCGGCGTTTTCTTTCCGACCGGCAACTCAATGGTGATGGTTGTTCCCTCGCCGTCCGCACTGCGTACGTTTATGGAACCATTATGGTCGCGGACGATCTGATAAACGATCGAAAGCCCAAGCCCGGTCCCACCCGATGTTGACTTTGAAAATGGCTCGAAGAGCTTCTCTACCTGCTCTGGCGGCATGCCTGAACCATTATCGGCAAATTTGATGCGGACCTTGTCGAATGGAAGGCGCTCGACCTTGATCCGCAATACGCCTCCCGAGGGCATTGCATTTATTGCGTTTCGCGAGAGGTTCCAGAAGACCTGTTTCAACTGGGTCTCGTCGGCGGAAAGAAAAACCGGGTCAGGCGGCAGATCGAGATCAAACAAATGCTCGGGCTTGACGTCCGGCCCGTGTTTGAGCAGAACGACGGTGTCGCGGATCGCATCGTTAACATCGATCTCAACAAAGTCGCCCACTTTCGGCTTAGCGTAGTTGAGAAAATTCGTGATTATGGAGTTAAGCCGATCAGATTCGCGGAGAATTATTCCCATCAGGTCGGCCTGAACAGACCCGGGCTCGGTCTTGGACTCCAACAATTGGATCGCTCCACGCATTGCTCCGAGCGGGTTCCTTATTTCATGTGCAAGTCCGGCACCGACCCTACCGACCGCTGCGAGACGGTCTTTGCGGCGAACGCTTTCCTCCATTGAGCGGATCTCGGACAGATCCTGAAACGAGAAAATGTAACCCGTGGGTTCATTATCCTCCGAACGCAGCAGGGAAACGCTGTATCCGACGTGGACGGCGAAGCCATCAGGCGTCCGAAGATCGGTCTCAAATCGCGGAAGCTGTTCATTTGCGGTGATGGTTTCTGAAAGGCGAATTTGTTCGCGAACATCGCCAAAAAGCTGTGTGATCGATCTTCCGGCGAGGCCCTCGAGGTTCTGTCCGATCATTTCCGAGGCAGCGGCATTCGCTGTGTAGATGGTGCCGTCCCGGTCGGTAATGATCAGTCCGGATCTGATGGATTCAACAATTCGCTCATGGAGAGCCCGCAGATCGGCTAGCGATTTTGCCGTTTCCTTGAGCGTCTCCCCGGAGAGCCGCCGGTCGGCGAGCCGTGAGGCAAGCAGGCCAACGGCGAAGAAAGCAACTACGTTAAAGCTTACGATCTGAATACTCTTTGAAAAGGTTGGCTCCGGCCCCACAGTTTCAAGGAGCCCGAAACGGAACACCAACTCCATAAGGACGAACAGAAATGTGCAGCCGACAGCTGTTAAGAGAGTTTCGAGTGGACGCAAGTAGATCGATGTCACACCAATAAGAATGATGTAAAGCGTGACATAGGGCGACGAAATGCCGCCGGTCATAGAGACCAGCCAGGTAATGAGAATGGCGTCTGCGAGAAACTGGAGGCGGATCTGCACACTTTCCGGGGCTCGAAGTGCGAAAAGGAACAGAAAAGCGATGCCCACAGAAACGGAGGAAATAAGGATCGCAATCGGAGCACGAGGCATCTCAGCAAACGACACACCAAGCCCGCCACTGTACCAAAACCAGCCGGAGACCAATAGCACGAAAATCGTGATAAAACGTCCAAGAATCAGCCGAATAATCGGTGAACTCTGCAGATCGTTTGCGAAGGGCGTTTTTTCGTTTAAACTAACCATGCCCGCATTCGTAAGATCACGCTGCCTTTTACATTGTTTTGGATTCCGATACACGAGCGCCACGACATCATCGGATTGAGAGAATGGTCCGGGAACTCGTGCTCGGGACGACTTGAAACCTCGGGAGAGATCGCCCGGTTTGTCGTCAAATATGAAAGTTATCACTATTTGCAGAACAATCGTAGTCAAGACCGGCTCAGTAGCTTCGGTCGAGACGGTCAATTGCGTTGCGCTAGGCTAACCCTGGATCTCAATGGCACTTCGATTTGAACGAAAAATTCCGTTGGTACTTTTTGTTGTTTTTCTGGTCTTTGCGGTCCTTGGTTTCTTCTTTTATCAAGCGACGGCCTCGGCCCGTGATATCCGCGAGCGAGAAGAGCGGACACGAATTCTTCTCCTCGATCTCGAATCCGTTGTGGCCATAATGACCGATGCGGATGCGGACGTCCGTGGCTTTATTCTCACCGGAAACTCAACATATTCAGATCGCTTCGCTTCGAAGAAACGGCAGTCGGATGCGATCCAGTCGCGGGTCGAGCAGGCGTTCGGGCAGGCCTCGGAGATCTCGCACCTTGTCTCAAAGCTTACGACGAGCGCTCAAGACTTCTGGTCGAAAAGCGCTTCAAAGATCGAGCGGCGAAAGATAGATGGGCCGGCTGCGGCGTTCACCGAGCTTTCCGTGACCGAGACCAAGGAGCCGCTCGATAATTTTCGTGCTGCCGCGAATGAGTTAAAGGCGTTCGAGATAAATGCGGCCGCCGAGCGTGCCGCGGAGTTCGACTTCAGGCTCCGCGTTAGCATTTGGGTGCTTATCTTGTCGGTCGTCGCCGGGATCGCCTCGCTAATGCTTGCGAATTTTCTCGTTTTTTCTGAAGGAAAGCGAAGAGCACTGGCCGAAGGCGAACTGATCGAGGTAAATAAGGACCTTGAGCACCGGGTAGAGATCAGAACTGAAGAGCTTCGAGCACTCAATGATGAACTGACGCTTGCCGCCACCGAACGCGAGGACCTTTTAGCCAAGGAACGTGTAGCCAGGGAAGATGCCGAGATCGCCAATCGCGTTCGGGATGAATTCATGGCGGCAGTGTCACACGAACTTCGGACGCCGCTTAATTCTATACTCGGCTGGGCAAGATTGCTCCGTGAAGGAAATCTTGAGGAAGAACAATCGCGAAGGGCACTCACGACGATCATCAAGAATTCAGAGCTTCAGAATAAGCTCATCGAGGATCTGCTCGATGTTGCACGGATCGTATCGGGCAAGCTCCAGATCGAAAATGAGAGGGTACAGATCGGTGAGGTCGTCTCCCAAGCAGCGGATAGCGTTCGCCCTTCGGCGGAAGCGAAACGTCATGACCTCGTTGTCAATATTCAAGACGGGGCAGACGAGATCGCCTTGAACGGCGACGCAAATCGCCTTGGGCAGGTCGTCACGAATCTGCTAGCAAATGCTATTAAATTTACACCGGACGGCGGCCGAATTGACCTTAACCTGAAACACGAGAATGGCCGCGTTGAGATCGAGGTGACCGACGCCGGCATCGGGATCAGCGAAGAGTTTTTGCCAATGGTCTTTGAAAAGTTCAGGCAGGACGGCTCATCCGAAAATCAGAAAGGACTCGGACTCGGACTTGCGATCGTCCGGAATATTGTCGAGTTGCACGGCGGTTCGGTGATGGCCATCAGTAAGGGGCAGGGGCACGGCACGACGTTCCGGGTCATTCTCCCGACTGCGGAGCCATCCCAAGAATAAGGTCAACAGCCATGCCGATGTCGTCCGCGATCAGGTCAGGTTCCCGTTCAAGCGCCGCAGCGACCTTGGCTCCGTATCCAGTTCTTACCAGAGCCGTTCGCAACCCCGCGTTGAATCCCGTTTCTATATCCAAGAGCTTGTCGCCGATCATCCAGGAATTAGCGGTATCGACGGTTTCTCCGCTCAGGCTCGCTTCGATCATGCCGACATTGGGCTTACGGCAGCGGCAGCCGGCATCGGGCATGTGCGGGCAAAACTGAAAGCCTGAAATAAGCCCGCCAAGTTCCGATTGAAGCCGATCGTGGATCGCATCGACTTCCGACTCTCCAAAAAAACCGCGGGCGATGCCGGATTGATTGGTGACCACAAAAAGTTCGTAACCGGCTTCGCGGAGGCGTGAAAGGGCCGCGGCCGTTGAAGAAAGCAGCCGCATGTCCTCGACCCGGGAAAGAAAGTCCACTTCCTCGATCAATGTCCCATCGCGGTC
The DNA here is from genome assembly GCA_016716435.1 of Acidobacteriota bacterium. Classification (NCBI taxonomy): domain Bacteria; kingdom Pseudomonadati; phylum Acidobacteriota; species Acidobacteriota bacterium. The sequence continues at coordinate 190,166 of JADJWI010000001.1, read as the reverse complement.
CAGGAATACAGCTTTTTGTAGTTCGTTCGTCATCGTTGCAAATTTGTTCAGCCGTTGGATCTCGCTGAATTTAGAATATCAAGGACCCGCATTCCGACGATATCGGGCTCGATCGACGTCATGCATCGGTGATCGATCGGGCAGTCGCGGAGCATACATGGCGAGCAATCGACCCGAACTCGGATCACCTCAGCAAGCGGCGAAAATGGTCGCGTTGTTTCCGGGTTCGTCGGCCCGAATATGACAAGCGTCGGCGTCCCGACGGCCGCGGAAATATGCGCTAGACCCATATCGTTGGAAACGAAAACATCAGCCGCAGCAAGCAAAGAGACAGCATCCTCAAGCGACGTCTTTCCAACCGCATTTATCAACCGCGAGTCTGCGAGGCTTTCAACTTGTTCCGCGACATCGCGTTCATCGCTCGACCCCAAAAGTACTACGCTCGCATTTCCAGCTTCGATCAAATGCGTGGCTAGCTTGGCGAAACGCTCGGCTGGCCAACGCTTCGCCCTCGAGTTTGTCGATCCGCAGCCAAGAGCGACGATCGGAAGTCCGGCATCGCATCCAATACTCTCAAGAAATTCGCGAGCCTTCGCTTTCCTTGTAGCTGATACCGCGATCGAAATGTCCGGAGCTTCGGCAGCGGCGTCTACACTTCCGGCGAATGCCGTCTCGACCGCTTCCACCAGATTCAAATAATAGTATATTTCGTGCCGCGTGGATTTCCACGCGGGAATGGCGACCCGGTCCGTAAGCAAAAACCCACGCATCTCTTTCTCATACCCAAAACGTCGCGGGATCTTTCCAAGCCAGGGCAATGCGGCTGAGCGGAATGAATTGGGGAACATCACCGCAACATCAAATCGGCCGCGGCGAATTCGCTCCGCTTCGTCTCTGAGGTCGTTGAGGCCTTTGTCGGTCGATTGAATGGGAATTATCTCGTCGAGAAAATCGACGTCGCGAAAGATGCCCTCGGCCCACTTTCGGCAATGTAGGGCAATGTGAGCCTCGGGAAATGCCCGGCGAAGGCGACGCATCGCAGGGATGGTCATAACGGCATCACCGATCCAATTCGTTCCGCGGACGAGTATCCTCATTGTGCGGCGGCCTCGCTTTCGGCTCCTGCGTTAAAGAGTGTCCGCAATCCGGTCTCGTTATCGATCTCGGGCGACCAATCGAGCTCCTGCATTACGCGGCCGATATCCGAAACGTAATTGAAGGGTAGCGGATCGGGCAGTGGAGCTCCGTGGACGGCCTGGAAACCAGAAGAACTTTCGAGCATCTCGACGAGGTTGGATAGCGAAGTCGCATTCTTCGGGCCGCCACCGAGATTGTATGTCCCATGGCGGATGATAGAGTCGATAAAGGCCTTACAGGCTTTGGCGAAGTCATCGACATGCAATAGATCACGAACCGGCCGCCCCGCCCCCGGAAGCCTGATTGGCTTGCCTTGATCGAGACAATCGGCGTAGTGGCCGACGAAGCCCGGCGTGTTGCCTTCGGTCGCAGGAGCGTAAACGGTCGAAAGCCGGAAGATGCAAGACCGGAAATTTCTCAGGTGTGAGTAATAATCAACGTAGTGCTCGGCAACCAGTTTCGACCATTCAAGCGGTGATTGCCCTGAGTAGAGCGTTGGGCAGGTCTCGGGAACCTCACGAAAGTTATCGGCAAAGCGGCCGTAAACATCCTTGGTCGAGGCGAAGATGAAAACGGCATCTTTACGCATCACTCGGAGCAGATTAACCGTGCCGTCAACGTTTGTCAGAAAAACCTCTTCGGCCGAATCGTGCGATTTATCCATCGAGGCGGCAAGGTGGACGACCACATCATAGTCCGCGGCCATTTGAGCATCCTGGAGGTTTAGAATGTCGAGGCCCGACCGCCGTGAAAGGTCGTCCGCATCAAAAAACGAGCGCAAATGTGTGCCCAAATAGCCGCTGCCGCCTGAAATTAGTATCCGCATCAATTGTTTGCCTCTTTCAGTTGTTTCACGCCCTCGGCAGTACCGATGACCAGCAACAGGTCACCGTCCTCAATTCGTGTTTCGCCGGATGGATGGAAGACCAAATGGCCGCCTGCTCTGCGTATCCCAACAATTATCAGGTCATAGGAACTGCCAATATGCGTTTCCGAAAGCCGCTTGCCGCAGAACACTGAGGTCGAAGCGACGGCAAATTCTTCGAATACAAGATCGTGGGTCTCAGCGACGATAGTGTCCATGAAATCCGCGATGGCGGGCTTTATCAAAGCCCTCGCCATTGACTGCCCGCCGATTATCGTTGGAGCTACGACGCGGCTCGCACCGGCACGGAGAAGCGTCGGCTCGGCCTGTTCCTCAACCGCACGAGAGACGATGTGAACCGAAGGGTTCAAACCCCGGGCCGTCAGGACGACATACACATTCGATGCATCATCAGGCAAACAGGCGGCAAGCCCTTTCGCCTTTGCAACTCCGGCCTGCAGCAGATTTGCCTCGATGGTAGCATCGCCCTCGAGCACCTCGATCGCCAGCTCACGCAGTTCCTCGAGCCGGACTGGGTCCGATTCGATTACGATCACCTTCAGTCCTTGCTGAACGAGGTACCTGATCACCCTTCTGCCAACGCGGCCTGCGCCGCAAACTATATAGTGGTCCTGCATTTTCTCAATATTAGCCCGCTTACGACGGGACGTCAGGGCTCCGATCAATTCTGACTGAACGATCGCCTGAGCAATTACTGTCAGCGAATAAAGCACGGTTCCGACCCCGAGGATCATGTAAACGGTTGCGAAAAGCCTCTCCGCGCGAGTCGCGAGCGTTATATCCCCGTAGCCGACCGTCGTTACCGTCTGAGCCGCAAGATAGATCGCGTCTAGCCAACCATGATTGCCGAGACTCCGAAAGCCAATGCTGCCGATGACCAGCATTGTACCGATCGCGAACGGTGCGAAAAGTAGTTGCCGGCGAGTGCGAGTAGAAAGGGTCTTAAAGAACGGCATCGATGCTATCGTTTAAAGATATAGACATAGTTCACCAGAAATCGGTAAAATTCTAAAGGGCATGTACGATGAAATAAAGCCCTAGCAAAAGAACCTTCCGCCTTACCCAATGCCTTCACGAACAAAATCCACCGGAACACGGTCAAAAATGCCCCCTAGAGGATGGGTAAAAAAGCGCCGCGGTGATGCGATTACATTTCGTGCTGACCCGTTTCCATGGTACCGACGATTTCTTGGCAAGGTCTTCAATAGATGGACGTTCGCGATAACCGGCTTTCTCGTCGTCGCCGGGTTCCTGACCTTCACTTATTTCTGGTTTGAGTACTCGGACAGGATCGACAGGCGGCTTCTGAGCGGCGAAGTGTTCACATCTACGGCCGGAATTTATTCCTCGCCGAAGAACCTTAGAAAAGGGGAAGCAATGTCCTCGCTCGACCTCGTCGAGTATCTCAAAACCGCCGGCTATATTGAAAAGAACAACAAGGCGGATGCCGACCGAAGCCGCTATTCATTTGACGGAAACGAAATGCTGATCGAGCCCGGCGAAACCGCGGTAATCGACGGCAAGCGAAACTTTCCGAACCTGCGAGTTCGTTTTTCAAAAGACAACAAGAGCGTCGATTCCATTCTCGACCTTGATGCGGGAACCGAGGCGGCACAAGCTTTTCTTGAGCCAAAGATGCTTAGCACGATCGCGGGCGAAGGCGACGGCCGACGCCGGACGGTCAAGTTCGCGGATCTGCCGCCGCACCTGATAAAGGCCATAACGGTCACAGAGGACAGGGCGTTCTTTGACCATTACGGCGTCAATTTCCGCGGCATTCTTCGGGCTCTCTGGCAAAGGTACGATGGCGAAGACGATTCGCCGATCGCCAATCAAGGCGGTTCGTCGATCACACAGCAGTTGGTAAAGAACCTTTTTCTGACAAACGAACAGACGCTCGAGCGGAAGGCGAAAGAGGCGTTCATGTCCGTGATCCTCGAAACGCGGCTGACGAAGGAAGAGATCTTCACGCTCTACGCAAATCAGATCTATTTGGGGCAGCAGCTTGGCGTTTCGATCTACGGCGTCGGCGAGGCCTCGAACGCTTATTTCGGCAAGGACATAGCTCAACTAACGCTGCCCGAGGCGGCTTTTCTCGCAGGAATTCTGCGAAGCCCGAACCGCTATAGCCCATATAAGAACCCTGAGCGTGCAGAGGAGCGGAGAAATCAGGTCCTGATCTCGATGCTAGAGGCCGGCGAGATATCGCCGCAGCAGTTCGAGCAGGCCCGGCAGGTCAAACTTGAACTCAGGGAGATAACCAGCCGTCGTGACCTTCAGGGCATGCCGTATTTCTCGCAGTACGTGATCGACACATTGCCGAGCCTTGTTAGCGACCCGGAGGCTCTTCAGCATTTGCGAGTTTACACATCGATCGACCCTGATCTACAAAAGATCGCTTACGAGATCGTTAACCGACGAATCGACCGGCTCGAGAAGTTTTATAAGAAAAAGGAGCCGGGAAATCTCAACGCGGCGTTAGTCTCGATCAGGCCGAAGACGGGCGAGATCGTTGCGATGGTCGGCGGAAGGGATTTCCTGAAGAATCAATTTAACCGGGCGACGAGTGCGATGCGTCAGCCAGGGTCCGTGTTTAAGCCCTTTGTTTATGCTGCGGCGATCAATTCGGCATACGAGCCGGCCACTCGGGTCTTTACCGCGGCAAGTGTGCTCAAAGACGAGAAGAAGATATTCACATTCAACCAAGATACATACTCGCCGAACAACTATGGCGATTATTTCTCGAATCAGGAAATCACTCTCCGCGATTCCATGGTGAAGAGCAAGAACACGATCACTGTTGACCTCGCGATGCAGGTTAACGTCGGCCGCGTGATGAATCTCGCGGCTAGGGCCGGGCTTCCGAAGGTCGAGCGAGCTTACCCTTCAATGGCTCTTGGGACTGCCGAGGCGACGCCAATGCAGGTCGCAACCGGCTACACGGCTTTCGCGAATCTCGGCGATCGCGTCCTGCCGATGCCGATTACAAAGATCACCCGCGGTGACGGTTCAACGCGGACACAGCCGACGGTAGATAAGCAAAGTGTGATGCGTCCGGATGTCGCTTACATAATGAACGACATAATGAAGGACGTGATCAGCCGCGGTACAGCGGCAGAGTTGAATGGCTGGGGATTTCGTAATCAGGCCGGCAAAGCCGCGTATGCGGGCAAGACCGGCACATCACGCGACGGTTGGTTCGCGGGCTATACGCCCGAGCTCGTAACGGTCGTTTATGTCGGCTTCGACAACAACGACGACCTCGGGATGAAAGGCTCTGATTCGGCGATGCCGATCTGGGCGGAGTTCATGAAAGCTGCGCTTGAGCGGCACCCGGAATGGAACGGTGACTGGGCGATGCCCGCGGGAATCCGCAAGGCGGAGATCGACATCCGAAACGGTTCGCTCGTCAGGGAACTCGACGGAGTCGAATTGGTGGATGCGGAACCGACGCCGACAGCCTCGCCAACACCCGGCGATCCGGTGCTTGAAGACCCGGCATGGGCGGTCGAGGAAGTGCCGGAAAAGAAAGAGGTGTTTGTTACCGACGTGCCGGCCGAGTTTCGGAGGGTCGAGCTTTTCATTGCCGGGACGATACCCGCTCGAAAACTGATCGAAGTGGATACCGGCATGGACCTCGATGCGGAGCCCTCGCCAACCCCGCTCAGCGGAACCTGGCAGGAAAAGATCGAAGGCGAAGAGCCACCCGAAAGGAACCAACCGCCCGTCCCAAGAGAAAGGGCGTTGGGCACATCGCTCGTCGTCTGTCCGCTGACCGGCATGCGGGCTTCCTCGAAGTGCCCGACAAGGGAAGTGCGGGCCTTCCCAGAGGGCTCCGAGCCAAAAGATTTCTGCTCATTTCACCGCTAGTAGACCGCGGGCAAGAACTGCATCGTGCTTCCAACTGCCCTGAATCACACCGAACGATTTTCCGTCGGGTGCGAAGCCAAAGCTGAACGCCTCGCCGATCTCATCTGTTCCGAGGTCGTGCGTCAGTACTGCCGCACCCCCTGCGACCGACTGTCGCCAAATGGTGGAACGTCCGGTCGCGGGATCCGCCAAAATGTACGAAAAGTGCTTTCCATCAGCATGCCATTCGACGTCTACTAATCGGCTGGAGCCGGATGGCAGCTCGAACGCGCCGACCAGGGCCATGTTGTCGATCGAGACAACGTTCAAAGACCTGGCGGTCGCGCTGAGTTCAGGAAAAGCAACAAATTTTCCGTCGCGTGAGAACTCAAAGAGTGACCGCCGCTCTTCTATAACGGCTTCCTCGGTTCCGCCGTCGATCGCGGCCCGCCAAAGCGAGCGGTTTCGTCCTGAGTGAAAATAGACCCAGCGGCCATCAGGGGTTGCAAATATTGGGTATCCGCCTTCGTTCTTTGTTATACGGGTCAGTCCGCTGCCATCGGTATTCATGCTCCAGATATGAGCCGCTCCAGAACGATTTGACGAAAAAAAGACCTTGCGGCCATCGCCCGAAACGAGCGGAAACAGATCGTCGGATTTTTCGTTGGTCAATTGTCGTAACGACGTGCCGTCAAGGTTCATCACCCAGATTTCGTCATTTCCGCTCGAGCGCGAGGAAAAGAACACTCTGCCATCGGCGGCGATCGACATCGAATTCGCGTCTGCCAAAACACGGGCACCGGCGACGTCGCCATCCTGAAAAAACCTGATCTGGAAATCGCGCCGGATCCTACTTGCGACAACGGCGGTCGCCGCCCGATCTATGCTGACCGATGACACGTTCTCAGTTTCGTTTGTCATGGGCCGGACCGAGCCCGTCGCATAGCTCACCTGCCAGATGCGATAATGAATGTTAGGGATTTGGGAGGCAGAGATCAGTAGTCCGCTGCGATCGGGAAGCCAGGTCAATTTTCTGATGTTGAAGAACTTTTCGTGAGTGATTTCTCGTTCGGCGCCGGAGTTGATGTCAATCTCACGCAGACTGAATTCGTTTGAAGAGTTAGTGGATCTTCCGACGGCGAAAGCAATGGATTGTCCATCGGGCGATATAGCATTGTCGCTGATCCGTAACGGACGCGGCTTCGTCACAACTCGACGTTGATCGTTGCCGTCAACCCCTGCGATCCAAACCGCACAATAGTCATCCTCGAAGTACGAACACCTGACGAACGAGATCTTGTCGCCCAATGGCGATAGGCTGATCCAGCCCTGTGCCTGCTCAATGATCTTCGTGGGAATACCGCCGAAAACGGATACACGATAGATATCCGTCTGTTGGCCATCAGCCAATGGGAATCGGGTGAAGTATATTTGATTCCCATCGGGCGAGATCGCCAGTCCGGCATACTTCTGGACCGATGGCGGAACGATCTCGACGTTGTTGTCGGTTTCTAACTGCCGCATCCAGATGCTCTCCTTCCCGCCGTACGCGTTGACGTAGATCATATTCTCGCCATCAGGAGACAAAAGTGCGTGCCTCGTCGTACCGTTAGTTGACAAAGTAGTCCATTCTAATCGAGTGTTCAGCTGAAATGTTTCACCGGCAGTGAAACTCCCGCTTCCAAACCAGAACCCGACCAGAGATGCCAAGAAGACAAACCCTAGAAACGTCCGAGTACTCGAGCTTAAAAATGAGGCTTTCTGATTTTGGCCATAGGCTGGCTCATTTGCTTGGCGTGTAATGGGCGTCGGAGCATTCTCGAAATGCGGACCTGCCGGATCTGGCTCTAGCCGCTTAACGTCCGCAATAAAGCGATACCCCCGCCGTGGGAGTGTCTCGATAAATCGCGGTTCGCGGGCATCATCGTCTAGCGCAACACGGATCAGGCGGATCGTAAATGCCACGTTGCCATCTTCGACAAAGCTATCGCCCCAGACCACTTCCATTATCCGGCTCTTTTCGACCGTTGTTCCCGAATTTTCGACCAGGATCTCGAGGAGTTGATAGGCTTTCGGCGTGATCGGAAGCGGCTTGCCTCCCCGTAGCAACAGCCGCTCGACGGTGTCAAGATAAAACTCCCCAAACTGAAACCCCTTTGTTATGTTAGACATACGATCTTCAAAGGGTTTTCTAATAGTACTCTAAGCAAGTTCACAGGACTTCTCGGTTTGATTGCCCGTATATTTGATTCACATTCAGAGAATGGATGGATTGTAGCACAAGATACGCTCGGGCCATCCACTATTTTTATGAGCCGAAGGACGCACGCTGGCGGTTTGTCACTTCAGCAGGAAGGGAGATCAAATGAAAGCTATCGTTGCAAATGTAATTTTTCTTATCTTGGTTTCAACAGCCGGCTCGGTTGTCGCTCAATTTCCGATCAAGATGCCGAAGATCCCCAAGGTCGAGAAGCCTAAAGCCGATCAGCCAAAAACTGAGAGCCGAGGAAAGGAAAACGACCAAGCCGCTCCAGTTGAGCAATCTGAGACTTCTACTTACTCAACCCCAAGCGGGAAGCAGCCCTATGGCTTCATCAGGACCACCGCAAACGTTCTCTTTGTTCGCGATTCGGTCTACATTCAGGCTGAGACCGGAAAGGAATACTGGAAGTCACCGGGAAAAGGTATAAGCAGTTGGGTTCCAAAGGTCCAGTTCACCGTTTTCTATGACTATAAGGCGGAGCTGCCCTACGTCGCCGAATACACTAATCCAGACGGCTCAGTGTGGTTCAGCGAACCCCTTGAGCTCGGCAATCGTGCCGCGGACCTAACAGTCATGGTAAAGAGCAATCGTGACGTCACTACCCAGATGGTCAAAACGAAGTCGACCATTGCGACCGGGATATATGGTATCAAGATCACCAATAGCGCTTCGGGCGAGATCGCATTTCAAGGGAAATTCAAGGTTGGCAAATTTCCGATCGAATTTAGCCGCGAGACACGGAACGAATATTATGTCGATCATGATTGGTTAATGCCCATCGGATACGTGTCCTTTCATTTCAGCAATTTCATCGGAGAGGATCTTGGAGTCAATTTTCCTATCCAGGTGGGCATGTGGTTCAAGAAATCACTGGGCTCAACAGATCACGGGCTCGAAGGCCGTTTGTTCTATCAAGGCCAGCAGCTGGCGACGACGAAACCTAACGAACGCGAAGACCGTGCAAGCGCATTTGCCGTGAATTCGCCGGACCTCCATCACTGGCGGCTCTGGGAATTCCAGTGGAGTAGTAAAAGCGACCGGGAAATACATGTTGACAATGGCGGGGAATACCATCGCGATAATATGCCCAAGGCCTTTTTCATCGATAAAAACCCGGGCGAATACACCGTAAAGGCGTATCACAATGGCACCCAGGTCCGCGAGGCAAAATTCACGGTCGGTGCTGACGGCAAGATCGTCGACGGCGGCTATCAGAAGCCAGGTTACCTCACCTATCACAAGGTACTCATTCCGGTCACGATAATCGGCACTTCTGAAAAATGGAACGCTACGGCGTGGAAAACCGAGGCATTCTACGGAAATCCGATGAAGGGATTTCTGGCTACGGAGAACTGAAGATGAAAAAAGGCGACCATAGAACGTTTCTGGGTACGTTTGCTGCTCTATTGTTGGCTACCATCGGCATAGTTGCACAGACAAACGAAATTACCTATCAAGGCAAACTTACTGTAACCGGAGAGCAGTCAGCGACTTACGATTTCGTTTTCAATCTCTGCAATACTTCGGATTGTGAGAGTGTTCTAGATACAATTTCGCGTGCTGGCGTGGATGTAACGGGCGGCGTTTTCACAGTCAAACTGAATTTTGCTTCGGACGAGTTTAACGGGCCCGATCGATTTCTGGAGGTGCGGATAAAGCGCCCGAATGAAGCCTCTTACACCACGCTTCTTCCTCGTGAGAGGTTGACTTCTTCTCCGTATTCGTTCCAATCGGCTCGTTCGGTCAACTCGCTCAACCTTGGGGGGGTCGCTGCAAGTCAATTTGTCTTGACCAGTGACCCGCGGTTGAACGCGAGCAACTATGTTCAAAATTCAGCCTCAGCTCAGCCTGGCGTCACCTTCAATATCGGCGGGGCCGGCTCGGCGAATATTTTCAATGCGACAACGCAATTTGAAATCGGAGGCCAGCGTATTTTGAGTAATGCTGGATTTAGAAATTTGTTTGTGGGAATCAATGCAGGAACAGTAAATTCAGGGATCGACAACGCTTTTTTCGGCATCAATGCGGGTGCTAGTAATCTAGCAGCCAGCCGAAACTCATTCTTCGGAAGCGGAGCCGGCCTAGCGAATATCGGTGGATCTAATTCTTTCTTTGGTGCCGCCGCGGGGGTTGACAATACGACCGGTGAGGCAAACTCATTCTTCGGAAACAATTCAGGCTTACGGAACACAAGCGGCAGCAGAAACTCATTCTTCGGAGAAGGAACAGGTTTCAATAATACGATTGGATCCGACAATTCCTTTTTTGGCCGGGTGTCCGGCGTCAACAATACGACCGGCAACAATAATACTTTCCTTGGATCTCGGTCAGGGCTTTCAAATTCGACCGGTTTCGAAAATACTTTTGTCGGACAAGGCGCGGGGGAAAACAATTCGACAGCATCGAGGAATTCCTTTTTAGGGGCTCGTGCGGGTTTCTCCAACAACTCAGGAGCCCGCAATACGTTTGTCGGAAACACGGCCGGATGGGCAAACACATCTGGCAGCGATAATGCCTTTTTCGGCTATGAGGCCGGACTCGGCAATACGAACGCGGGCTCTAACGCATTTTTCGGAACCTATGCCGGCAGGGCCAATACTGCAGAAGGTAACTCATTTTTCGGCTCCGCTGCTGGAATTTCAAATGTGACGGGACTTGGTAATTCGTTTTTTGGCCGATCGGCAGGTTATCAGAATACCGGGTCATCAAACACCTTTATTGGAAGCTTTACAGGGGCTAACAATACCGTCGGCAATAACAACGTCTTTATCGGCTCCGGTGCAGGAAACCCGAACACATCGACGCAGGTCAGCAACTCGATCGCTATTGGTACTGGTGTGACGGTTTCGACCAACAATACGATCGTTCTTGGCACAACGGCTCAATCGACACAAGTATTTGGAGCATTGAGAGCAGGCATTTTCAATGGCTTGGCGAGCGTTCCGGCCCTCGATGTCGTAAATAGTGCTGCGGGGGGAGGCGTGGTTGCGCCCAATCTTTACATCCGAACTTTTGCCCAGGGTTCTTCCGGAATTCACCTCTGTTGGAAGGCGGCGACCGACGGAATAACGGCAAATGTGATCACAAACTGCAGTTCGCCGTTTTCCGAGGGAACACAAAAACAAAACATTGAGCCATTCACTCACGGTCTAAGTATTATCAAGCGTCTGAAACCGGTCGCTTTCAAATGGAAAGACAACGGCTCGTCTGACGTGGGATTGAACGCTGAAGATGTCGCGGAAATCGCTCCAGACTTGGTTACGCTCAACGATAAAGGCAAGGTCGTGGAAGTAAAGGAACACAGCTTGAACATTCTCTTTATCAACGCCTTCAAACAACAGCAAGCGCAGATCGAGGAGCTCGCGCAACAAAACAAGGATCTTCAGCGGCAACTTGAGGCTCTCAAGAAGCTCATTTGCTCGGAGAAATCGCTTGACGCGATATGCCGGAAGGAGCCGAAATGAGAGCAAGAGAAGCGATAGTAGTAGGTTCACTACGATCGATTTCCGCTGAAGCTCAAATACCCAGGATCGGAAAGTACGTTGTGCCGCCGAGTGAATTCTCCGCCGGCTGATGCTGTCGGCTCAATTATCGCCGAAATGGGGCGCATTTTCCGCCAGGTGGTAGCGAATAGGCAGCCCGAAATACATATTTATGGCGACAACAAGCGAATCTACGATGATGACCCAGTTCCGTGATTTGTTTACGTCAGCATTCGCGATTTGACCGGTTCTCGCCAGAATGATTCAGAAAAAATTGGAAACTCATGATATTGGGAGAATGCAATGAGAGATCACACGGTAGAAATCGTTGACAAGGCGGGAGTTACATTGAGGCTGCGGGTTTCGACGCCTAGTGCCGGAACCCGATTGTGGGGGGGAATTACGGGAACCTCGACCAACCCCCAGGGCCACTGGAGAACACTTGATAAAGGCATTATCAGGTTCAGTCACGGTCCGACAGAAGGAACGCCGACATATAACAGCGAAGACCTTACCACTAGGGATATTCGTTTGGTCGGACCAACCGGCGGTTGGGGAATAGAAATTTACGAATATGAAGATTGGACCGGTGTAAACCCCGTAGGGACGGGGAGTGTGCGGCAGCCTTGGGTGTTAGCACTCGCGGCAGGCAAGTTTTCATGGGCGATCATCGATTAACGAGAATCGGGATTCACTCACGATGCAGAGTTTTGTCCGGCTGAGCCGTGTCAGACTCATGGTGGCTGGCTAAGACGATTTTCCAAAGCGCAAATGGGCGAGTCGACCAAATGTGGTGCATAGGGCGGCCAAAGTGTCCTCGATAAAAATGCAAATGGCAAAATTGCTTCCAAATTTTGAGTACATGGTGATGTTTTATCCGGGCGATGGGAAGACGGCGGCGGATGTAAAGCAGGAGATCGGCGGCGATGTGAACAAGCCCGAGATCGATGACACCTGCATCGTTCGCATCAGCAAGCCGCTAAATATCGCGGGACATTTAATCCCACCTTGGACGGAGAAATTTCGCACGCGGCAGGGCAAAGACAAGAGATGGTATGGCCTTAGGGTGAAGGAATTTTGGCCATATATGATAACGGTTTATGGCAAGCCGGTTGTACATGCTCAAGGCTTTATAGACAAGAGTCTTTTCCGCAAGAGCCGAGGCATAATCGGCTTCAAAGTCCCGTTTGCTGACGGAAGCGCGAGCGGCCACTTCACACTTTGGAATGGCAAGAATCTTCTCTACGGTGAAAAAGATCACGATTACTTCAGCATCTCCACCGAAGCCGCCCTCTGGAGCGCGCCGACTGTTCTACCGTTCTTCGATTGAAAAGAAAACCACTGAAAGATTTCTGGGAGACGTGAGTCAGAAAAGTGGGAGCAGGTACGTGGCGAGTATCAACGAGGTAAAGCGCGCACACTGAATAATCGAGGCAAATTAATGTAATGCCGGTTGTGCGAATGCTGATCGACTTTAGGAGTTGGATAGAGCTAGGGCTTAGCCAGTTCATCGAAAAAAGCCCGGGGTTTTGACGCCCGGGCTGATTGATAAGGAATATGTGGACGAGGAAGTCCGCAAATGACTAATTCATCTTCATGCCGAGACTCTTGACGAGGAATCCGAAGATGTCGGTCTGTTCCTCGATCTGTTTTGAGATCGGTTTGCCGGCACCGTGGCCGGCTTTGGTCTCGATGCGGATCAGGATCGGAGTTTCTCCCGCCTGCGCCGCCGACAGTAGTTTCGCCAGGGATTCCGAGAAAAACGAGGGAAAGCAAGGTTCCGGTTCACGCTCGCAGAACCCCCTCATCGGGATATGCCGCCGCCGATCAGAAATCGCCACCACGCCGAATCCTTCGAATTGGCTCAATATTCCAAAGTGCAAGGTCTAACGTTCGCTGCAAACAAAACTTGCGTCGTTGACCTCGTCAAACAACGCAATGACGCGTGTGGATTGATCAAACAAACATCGTCGTGAGTTGACCCACAACACGAATGTTTCACCAACCGGTAAACGATCGAAGCGAAAGTTTCCGAAGCTGCCGGTTCGGGTAGTCATCGGCTGAGCCAAATTTCCGCCGGACAAGCTAACAAGGACACCTGGCATTCCGGTGCCGGTTGTGGTTTTGACCCACCCGCTTACCGACGATTCGGCTGCGGTCGGTGCAAGCGCGATTTGCAAAGTCACGGTATTGTCGTACGGACGTCCGACCACCAGTTGGTTGTTGGCGGTGTCGAAGGAGAAGTTCATCGATGTTCCGCCGTTGGCGGTTGTGCCGATGACGCTGTTGACGGCCGAAATGACGCCAAACCCACCGGAGGCGCCGCTTAATAAGGAGATTGCTCCGGCGTTTACCACCGCACCGTTGTCGAACGCGCGACTCTTGACCACATAATTGCCCCGATTCCTTGATTTTCAAAAGACTCGTGTTCCATTACGTAGCACCAATGACACGCCGAATTAACCGATGCTGATGAACGGGTTTATCTTCTTCTTTCGCCTTTTCAAACTCCTCAGAACCCCACGGATACCAGTTTGCGGGATTGTGTGCGTGTTGAAGCAAATACGGACTTGTTTCGTGGATAAGTGCGTTGGTGCGTTTTTTCGGGCTTTGCATTTGAATATTTTTTCACGTTGCCGTGTAAATAATCAAAAGACAAAGCCCGAAATTATTGGGAACGTGGTTTTAATTACATCTGAGGCGTTAGATCAAAACCCTCGATGTCTTCAGAGACAAATATCACCTGCGGAGTAAAAACAAGATATTTGTGCCGAATATTTATGATGAAGGTTGCGTTAATTTCCAAGTCCTCAAAAACAAAGTTTCCAGATTCATCGGTTTGAATAGTTAAACTGTCCTTGAAACTTCCGCCTGAAATTTCAACTCGCGTATTTGCCAATACATTGCCTTTACCGTCTTTTAAACTTCCGTTGATTTTAGCCTTTTTGCCCGTTGCTGATTGATTTAACGCAATGAAATCAACATTTGTAACATTTTCAAGAACTGAAACAACCTGTGTCGGATTTGCAAATTCATAGCTTTTTGAAGCGACCGAGACAATATAATTTTGTCCAACCTCGACATTATCGAAACGGTAATAGCCAAACGGATTTGTCATTGTCGTGCGAGTGTTTCCGTTTGAATCGGTCAAAGTAAGTCTTGCTCGCGGGATTCCGCGTCCCGTGTCGGTTAAAACCCGTCCGCCGACCGATACATTTGCCGCGGTCGGTGCAAGCGTTCCGAGTGTCCAGTCGGAAAAATTTGTGACTCCGTCCAAAGTAAAAACATTGGTCGTCGTGTTTTGTGTCGTAAAACCCTGGTTGGTCGTCATTCCGCCGTTTCGCCGCAAGAATGAAAATCCGGTTTCGTTTGCACCGCCGGGCAGATCAGTTTCGAGATATTGAAACGTCAGATTTGCCGTCGTGATTCCGCCCGCACCCGGTTCGAGTGTCCAATTTCGGGTGAGCGAATTTGTTGGCGACGCACCCGTCAGAGTTCCGTTATTTGCACGGACTGTAAATGTCGTTGTCGCACCGAAAGTTCCGGCAGTCGCATTGATCGTAGCGGGAGCGAAACCGTTTGCCGTGCCGACGAAGAACTGACGCGAACCGGCTGTTGCGTAAGTTCTCTGCAAACCGCCGATGATAAAGCCGTTCGTGTTAAAAATGTTTCGCGTTCCTGCGATGACGGTGTTTGTTCCGGTCGTGATCGTGCCTTCGGTCAGGGTGAAATTTTGCGTTCCGTTAGAGATGTCGAGATCGCTCAGAAGATTGACCGTTCCGCCGGTTTTATTGACCGTCCAGCTTCCCGTTGGAAGAATGCCGCCGTTGTTTGTGTAACTTTGAACATTCGCACCGCCGAAAGCCATTCTGCCGTCGCCGCCGTCAAAGGTCGAAGCAACTATCAAATTTCCGTTAGCTTGCGGAGTTCCGCCCGCCGCTCCGATTATTCTCCCGTTCGTCAGGGTAAATGTGCCGTTGACCTGCATCGTGTCGTTTGATCCGACAGCTAAACCCGCTGTATCCGAAGATTTATTGACCTCGACATTATTTAACGCTAAAACTCCGTCCGGGAGAACATTAAAGTTTGTATTTGAAGTCCCTGTAAAAATCACCGTTCCGCCGTTCGGTTGAAAAATTGCGTTGTTCACAGAAAAACCGTTCGCCATAAAGGTATTACCGCTTGAAGCCGTAAATGTTCCGCCGGAAACTGTAAAATTGTTTTGGAAATCGAGTGTCGAACCGCTTCCCGTAAAAACTCCGCCCGATTGAACAAACGCTGCTATCACCGAAACATTTCCGTTTCCGACGGTAAAACTTCCGCCCGTCTGAGTGAACGTTGAACCGAATGTCAGGGAACCGCTTCCGCCGTTGAAAGTTCCGCCGGATAATGTTAATGGTGCTGTTCCTGATCCGTTAAAATTGAAATCCGCCGCACCATTTGTTATCGAAGCGACATTTTGAATCTGCATTGTTCCTAAAGAGATTGTTCCCGTTCCGCTTGTATTAATTGTTGTATTCGGAGCGTTAATGGTTAATCTCGGCACCGCAGCCGAGGCGGGAATCGTAACGGTTCGCGTTGCATTTCCGTCAATCAGCAAAGTTCCGGCACCGCCGTCGAAAGTGCTGGCGATAGATATATTCCCCAGACCAACCAGACTGCCGCCGCTAAATCGCCCGTTCGTCAAAGTCAGATTGCCGTTCACTTGCAAAGTGTCGCCACTTGCCACCGATAGCCCCACATTATCCAAAGGTTTATTTATTTCCACATTATCAAGTGTGAATACGCCGTTCGGAACGACATTAAAACTACCGTTAGCCCCAGTATTAAAGACAACTGTCCCGCCGTTCGGCACAAAACTGCCGGTTCCGGTGATAGTAAGAGAATTGCCAAAAAATGAGCTCCCCGTCGGAGCCGTAAAAGTTCCACCTGAAACCGTAAAAGAGATGCTAAAGTCTAATGTTCCGCTACCGCCGTTGAAAGTTCCACCTGATAGTGTAAAGGATTGCGAAGTGGTCGAGCCGTTTCCGACAATAAAATTTCCATTGGAAATACTCATCGAAAAAGGGGCAAGGAAACTACCACCTCCGACATCGAAGACCCCGCCTGATTGTGTCAGAGAAAAAGTGGTAACAGAGTTAGTGCCGGAAATGCTGATCTGCCCGGCAGAGAGATTGATCGAATTAACAGTCACAGTTTCGTTTATTATCGGTTGATTGGGCACGGCACCGCTGTTGACAATCACATTATCTGCCGCAGTCGGAACTTGGTTTGCATCCCAATTCGACGGATTCGACCAGCTGCTTGAACTTGTGCCTGTCCAAGTTATTGTCGCCGCAAGTGCCGAATTTGCCGAGAATAACATTATGCCGAAGCAGATCGTATAGATAAGTTTGTTGATTTTATTTCTATTATTCATTGTTTTTTTAGCTCCCTATTCCGTCTATTGCGGTTGCTGATTTGAAAATTGCCTGTAATTTCAAATCAGGCTTGAATTATTTTTTGCCGTCCGTTTCGGCTTGCAAAACTCAACCCGTGATGTCTTCCGCGACAAAAATAGTTTGCGGTTGGAAGTTGTATTCCCTATGTCTGACCGCAATGACGTAGATTTCGCCTGCCCGAAGTCGTAACGATCGTATTTGCCGAAGTATCAATCGTCGCGGGAATCGTGTCGAAAACGCTGCCTACACCCGTGTAGGGTTTCAGTTCCAGAGTGTTTTCGGGTACGCCGGCGGGCAGATTGGTTTCGAGATAGTTGAATGTCAGGGTCGCCGCCAGCTTGTCGGAGAGCAATCATCTTCGAGGCCGGGTTTCCCTGCCGATCCGCAGGCCTTAAGTAAATCGTTGACATTAGATTTCCGTCATTGATGCCGAATTCCGTCCTGCTGTGACACGAACAGCGATACAATCCCCGATGTGCGGTATTAAATCGAAAACCGGCGAATAAGTCCTGAATTTTTTCTCTTTTTTTTCTCCATTGTTTCTCCTCGGATTGGATGGCTTTGGAAAAACCCCGAAGATCGGCCGTTCGGCGGGAGTTCAGACGCCGGCATTTCGAAAGCGGGGGGTTTCCGGCCTGCCGTTCGGGTGGAGAACCAAAAGGGTCAAAAAATGCCGAATGAATCTTTTGACCGGTGGAATCTCACTTTGCGGCAGGCTATTGGGAGAACTTGCCAAGCGCACCGATAAGCAGGGCGGGAGCGGAAAGAAATGGGTGGGCGGCAATCAATACCGGTCAAAGACCAGCTAAGAGTGATGACGGAGTCGATTCCATCAACAAACCCGCGGCCTAGGGGAATTTATCCGGCGACACGTGCGACCACCGGTTCTCAAACAAAACGGCGTGATCGAACGCCGCCCGAAGGCTCCTCAATCGCAGACGAATAGAGGGGTGCCAGCGGCGGCCGGTCATACGCAGTTTTCTAACCGGAGACCGATTTCCTACTTCAACCTGCAATTTTCAGGTAGAGACAGAATATCAAAATTCGCGATTACAAAATCCCTTCACTTTATCCCTAGATTTTTGAATAGGAAGCCGAAGATGTCCGTCTGTTCCTCGATCTGTTTTGAGATCGGTTTGCCGGCACCGTGGCCGGCTTTGGTCTCGATGCGGATGAGTATCGGGGCCTCGCCGCCCTGGCCTGCCTGCAACGCGGCTGCGTATTTGAAGCTATGTGCCGGGAAGACGCGGTCATCCGTGTCGGCGGTCGTAACGAGCGTCGCGGGATACTTGGCGCCCGCTTTGACGTTGTGAAGAGGGGAGTAACTGTAAAGAACCTTAAATTCATCGGGCTTTTTCGGGTCGCCGTAGTCGGACTTCCAGAACGCTCCGACTGTAAATTCGGTAAAGCGGACCATGTCCATCACACCGACCGCGGGAAGCGCCGCTCCGAATAGTTCAGGCCTCTGATTGAGCACCGCACCGACGAGCAAGCCGCCGTTCGAACCGCCCTGGATGGCAAGCTTCGGCGAGCTTGTGTATTTATTGTCGATGAGGAATTCCGCCGCGGCAATGAAGTCGTCAAACGTGTTCTGCTTTTTCAGAACTGCTCCGTTCGCCCACCATTCTTTGCCGTATTCGGCACCGCCGCGGATGTTCGCGAGGGCAAAGATGCCGCCCATTTCCATCCAAACTGCACGCGTGACCGAAAAGCCCGGCGTCTGATTGATGTTGAAACCGCCGTAGCCGTAAAGGATCGTCGGGTTGGTGCCGTCGAGTTTTAAGCCTTTCTTGTGAGCGATGAACATCGGGACGCGTGTGCCGTCCTTGCTGTTGAAAAAGACCTGCTTAACCTCGTACTGTGAACCGTCAAACTTCACCGGGGTCTTGCGGAACACAGTGCTCTTTCCCGCCTTCATGTCGTAATGATAGATCGTTGCCGGGGCGTTGAAGCTCGAGAAGCTGTAGAAGGTCTCGGTCGCGTCCTGTTTGCCGCCAAAGCCGCCCGCAGAGCCGATGCCGGGCAGTTCGACGTCGCGAACGTGTCTGCCGCTCTTGTCGTAGATCTTGATGTTCGTGTAGGCGTCCTTTAAGTAATTTGCGACAAACTGATTGTTGATCATCTGCACGCCATTCAGCGTGTACGCCGACTGCGGGATCACATCTTTCCAAACACGCTCACGAGCCAAGACGTTTACGCTGACCAGCTTGCCGCGTTCGGCATCCTTATCCGTACGAAAGTAAAATACAGGCCCATCGTTACCAACAAATCCCCAGCTATTCGTACGCTCGCTTATTAGCGGGATGATCGGCGAATCGGGCTTCGATAGGTCCTTGAAATGAACCTCGTTCATCCGCTGCGTTCCTTTCGAGGTCGAGATAACGTAAAACCTGCCGTCCTCAGTTACACCGCCGCCGGACGTCAGTTCGCCATCGTCGTTTCGTTCGTAGACTACTCTGTCTTCGGAGATCGGGGTGCCGAGTTTGTGAAAATAGATCTTCGGAAACCGGTTTGCGGCACGAAGTTCCGCACCCGATTCAGGTGCAGGATACCGTTGGTAATAAAAACCGGAATTATCCTTTGCCCACGAGACGCCGCCCTGCCGATTTGGCGGAAGCGTGTCGGCAAGGTGCTCACCCGTCTCCGTGTTCATTATCCGCCACTCGGTACGGTCTGAGCCTGAGCGAGAAACGCCGTAGGCCCATAGCTTGCCGTCGTCGGTAAACGATGAACCGCTAAGGGCGGCTGTTCCATCGGCCGAGAGCTTGTTGGGGTCGAAGAAAACTTTACCTTCATCTTTGATCGAGGAAGCCCGGTAAAGCACACTCTGATTCTGCAATCCGTCATTTCGCGAATAGATATAGAACCCGTCGGCAACTTTTGACGGGGCCGAGATCCGCTCGAAATTCCAGATCTCTGTTAAGCGTTCGCGGATGCGGGCTCGCTGCGGGATGGTCTCAAAGTATGAGTTGGTAAGCTTGTTTTGTGCTTCGATCCAGCTTTGGGTTTCGGCAGAGCCGGTGTCTTCCATCCAGCGATACGGGTCAGCGACTTTTGTACCGTGGAAGTCATCGACCTGATCAGCCTTACGGGCCTTCGGGTATTCGAAATTCTTCTGGGCCGGAATAGTGAGGACAAGAACCGAAAGAAGGGTTACAAAGGAAAGTGCTTTTCTGAACATTTTGAACGTTCGAACCTCCGAGATGATTTATATCTCGAAATTATAGTTCGTACGCCCGGTGGAAACAATCAGCGGGCTAGAAAAGAGGTATGTGCGGCTGCGTGTCCGAGTCCGAGTGAAGCTCGATGGCTGCATCTTTCTGCGAGGGAAGCCAAGAGTGGCGTGCGTAAAGAAGCTTCTCCATTTCCTCCGCCGGTTTTGGCTTGGAGAACAAATAGCCTTGGCCGAAATCGCAGCCAAGATTCCGGAGCGTCGCAAGTTGGGTTTCGGTCTCGATACCCTCGGCGACCATTCGCATCTTGAGGTTGGTACCGAGTGAAACTATGGTTTGCAGAATCCCGGAGTTCTCGCCCCGCTCGCCCGCTCCGCTTACGAAACTGCGGTCGATCTTGAGCGTGTCGAAAGGTAGCCGGTGGAGATAGCTGAGCGATGAATAGCCTGTGCCGAAGTCGTCGATGCTGAGCTTGACGCCAAGCGACTTGAGCCGATTAAGCAGCAATATGGAACGCTCGGCGTTTTCCATCGCCGTGCTTTCTGTGATCTCGAGCTTTAGCGTTTCCGGCCGAATGCCCGAGTTTTCCAGAGCGTCCTCGACCTGGTCAGAGAGGTCGTCGCTCGAAAGATGCCGACCAGCTATATTCACGCTCATTTCGAGATCTCCGTAATCAGGCGAGATAGCCTGCCACGCGGCGAGCTGTTTTGTCGTCTCACGCAAGATCCAATATGTGATCGGCTGGATAAGGTCTGAGCTTTCGGCGATCGGGATGAATTTGTTTGGCGGGATCATTCCAAACTCGGGATGATGCCAGCGAAGGAGAGCCTCAAACCCGGCTAGACGGCCGTCGATCAGCGAGACGATCGGCTGGTAGTGCATTGACAGCTCGTTCCGCTCGACTGCGTGGCGAAGGTCCATCTCGAACCGAACCCTTTCGAGGAAGCGATGCCTGAGCTCCTTGGTAAAGACCGCGGGCCCGTCCTTTCGCTCCTTGGCGTAGTGCATCGCAATGTCAGCATCACGGAGTATTTCTTCAGGCGAGTCGTACTCAGTATCGCACGGGGCAATGCCGATGTTTACGTCGATCGAAACGCGGTTGCCGGCGAGCGAAAAAGGCTGGGTGATATTGCGATGTATCTTGCGGGCGACCTTTTGAGCCTTGCCGGCGGTCGCAAGGCCTCGAAGCACGATGGCGAATTCGTCCCCGCCAATACGGGCGACCGTGTCTTCCGCATTAACAACTCTCGAAAAACGCTTTGCGGCGACGGAGAGTACCTTGTCGCCGATCGAATGGCCAAGAGTATCGTTGATGTTCTTAAAGCTTCGTATATCTAGAAACAGGACCTGAAAAGTAGCTGCGGAGTCTTGTTTGTATGCGGCGATCAGTTCGCGAAGTACATCGCCCAGATGCTTCCGGTTGGACAGGCCTGTGAGCGAATCGTGGCTTGCTGCGTGCTGAAGTTCCCGTTCGCTTTTCCTTAAGGCATCATTTGCCCGAGCTTCTTTCTCCAGCGATCGGCAGAGTTCCTCGGCGTAGCTTTCAGCTTCTTTTCGACGTGTTTTTTCGACCTCAGCCCGCTGACGCTCGGCATCGGCTTTTTGCCGCTCCGCCTCTTCGACGCTCGCGATCGAACGGTTTATATCGTTTATGAGTGTCCGGTAGTTAATGTAGGCGACCGCAACGACAACGAATGAGATCACCCCAAGAGCTACATCACCGTAGTTGAATACCTTGTAAGTGGCTCCGGCAACGCCGGCACCGGTGAAGTGGGTCAACGCTGACGAAACGCAATGTGTTTTCCAGATCTCAAGAAAGCTTCCATGTGTCCGGAGCTTTTGATAAAACGCCGCAAAAGCCGATGAGAAGAAGAAGTGCGTGAGGGCGATGAGTCCGAGGACGGCCGCAAGGGTACGAGTATCGGTGAGCCTTAGGTCGATAAAGGCCGAGCCGTAAACCGCCCGGGAGAATAATTCAACGACGCCATAGGTTGCCGCAACGATGAGTGCCGACAGCGACGCATTGAAGAGAACGAAAAACTTCGGCGATTCCTTTCTGCGCCTTTTTAGATAGACGCAGTTCGCGAAGGTCTCGACGAACGCGGTTATCACGGCAAGTTCGCCGCCATACACGATGAACGTGAAGAAAACCACCGCGTCCGAAAAACTGAGAGTGAGATTCGACCCCGAAAGTTGAAGCGTCATCCGCGGAGCGACAAAGACCGCGAACGCGAGAACAAATACATATCCGACACCGATCGGCGTGAACGGAGCTGCCGCCAACGCGCCGGCAAGCGCGATAAGCCCCAGTGCGGAAACCGCGATCTTAACCCTATAGGGGAGCGCGGTGCCGGAGGGCCCTTCGGCCGATGTAGTCAAGGAATTCTCCATCCGGGAACGTGGAAGACTCGGATTCTCGATAATGCTCGATTCGGGAAGGTCAGGAAAACGACCATAGGAATACTAGCATTCAGCGACAAAAAAATCCAGCAAAATTTACTTGGCAAGAGTTTGTTGTGGATACCTGCTAAACACATCGACTGCGTATACAGAATATACAGTGCCGTAACTGTTGCAATAACAATGAGTTGCGGCGAATGCCCGCCTCGATGTGTATTAGGTATCCATTCTTTAAGCCGAACTAATGTAATGATCCCATTGATTCGCTGTCGCCCCAACTCTAATTCTCGCAACGACTTACACTTACTCGGGACCTTAGATAAAGCTGTGGCACATCGGTTGTACTAAGAAGAGCATCGAGAGACAGGGACTCTCAGAAAAAGTTAGGAGAAAAGAGAGGATAAAATGAAAAACTTTAAGAACATCGCAGCAACGATCGCACTCGCAGGAATGATCATGATCGGTAGCTCAGTAGCAAACGCCGGCATCATCATCGACAACGGGATAATCATCGATAACGGAATCGGTAAAGAAACCAAGACCAGCCAGCAGTGTTCAGAGAAGTCTGAAAAGCCGGATTGGGGCATCATTATCGACAACATAGTCGGCATCATCATTGACAATTTCGGCGGCATCATCATCGACAACGCGGCCGAGCGTCAGGATTGCGGCATCATCATCGACAACGGGATCATAATAATGGACTAGGTTGTTGATGAGAAGGGCTTAAATCCCACACCTTGAGGCGGCCGTTTTCCCGCGACGGTCGCCTCACCTCTATTTGGGGGCGAGTCCTGCAGAGAGCGACCGAAGGGTTTCGACCGAACGAGGGAGCGCGGCTAGGAGCCTTTCGATGTCTTCGGCAGTAGTGAATCTGGAAAAGCTGAATCTGACGGCCCCGCGGGCATACTCATCATCTCTGCCAAGTGCAACGATTACCGGTGACGGTTCAATTGAGCCGCTCGAACACGCCGCTCCGGTCGAAACAGCAAACCCTTGCATATCAAGGTTTATCAACAGCCCCTCGCCCTCAACTCCACTAAAAGAGAGGTTTGAGATATTCGCCACACGCCGGCTGCGATCGCCATTTACCAGCGTTCCCGGAATGATCTCCAGCACTTGGTCCTCGAATGCGTCCCTCAGCTTTTGAAGACGGTTTGCTGTTGCCGTCACTTCTCCGGCAGCTAATTCAGCGGCGGCTCCAAAACCAACTATCTGAGCTACCGGTTCGGTACCGCCTCGATTTCCGCGCTCCTGACGGCCACCAATGTTCTGCGGATGTAGGCGAACGCCGCGGCGAATGTAGAGCGCTCCGATACCTTTAGGGCCGTGGATCTTGTGTGCTGAAAGCGAAAGCAGGTCACAGCCAAACTCTTCGATATCGACCGGTATCTTTCCCGCGGCCTGCACGGAATCAGTATGAAACCAGATACGACGTCCATTCTCGCGAATTTCACGGACGGCTTTTCCGATCTCGGCAATCGGTTGTATCGTCCCGATCTCATTATTCACAGCCATTACTGAAACGAGTATCGTGTTCTCACGAATGCCATCGATCACACGCCGGTGATCGAGAACCCCGCTCTCATCGACCGGCACGACCGTGATCTCGCATCGTCCGGCGAGGTCGTCGCATACCATCTTCACTGCGGGATGTTCGATCGCAGAAATAATGATGTGAGGTAGCGATTCACCGGCGACGCGGGGCTTTCGTAATTCAGACTCGATGAGCCCTCGTATTGCGAGATTGTTTGATTCGGTTCCGCCCGATGTAAAGACGATTTCTGCCGGGCGTGCGTTGATCAGGCTTGCGACTTGATGCCGTGCACGATCGACCGCCGCCCGTGCTGTCTGGCCGAAAGAATGAATACTCGAGGCGTTACCGTAGTCGTCGGCCAGAAACGGCAACATTTCTTCCAGCACAGCTGGGTCAAGCCGGGTGGTCGCGGCATTATCAAGATAAACTCGCTCGAACATAGAGCCAGTCTAAAACTTTTTGTGCCGGATGTGCAGTTGTAAGAGATCGAGTTTATGGGACCGGATCAGAACTGATCGTCTTCGCCAATAAAGACGATATCCGTGACATCTGTCATGACCTCAATAACATAGGCTGGGAAGGCAAATAGGTATTTCCTATGTTGGACGGAAACTACA
The DNA here is from genome assembly GCA_016716435.1 of Acidobacteriota bacterium. Lineage (NCBI taxonomy): Bacteria > Pseudomonadati > Acidobacteriota > Acidobacteriota bacterium. Next base: position 165,381 of record JADJWI010000001.1, on the reverse strand, counting down.
TAGGTTTCATTCGGCGCTACATCATGGAAGGCAAATTGTCCGAAGGTACCGGTGCGGGCATACCGAAGGCCGTTTTCGTCATCCATTAGAATGACGACAGAGTTCGCTATCGGAGCTCCATTTGCGTCAGTTACGCGGCCGGCAACTAGTACATTGTTGCCGATAGGAGCAAACATTGAAAGTATCTTGCCTATCGGCTTTTTGAACTTGGTCCGAGCAGCGGGGAACTTTTCAGATCTCTCCGCGGTTTGCGCGGCAATTTGGGCCGTAAAGAAAACAGTCGAAAAGATAACGATCATCGACGCCAAGGACACTGCCGATGGGATATGAAGTTTTAATAATTCAGACCGCATACAGGATATGAGCCGCGATTGATACCGCGATCAGCGACCGAACCAAAGACCGAATAAAAGGAACTTTCAGAAAAACGTGAGACAAACGACGCTAAATTAACCGAATAATAACACTTTTAGGTTTCAATGCAAGATATTTTTATTGCTTCTTGTGACGGAATAGGGGCCGAATTGATTTCCTTTGTTCGACGAATAAGATAAATTAGAGATGGACGGCCTTTAGGAAATTGCCGCTGGCCGTCGGAGTGTGTACAAAACATGGACTTTACGACTAAAGAGATTTTCAAGCGGTACGCGAGTATTTTGGTAGGGAAGCCGATCTCGCCGATATTTTTAAACATACTTGTTACGAGTGTGTGCGATATGCGTTGCACGCATTGTTTTTTTACCGAGGAACTCGATGATCGCCCGCGCAAGAAGCTCCAGATGAAAACGGACGAGATCGCGCGGATATCCGAAACGCTCGGCGGAAACCTTGGCGTGCTGGTTCTTGCCGGCGGCGAGCCTTTTACAAGGAAAGACCTTCCGGAGATCGTTCGCGGGTTTTACGAAAACAACAAGCTCGATTCGGTTTACCTGATGTCGAACGGACAGATCCATCCGCGGATCTTTCCGGACGTCACTAAGATCATGGATGAGTGTCCCGATCTAAACGTAACCGTCGCGCTTGGCATCGACGGGATGAAGGAATCTCACGAGAAGATCCGTGGGAAAGAGGGAAGCTGGGATAAGGCGATCCATACGGCTCGAACGCTTCAGCAGATGAAGCGTGAGCAATACCCGCGATTGGATATCCAGACCTGTACCTGTGTGATGCGTTCGAACCAAGACACGATTTTTGACTGGTACGACTTTCTGAAGCATGACTTGAAGCCGGATAAGGTGAACATCAACTATATCCGCCCGCCCTCGGCTGATCCGACGGAGCTCGAATTCGACCCCGAAAGGTATACTCAGCTTTCTCATATGATCCTTGAAGACACGAAGAACGCTGCGCTCAAGAACATGTATGGCGGAAAGTCCGGTGTCTTCAAGGCGGCTGTCGATATCTACATGCACGACGTCATCACAAAGACCAAAGAGGAGAACAAGGCACAGCTTAAATGCTACGCCGGGAGCGCAGGTGCGGTGATTTACGATAACGGCGCTTTGTCATCGTGTGAAAATAAGCCTGACGTGCTGAATCTGCGTGATTACGATTGGAACTTCCAGACGGCCTGGCAAACAGACCTAATGAAGGCTCGGAGGAAAGAAGCGGGGGCAGGCTGCTACTGCACTCACGAGTCGAATTGTTTTTATCCTTCGTTGCCATTCAACGCCGGGCATCTCATTAAGATCAAGAAGCTTGAGCGAGACATTCGAAAAGCCGCAAAGGAGTCCGGCTTCTCGGTCGGGCGTGAGGTCGCTCTCAAGGCTTAACGACCGCGGCCTTACTACCTGCAATGCAGTCAACGGCTCCAAAGATCCTAATAATATCGTCTGACACGGGCGGCGGACATCGCTCCGCCGCTAAAGCGTTGGTCGACGGCGTGGAACGTTTTTGGCATGGCGAATCGGCCGTGGTCCGGGTGATCAAGGCGGTAGAAGACAGCCATCACATCACCGAAAAGCTTGTTAACACATATAACTGGGTACTGCGGCACAGGCAGAGTTGGATGAAATATGTTTACTGGGCGGTCAATCGGTTCCGCCCGGAGACGCGTGAGTTTTTCCAGCGGCGTTGCATGATCTACCTTCGTGACGTTTTTGAGAAGTGGTGTCCGCACATAGTTGTTAGTGTCCATCCTCTGACCCAGCACATCTTCGCGCGAATTCTTAAAGAGCTGAACTTGCTTGGGCAGATACCGCTCGTTACGGTCGTAACCGATCCTGGCTACGGCTTCTGGAAAGGATGGGCCTGCAACGACGTGTCTTTGTATCTGGTTGCGAATGACGACGCAAGGCGGCAGTTGATCGACTACGGAGTTGAACCCACGCGTATCAAGGTCTCAGGGATGCCGGTCCACTCGAAATTCAGGGAAGTGAATGAGGCCGATGCACAGACAGCTCGGAAGGCCTTTGGGCTGGACCCTGAAAAGTTTACCGTCTTTGTCAACGCCGGTTGGGTCGGGGGCGGCAATATACCCGCCATCTTTAAGGAGCTCGTCCGCGGCGAACTTGATGTTCAAGCGATATTCTTGGCCGGAAGGAATGAAACTCTCAGAGCCGAAGCGGAAGAGATCGCCAAGCACGCCAAATTCCCGGTGAAGGTGATCGGTTACTCCGATGAGATCGAGAAGCTGATGCAGTCGGCTAACGTCATGGTCTCAAAACTCGGCGGGTTGACGACCTTTGAGGCTCTCGCTTGTCGCTTGCCGATCATTGCCGACGCGACAACGCCGCCGATGCCTCAAGAGGCTGGGACGTTCGACCTTGTTGCAAATAACGGAGCCGGTATCATTCTTGAACGCTCAGCCGACATTGTTCCCGCGATACGCTCGCTTATCGAGGACGAGACAAAATATCGCCGAATGAAGGATGCAACAGCCAATGTCACTCTACCGGATTCGACCGAGCGGATAGTCCGTGAGATAGCTGCATTGCTTCCGGCACAATTTGCCGAGCAGCCCGAACTTGCGGCCGCTTAGTCTTCTCGCCCTCATTTCACACCTACGCTTGCCAGATAATCTGCGGTAATTTAACCTTATGTTTTTGCATCGAGTACTTGTTTTTGAGGAGATCCCTGCTTGACCCTGTTATTGGAAGGAAGAACGGCGTTCGTATCCGGCGGCACACGCGGCATCGGCGCCGCATTGTGTGAAATTTTCGCACGCGAGGGCGCGGACGTCGCTTTCAATTATCACACGAGCGATGAACTCGCCGAGACGGTGAAAGCCAAGATCGAGGCCTTTGGCCGCAAGGCTGCGGCCTTCAAGGTATCAGTTACCGATCGAGTGGGAATGAAGCGTGTGGCAAGAGAGGTTGTAGAGGCCTTTGGACACATCGATATTCTTGTCAACAACGCTGCTGTAAACAAGGCGGATAATTTTGCTACAACCACGGACCGCTCGTGGGACTGGGTCGTAGATACCAACGTCAACAGTCTCTTTGCCGTCACAAAACCCTTCTACAAGCAGATGATACGCCGCCGGAGCGGAGGCACGATACTCAACATCACGAGCATCGGTGCGATCCGGGCTTTGCCGACCGCAGTGCATTATGCAACCTCGAAAGCGGCGATGATCGGGTTTACGAAGTGCCTTTCACGCGAGGCGGCGAACTTTGGCATCACTGTTAACGCGATCGCGGCCGGTATCTTCGACACAGATCTCGGAAACACGCTTCCGGCTCGATTGCTTGAGGCTCATGAAAACTGGGTCTCGCTCCGAAGGCTCGGGCGGCCGGAAGAACTCGCAGAATTTGCCGCTTTCATCGTCAGTTCGCGAAATTCCTATATGAACGGCGAGATAATCACCGTTGACGGCGGAACGATAACCTAAGGCCGGTTGAGCTTCTTCTCCTCCTATCTTCGATCAGCAAATGAAATTGCAATTCAATACTAACTGTTGCAAATAAACGAGTTAGTTTGACAGTTGGGGGCATCGCCGCTAAACTCTCGAATAAGGGTTAAACCCAAAGGAGAGATATGGGACGACAAGAATTGATCGAAAATCTGAATAAGGCGTTGGCCTGCGAACTCGCCGGCGTTATCCAGTATTCTCAACACAGCTATTTGGTAACGGGTACGGACCGGGAAGTCTTCAAGGGCTTTTTCCGGGATCAGGCCGAAGAGGCTCAGGACCACGCGGAGGTGCTCGGCGATAAGATCGTTGCTCTCGGCGGCATTCCATCGGTCGAACCGGCAATGATCCGCCAATCGGTCGAACTCAAGGAAATGCTCTCGCAGGCACTTGAACTTGAGAGGGAAGCGATGGCGGCTTACATGGCGGCTTGGGCCGCTTGCGACGACAACGACCTGCCGCAGAAGTTCTGGCTCGAGGGGCAGATCTCTGATGAGCAGATGCACATCGAGGAACTCGAAAAGCTGACATCTGAACGAACGGCAAAGGCCGGTACCGAGCGGATAGTGCTTCGCGAAGTCAGCTAGGCTTCGTTAGATCAAACGAAAAATAGCCGGGCTCTTTCGGGCCCGGCTTTAGTTTTTTCAGGGGGAAGAAACTATGATGCGGACGGGAAACTCAGGACACGAGCGGAACTATCCGACTCCTGTAAACTTTCAGCAGAACGAAGGCGAACCCGAGCACTGGCTAATGCACGATGCAGATCTTCGACAAGTTCCGTTTCAAGGGCCATCGTCTTTTGCGTGCTCCAACCGAGTCCGTCGATCCATGTGGCCATTTTGATCACTGCTCTGCCATCTTCGAGAGAAACGTCAATTCGTTTCTCATCGTTGGCTATAGGTGCGAACTGTTGTCTTAATTGGGTCTGCATTTATTTGCGAAACTGAAAGCCAATTTCAATAAGAGATTACTTCAAAAAAAGTATCCCGTCAATTCTAAAGACGCAAGAATTGACGGGATACGGCAAAAGGTTAAAATGAGCGGCTAGTTAGTGCCTCTCCACCCCTTTATTTGATTCTCAAGGGCGGTCAAGGCATTCTGGCTTGCAGGAGGCGTCGATGCCCGGCCTGCGGCAAGCGCGGCCTCACCGGCTGCGATCGCATCCGGTCTGCGGCCCATCTCGGCAAGCAACCGAGCCTTGAGTGAGAGAACACCGAAGGTCTTATTCGTTCGCTCAGCTTCCTCTACCCAAGAAAGAGCATCTGCGTAGCTTCCGGTCATTTTCTGCGAGAGGACGTAGCTTGCCAGCGTCATTCGCTCGTTCAACGTTCGGCGGCGATTGTCATTTACCCAACGGGCATTGAAATCGCCGACGTCGACAGTGAACGGCACGGCTACGTTTTCCCAACGTATATTGACCTCAGCGGTGCTGCCTACTACCTTTTCGAACTCGATGGCCATGGTTTCATGAAACTCCGATTGCCGCGGGGTTACCTCGACCTTCAACACATCGTCCTTGGGTTCGTGGGTAAAGGCCCCCCACTGGTTCCAGTTCTTGTTAAAGATAACGGTCCAGTTACCGGTGGTCGGCAGGGTGAACAGGGCATATTTGCCCTTGGCAAGCTTTTGACCGTTGATCATAACATCGACCGGCGTTTCGAAGACGGTGGCATTATTTGCACCCGTTCTCCATACCTCATTGTACGGAACGAGTTCTCCCCATATCTTGCGTCCCTTGACGTTAGGCCGATGATAAGAGATCGAGATCTTCGCGTCCCCGATGATCTGCGAGGTCTCCTGGAAATTGCTTTCTCGCGGAATTGTGACCTGTGCGGAAACAGCAACCGCGAAAGCGGCTACAAGCATAAAAAATAGCAACCCTTTTGTTCTCATTTTTCTAGTTTCTCCTTTGCTCGAGTTATGAATGTTTGGATCATTTCCGTCACCCGGCGAGTCATTTCATTGCTGATGATTGTCTCACCGGCGAGGCCGGCAAGCGTGTGCAGGTCGCGGGCATTCTGGCGCCGCATTTCGACCATTTGAGTAAATTGAACCATCGTACGAACCGAGGACCGCGCGAGGAAATCGGCCGAGAAGCGAAGAAAATTCCGCGTCTCTTCCCGGATTGGGAACCACTCGATGCGATCTTCCGTGTCCTCGGCGAGTTCGAGCATGAACCGCTGCCGCATCGAACCGACGACCGGTATCATCGTTTCGATATCCCAATGGGCGATTCCTTTGCGGTCAATAACAACCTGAGAAACGCCCGGCATGAGGGCCGCAAAGTTCGTCAGGTCTGCAAAGAACTCTCGGACACGCTCGAGCGGAGCCTCAAGCTCGATCTGATCGCTGTAACCTGCCTTGATAGTGAACATAAAACCTTACATCAAAAGATACCATTGAAGAGTATTGAGTTAAAAAACTGCCGCGTCGTCGAGCGCGTCATTCCTCGATAAAACGGGTCTTCAGCGAAGAGTACGACCCGCCCGCCGCCCAAAGATTCGTCAATGATGTAGGACGTGCCCTTGAGCAGGCGTTCGGTGTTTCCTTCCCAAACAAAACCCGAAATGGTGATCGGCTTGGCCGGGTTAGTGTCGAAAACCACAGCGTTCGTGCCTTCCTTTGAGTAACGGAAGAAGTAGCCCGTTTGGAGCAGCACCGGAATCTCATTTTGGCTGACTCCGTAGTTTATGTAGTTAGTTCGGTCGACCGTTGCCCGGAACATCGCACCGGCGAGTGCCTCGGGAACCTTATTCGCATTGGCCGAGGGCGAGGCAATAGGCGGAAGCGGCTGGCCTACCTCCGGCATTTGATCGTTCGGCGTTGGAGCCGGTGTCGGTGAAGGTGACGCGGAGGCGGAGGTCGCCGGCTTTTCTTCCGGTATTTTGCCCTTTTGTTCATCTTCTTCAGAACCGACCATCTTGGACGATGTCAGTCCGACGTCCTTGAGAGTTGCCCAAACGGCCGAGCCGGAAATCGTAACGACCGTCCCGCCCTGCTGGGCAAACTGCTTGACGGCGTTCACGCCGCCGGGGCCTAGGTTTGAAAATATCGCTCCCGGGTTTCCTGAGGGGATAATGAGGACGTTGTAGTTTCGGAGTGCCCCGCGGGAAATGGCGGCAAAAGGCATCGGCGTGAACTTAACGCCGTACTTTTCGAATGTCCACCAGATAGCTCCGTACGATTCCTGCGTGATGCCCTCATCTGCCGCGATCGCGATCTTCGTTTGGCGAAGAGCGTTGACGTTTTCACCGCCAACTCCGGTGTCGCCCTCGTCAAAATATCCGGTGTTCACGGCCGTTACATTCACACCCATCTCGCGTGCGTATTGGCTGACCGTGTCGTGGATCGACTCGGGGTTTCGTGAAATGCGAATTACGAACGTGCCCGACGGGTAGTTGCGTCCGCCGGCATTCAGCGGGCGATTTGCGACATTGACCTTGTAGCCCTTTTGAAGAAGCCGCATCATCATCGCGCTCGTAGTATCCGTTTCATAAGGAATGATGTAGGCGATCGCGGCCCGGCCGGAAACGGTTCCTTGGCGGGCGTTGTCGAGATAAGCCTGATCGACCATCGAGCTTTGGATGGACGAGTTTTCTTCGGTCCAGTGGGCCGTTACGCCAAAGCCGAGCGGCAGCGACCATGCGGTCACATCGTAGAAGCCATACTGCTCCTTCGGCTGGCCGGGTCCGCGCATCTGATTGCGGCGGAAACGGGCCATGTTGTCCTCGACGAATGCCTTGTCCTGCGGTGTATCGGGCTCGAGGATGGCCTTGATCAGGATCCGCTGCGGCTGGTCGAGGTCGATGACGTACGAGCCCGCAGGGAATGTCCGCCTCATCGGCCTGGAGCTCTTATCCATGTAGGTGTGCGCGGTGTTCGATGTAAACGGGGCGGTGGCGACCTTTACTTCGATATTCGAGAGCCGAAGTATCTCAACAAGGTCGGCGGTCTTTACGCGATCGGCGGCCGGTTCGAGCACGATCCGCTTCATCTTCGCATTGGCGTGGTCGGCCATTCCTCGCGAGCGGAAATCGTAGAAGTCTTTGATGCGTTCGGTGCGGTTCTTCGCCGTTGTCTCGAGCGTCGTCAGCGACGCGACGTAGTGCTTCGCGATCGATGATCGAAAGGTAACGATGGTGCCGTCCTCGCGAGTGTAGTTAAGACCCTTCGGGCCGCCGCCATCGGTCTCGTAGGTCATGCCGGAGGCTCCGTTGAGCGACGGATACATATCCCAGTATCCCGGATAGAACGCGTCGAAAATATCGCGGACGTAGTAGTCCCATTTGTTACCGTCAAAGGCGGCCGCATTTGCCCGGCCATAAACATCGAGCCATTTATTGTATTGCGGCTGCGGAAGGTTCGGGTTGATCGGTAGTGCGACGGGCGGGAAAAAGTACTGTTCAGGCTGGCCGTGGAGGTCAACAGCGACCTGAGGGTTCCACTCCATGAATGCCTTTTGCATATTCCGGCTTTCCTTTTGGGTGAAGGCGAGCGTATCGCGGTTGAGATTGAACCGGTAATGGTTAACGCGACCCCAGATGGACCAGGGCTCGCGTTTCTCGATTGCAAATCGGTCCGGGCTGCCGACGTTGACGGAGTTGTACCAGGTGACAAATCGCTCGTGGCCATCCGGGTTTTCCCCGGCGATGACGACGGTTACGACGTTCTTGAGGACGTCAAGCGTTGCGGGGTCGTCGGACGCCGCAAGCTGATAGACGACCTGCATCATTGCCTCGAACGAAGATGATTCGTTGCCGTGGATCGTATATGCCATCCAGGCGATAGCCGGGTTATTTGCAGCGATCTGATCGGCCTCGGCCTTTGATATTTTTCGCGGATCCGTGAGGCGGTTATTTGCCGCGCGTATCTCGTCGAGCCGCTGCATATTCTCGGGTGCCGAGATCGCGATCGCGTATTGCATCCGGTGCTCCGGCGTGGTCCCTATCTCGAATATCTTAACGCGCTCGGGAGCTGCCTTGGCGATGGCGAATATGACCTGCTCCATTTGTCCGTAGGTCGTGTGGTGCGTTCCGACGTCAAAGCGAAGTATCGACTGCGGCCTCGGAACATTGTCCCGATAGGGGCCGCGAGCGTAAAAATCATATGGGGCTTCAACCTGGGCACTAGCTGCGAGACCCGCAACGAGAACGACGACGGCAGCGAGCAAGACGAACGATTTTTTCATTTTAAGTTTTCCGGTAAATAATTGATTTGGTGGAGCGAATTACCTAGATATTAAACCTAAACGACTTAAACGTAAATTTCGCACTTTCAGTTTCATGCGTGAAGCCGAGAAGAAGTCGCGGAGCCGCCCAAGAAAAATACGGCCGGAGCCAGTGGTTTTTGATATGCTGAGTTTCGAAGTATGACAGAAAATGGAACCGACGAGAGGCGATGTCCTAGTTGCGAGAGCCTACGGCTCCGGCTTCGCTCCGAACTCGATGCAGAGGAAAAGCTGATCTTTGACCGAATGCCGGCCTCAGCCGAATACACAAAAAAAGAGCGTGAACAGCATCTCTACTGTTCACGCTGTGGTTTTGAATCGTCCGGCTGGCAGCCGTCCGCGGCCTGAACGTTACTTCTTGCCTTCCTCTTTGAGATCGCTGACTTCAACGCCTTTTGCTTTGAATTCGGCGACGATCTGTCGGTGGTTGTTGGTCCCAAGCCGCAAAACAGCGAAATCATTCTCAGTCTGAATCACGGCCCAGTGACGCTTTTTCTTAATGAAAAGAAACGGCAGGGCAAAAATGAAGCCCACGAGCAGAGCGGTTGCGACCGCGCCGCCGCCCGAAAGCATCGGCTTTTTCGCGAACGAATAGTCAATATTCTTGATGTCCGAATAGGCAAACTCCTTTGCCGATTCACGCATGCTTTGTTTATCAGGAACGATGGAAACCGTTGTTTCGTTGAAAGTAAGATCAGCGTCCGTTTCGACGGACTTTTTGCCTTGCGAGACGGCCATCTCGATCGAGTACACGGTCGGCTGCTGGGCCTGTACGGTTGAGACGATCGTCAACGAAAAAACGACAAGAAACGCGCATGTGCGCTGCAAAATGTATCGGGAAGCGTGGGTCTTTCTCATAAAAGTTTTTCTCCAAGTGGGCTCAGGTCAGCGAAAGTGTAAATCCGTCTGCGATACAAGTCAACACCTAGGCCAGGGCTTGGCTATATTAAATCGAATGCCCATGGAAGCGCTCGATCAATTGTCACGTATCTTCACAAGCGAGCGGGAAATGTGGCGGGCCAGGTTATCGGCGAGCGAGCCCCAGGATGTCGTTTCGCCTGCGGCTAGCACCGCTCCGGAACGGCGGTCAAAGATGCGGTAAACATAACGGTGCGTCAGCCACGAGCCGGAGACAAAACCGATCTCGACAAAAATATCGGCTTCTTCTTTATAGCGAAGGATCGTGAGATTCAGTTTGTTGAAGTTCGCGTTCTTGAGCAATGCCTTTTCGAGATTCTGCCGCGAAGGATGTGCCGAGGATTTTTTGAAGGCGATGGTGCGGGCCATTCGGATAGCTTCCTTCGGATCCGGTGCCGGCCGCTCGGTCGGGTAGCTTTCCGGCTTTGGTTCTGTGTTCGGATCGACGTTCTCCGAATATGAAACCGGGGTCGCTGCTTGCCGCGGCGGAGTACCCGGGAGAACCGCGTCCGCCCGTTCAAGCATCAATGCAATGATGTCGTCCGCAACGCCGTTCTCTTTCAGTTCGATCAACGCTTTTGCCGTTACGTCAAAGCTCGTATCCGAGCGAAGGATCTTCGAACGAATGATCTCCGGCGAAAGCCCGGAACGCGACATTTCGATGACCGATCCATTCGTTACCACCTCGCCTTGGGCCTGAATCGATGGCAAGAGAGCAAAGATCAGGCTCGCCAAACAAAGAGCAACAGTTTTGCTGAGAGATTTAGCACGCATACTATTTATCCTCCCCAACAGCGATCACTTCCACCCGCGAACGCGTCTCGAATGCCGGAATGAAAAGCTTTCGCTCGGCTTTGCTGAGTTTCAGCACGGCAAAGTCGCTGTCCGTAACCACCGTGAACCAGTGCCGTCGATGCTTCGAAAACCCGAGCGGCAGTGCGATAAGCCAAAGCGGCGGCAGAATGACGCCGGCGAGCCCGAGCCCGAGGCCCGTTTTCCATCGGGGCACTTTGCTGTAGGAATATTCAGCTCGGCGGATGTCGGTGTATCGGATCGTGCGAATCAATGAGCCATCCTTTCGCGATAGAACCTCAAGGGCGTCGTCACCAAAGTTCACTCTAACGTCACGGGTCTCGGTCCGGTCGCCGACTCGCTCGATCATCTGGACCTTGTGGAACGAATACTGGCTCGCCGGCGGTAGTGCCCGAAGCGGAGCGGCCGCAATAATGATCATGGTGATGAGAACTGCAATTCGAAGCATCGGGTCAACTCTAACTGCCTTACGGAGGTTGCGGCGGGACAATGTCACACTTTTTGAAAGTGAAACAGTGAGTGCGGGCAAGGCGGTCGACGACCACAGAACTGCTGTGGCGATGTCTGGCAAGGTGGCTGAGGGCTAACCAAGGATTTGATCGAAAGCTGCTCTGATCGCTAGGCGATGTGCGGTCAAGGCTTTCGAAAGCTCGGACGGGCCTTCAAGTTCGAGTCGCCGGGCGATCACCTCGAGTGCTTTCTTGTTGGCATGCGGGAGCCGCGTCGTGCGGCCGACCGTTAGGCGGATCTCGTGGTCGAGCCGTGAAAGGAAGTCGTAACCGGCTGAGAGCGTCCCGAAAAGATCCTGGTCGAGCGAGCCGCGGTCGAGCAGCCGACGTAGCGTTTGTCCGGTCGATCGGTGGCCGTCTTTATCCGGCACATTGTCCCGCAACTGCAGAAAACGGATGGCGAAATAGATATCTAGCATTCCGCCCTCGCCGTATTTGATGTCGATATCGCGTGAGGTTCGGCGGTCTGCTCTTTCCGATTCGAGTCCCCAAGCGGATGCGGCGTGTTTCGGCGGCAAATTCGCGAGGCTCGAGCTCCGAACCTCGGACGTGAATGATATCGCGGATTGTTTGCTCTGTAACGCGTGCGAGTTCCGCATCACCACCAACGCCGCGGAGCTTTACGAACGCAAGCAGTTCCCAAATGGCCGCCTCGCGACGAAAATAGTCGGCAAAGGTATCGACTGGCGTTGCCAGCGGGCCGTCCTTACCAAAGGGACGAAGCCGCAGATCGACACGGTAAAGCGAGCCCTCACGCGTCATTCCCGAAAGAGCGTTGATAAAGCCCTCGGCCAGTTTCGCCGAGGCGACGCGAAGATCGCCCCGATCGCCTTGAGCGGGTTCGGGATGCGTAACGCCATCGTAAACAACTATCAGGTCCAGGTCTGAATCCAGGTCGAGCCCGCCGCTTCCGAGCTTGCCGAGGCCAAGGATCGCGGGGCGGAGTTCGCTCAGGGCGTCGGGGAACTTCGACACCATTTGCCGTTCGGCGATCTTCAAAGCCGAGGCTATGCTCGATTCGGCAAGAGCTGTCTGCAACCGCTTCGAATCAGCCATTGGAAGCAGTCCAGCGGCGTCCTGATAAATGATGCGGGTGATCTGCCGCTGCCATTCGCGTCGGAGGTTGGCGAGTTGGTCTCGCAGCGCATCGGATTCCGAGGCGGCCATAGAGATCGCATTCGCGATCGTTTCCTCGCTGATCGATTCGTTTAGATCAACGGTTTGGGGGCCGATAGCTCGCATTGCCGCAGCGAGTTCGGCAAGACGGGGAAATTCCGAGAAGATCCTGTTCTCCGTATCCGTAGTCGAGTTGCGACCAGTGTTTGCTTCCGATGATGAAACGGCACCGTCTATATCAGCAACCGTAGACTCCGCGCCGCCGTCCAAGGTTGGGTTCGGCTGCTGTGAAAATACTCGTTCGAAGACGGAATGAACGCCGCCCGTGTGATGCTCTAACGCTGACTCGAATTGGCTAGTATCGGCAAACCGCATTTTGCGGGCGAGCAGCGACCGTTTATCGGGTTCATTCGGAACGGTGTGGGTCTGCAGGCCGTTCTCCATCTGCAGGGTGTGCTCCGTGTGGCGCAGAAAAGTATATGCCTCGGTGAGCGACGTTATTTCAGCATCGGAAATATGCTTTCGGTCATGAAGGCGGTCGAGTGTGATCAGGGTGTGCGGCGAGCGGATCCATTCGTCGCGGCCGCCGTGTGCGAGCTGCAAGGCTTGGGCGATGAATTCGATTTCGCGGATCCCGCCGCGGCCGAGCTTTACGTCAAAGCCCCGTGAAAGGATCTGCTCGAGGTCGATGCTCTGTTTCGAAAGAAGGACGTTCTGAAGTGCCTCGGAGACATCCTGCTCGGCGACGAAAACGAAGGGCTCGAGCCGTTCGGAAAACTCCCTGTAGATCTGAGCGTCGCCCGCACTCGAACGCGACCTGATAAGGACCTGCCGTTCCCACGGTCGTGCGGTCGATTCGTAATATCGAACCGTCTCTTCAAGGCTTAATGCGAGCGGGCCGACGCGGCCGTTCGGTCGAAGCCTGAGATCGACGCGATAGGCCGAACCCTCGCCCGAGGCCTCGCCGACCAGCTTTATCACCCGTTCGGCGAGCTTTACGAAATACTCGCGGTTGGTGACCGAACCCCGCGAGCCGCTCCCGGAGGTCGTTCCGTCAGCTGAGTATATGAAGAGAAGGTCGATATCTGACGCGTAGTTGAGTTCGCGAGAGCCCAGCTTGCCGAGCGAGACAATGCAGAAATCTGCCGGAATATCCCGGCCGCGGGCATCGGTCGCCAGGGGCTGGCCAAAGCGGTTGTCGAGGTCCTGCCGGGCAAGCCGAAGTGCGTGTTCGAGTATCGCATCGGCAAGCGTCGAGATCTCATCGGTAATTTCGGCGATGGTTGCGAGTCGGCGAATATCGCGAAGAAATATCCGCATCAGCTCGCGGCGGCGGAAGCGGGCGAGCTGAACGTGCGGCTCGAGCTGCGAGTTGGTCAGCGAAAAGCGGGCGAGCGATTCGAGCATTTCGTCTTTATCGCGAATGGCCGCTTCCGAACGCCGCCGTCGCAGCCACGCAACGTGCTCCGGGCTCTGGAGAAGTGTTTGTGCGATCAGCGGACTAAACGACGCAAGGGCGAGAACGTCGGCGAGGATCGCGTCATCGGCGGTCAATTTGCGGTGCTCCCGCGGATGGAGTTCGGAAAATCGGTCAAGAAACCGGCTTGCGCTTTCCGGGTCGGGAAGATCATTCAGGATCGTATCTAACTTTTTCACGTTCGAAAGCGTCTCGGGTCAATGCCGTATTTCTTGATCTTGTAGCCGACAATGCGTTCGGTCGAACCGAGTGATGTCGCGGCCTGCGTTATGTTTCCGCCGGTCGATTTCAGTGCATCCTGGATCATATCTCGTTCAAACGCGGCGACGGCCGATTCGAGCGAGAGATCGACCGTTGTGTTCGTATTCTCGGCGGTCTGCAGCGTCGGCGGCAAGTGGTGGCCGTGGATGACGTTCGTGTCACAAACAAGCACAGCACGCTCGATAGCATTTTCGAGTTCGCGGACGTTTCCAGGATAATGATACGCCATAAGCATATCGATCGCGGGCGTTGATATCCGCCGGATCCTCTTGCCGTGTTCCTGTTCGTATTTTTCCAGAAAATGCTCGGCGAGCAGAAGGATGTCTGCCCTCCTTTCACGAAGCGGCGGCAGAAAGATCGTAAAAACATTTATGCGGTAATATATATCCTCGCGGAACGAACCCTCGGCGATGGCCGCCTCAAGGTCCTTATTGGTGGCTGCTATCAGGCGAATGTTCGACTTGATCGTCTCGCTCCCGCCGACCCGCTGAAACTCCCTTTCCTGTAGAACGCGAAGGAGCTTTACCTGTGTCTGCGGCGGTATCTCACCGATCTCGTCCAGAAAAAGCGTGCCGCCCTCGGCAAGTTCGAAACGGCCTTTTCGAGCTTTATCCGCCCCTGTGAAAGCCCCTTTCTCATGGCCGAATAGCTCAGACTCAATGAGATTTTCCGGCAAAGCACCGCAATTTACGGCAACAAATGGCCGCTTGCTTCGGAGGCTGTTGTAATGGATCGCACGGGCGATCATCTCTTTCCCCGTGCCGCTTTCGCCGCGGAGCAGGACCGTCGCGTTCGAACGGGCGACCTGCGTCACCTGCTCATAGACCTGCCGCATCGCGTTGGAATTGCCGATGATGTGAGAGAAATCATATTTCTCTTTCAGCTCATGGCGGAGCAGGTCATTTTCCTCTCGAAGCCGCTGCCGCTCGCCCTTTATCGTATGCTCAATGCGATAAGCCTGTCCGATCATTGCGGCGATGACGGGAAATGCGTCGCGGATCATTTCCGACGGGGAACCGTCAAACGCCGCACCGAGCAGGCCAAATGGCCGGCCGGCGACTATTATCGGCGAGAGCAACAAGAAAAACTCTGAGCGAAAGTCGGTAACGTGATCGAGCCCCGCGACGTCGCGAATGTGATCAAACGACGAAGTTACCTCTTCGCGAGCTATCTCGGGCAGTTGCCCGCGGTTCGCCGCCGCCGCAAGCCGGCGGAACTCGGCCGCACTCAGCCCGACCGCATCGCTCAGATTCAGAAGCCCTGTTTCCTCATCTAGTTCGAGCAGGAACAGGTGGTCGCATCGAGCAGCCTCAGAGAGCGTCTCTAGTACTCTGCGGAGCCCGCCACGGACGTCTCGCGATTCAGCAAGACGAGCATTCACAGCGGCGAAAAGACCGATGGGATCTATCGATGTCTGCTCAGAGGGCATGGTTCTAAACCACGGGATGATAGCAGAATTCGAACGCGGATTCGACACTTGCCAACAAATTTGTTTGGGCGTTAAATCTAGGCCGACAATTTTGTAGGAGTCGTTTTCGGCTTACGTGCCGATAGTAGATCAATAAGTTAGAATCGCTATCAGATGAGTCAACGGGTCGAAATTGTGGTTCCGAACGAGATCGTAAGAATGCGGCTCGACGAATTCCTGTTCCGCCATTTCGGTGGGCTGAGCAAGATGTATCTCCGCAATATTGTCCGCGACCATGGCTGCGAGGTGAATGGACGCGACGAGAATCTTGGGTACAAGGTCCGCTCGGGTGATCTCATCGAGATCGAACTAGACTTAACTCGCGAAACCGCGATGCAGCCGCAGGAAATGCCGCTCGACATCGTTTACGAGGACTTTGACCTTCTGGTCGTCAACAAAGCTGCCGGAATGCTCGTCCACCCGAATAACCGCGATAAGAACGGAACACTGCTGAACGCTCTGGCGTTCTATCTGAATCGCAAAGCAACCGACGAAAACGGTGCCGAGCCGGCCATCAGGCCCGGCCTCGTGCATAGGCTAGACAAAGACACTTCGGGGCTGATGGTGATATCAAAAAACACGAATGCTCAGAAGAAGCTGATGAAGAGCTTTAGCCGCAAGTACGTGCACAAGCGTTACCTTGCAATGGTTGATGGCGAGGTGGCTCAGGATAGTGGGCTGATCGATCTCGCGGTCGGACGGTTCGCAGAGCTCAAAATTTGGGATGTGAAAGAGGACGGGAAGCCGGCGGAAACGCGGTTTGAGGTTTTCGAACGGCTCAGCGGGCGAACGCTGCTGAAACTCGAGCCCGTCACAGGCAGAACGAATCAATTACGGATACACTGTGCCGCCATCGGTCATCCCATCGTCGGCGACGTTCAACGCGGCGGAAGCGAGCACACAAGGCTATGCCTTCACGCTGCCGAGCTCGGCTTTCGCCATCCGGCGACCCGAGAGGATGTGATCTTCTATTCCGAGCCTGAAGGCTTCACAACGTAGCCCGGCCCGCGGATAGCCTTGCCGGTCATTGTGCCGGTCATTTTTTCGCCGTCGAAAACTACTCCGCCGCTGACTATTACGGTCGAAAACCCAACGGCGTATTGGTGCGGCTGTTCGAAGGTGGCCTTGTCGGTGACGGTCTTTTCGTCGAAGATGACGATGTCCGCGACGAAGCCTTCTCGTATCTGGCCGCGGTCGCGCATTCCGAAGACGTTGGCTGGCAGCGACGTCATCTTGCGTATCGCATCTTCCAAACTGATTATTTTCAGATCGCGGACGTATGGCCCGAGCACGCGTGCGTTGTTGCCGTAACCGCGCGGATGCGGCACGCCCGAGCCGAATTCGCGGACTCCGCTGTCTGAGGCAAACATCGTGAACGGTGCGGCCATGATGCGCTTCACGTCGTCCTCGCTCATCACGCGATAGACCATCTGCGCACCGCCTTTGTCGTACATTTCAAAGATCTGCTCGAGCTGCGTATCGAGGTCGTCCTTCCCCCGGACCTGCATCGTTATCTGTTTGATGTTCTTGCCGTTGAATTCGGGATTGGGCCTGTAACTCGCGACGTAGGCATCGGAAAAATCAGGGAAACCGGCCTCGGCACGCGTCCTTTTCATATCGGCGATCACCTTGGCGCGTTTCGGGATCGGCCAGCCGCTTGCGGCCTTCGTCGCGTCCGCCGGCGATCGCCCAACTCGGCATCCTCGCATCAAGCGAGGTCGACGAAGCCGGATATGCGTATTGATCAACTGTCACGGACATACCCCGCTGCCGGGCGTCGGTCACGAGCTTCAGCGTCTCGTCTGTCCGTCCCCATAGCGATTTCGCCGAGATCTTGAAGTGCGAGATCTGTACCGGCATGTTCGCCTGCTCGCCGATGTTTATCGCTTCCTTTATCGCATCAAACACACCGACGCCTTCATTGCGGATGTGGCTCGCGTATGTGCCGCCAAATTTCGCCGAGGCCTTCGCGAGTTCGACGACCTCATCGGTTTTTGCGAACGTGCCGGGAAGATATATCAGCCCGGTCGAGAGCCCGACCGCGCCATCTTTCATCGCCTGTTCGACAAGTTCATTCATCTTCTTCTGCTCTTCGGCGGTCGGTGCACGATTGTCGAGGCCCATTACGGACTGACGTACGGAGTTATGCCCGATCAACGTTGAAATATTTATCGCCAGCGGCTTTTCGTTGATCGTGCCGAGAAACGTGCTGACGTCAACGTGCGAACCGCCGCAGTTCCCGGTGATCAGCGTCGTCACACCCATGCGAATAAAATTCTCGGCCATGGGCTGCTCGAAGATGTTCTCCGTGTGTGCGTGGACGTCGATGAATCCCGGAGCAACGATCTGGCCTTTTGCGTCAATGATCTGTTTCGCACCCGCGTGATCGAACCAGCCGACGCGAGCAATTCGACCGTCCTTTACCGCAACCGAGCCGCGAAACCACGGATTGCCCGTGCCGTCAACAATTCGGGCATTCGTAATTACGAGATCGAAAGCGGGCGAGCTTTGTCCGTAGGAAATCGGAACCGACGAGAGAAACAACGCAACAAGCAGAAGAAAGGATTTGATTCGCATTGAACAAAAATGCCGTCAAATGCTGAACTAGTCAACATTGACGGCACTTTTTAATGTGATCAGCAAGCGTTATACCGCTTCCAGCGTAGTCGGCGGTGGCCCGTCGCCTTCTTGATATGGGTTCTTGAGCTCCACGGGATCCTTTGCCTTCTTGCGTAGCTTCATATTTAGGACCTCGACCAAAATCGAGAACGCCATCGCGAAGTAAATGTAGCCCTTCGGTATCTTTTGATGAAACCCTTCCGCGACGAGCATCACGCCGATAAGGATCAGGAACGACAGAGCGAGCATCTTCAGCGTAGGATGCCTATGGACAAATTCGCCGATCGGGCCGGCGAAGGCCATCATCGCACCGATCGAGATAAGCACCGCTAGTATCATGATCCAGATACCGTTCGGCCCGTACTGATCGCCGATCATTCCGACGGCTGTGATGACAGAATCAAGCGAAAACACGATATCGAGAAGGACGATCTGAACGATCACGCCTGTGAAACTGGCAAAGCCCTTTTTAACGGCCGTGCCTTCTTCGCCCTCGAGCGAGTTGTGTATCTCATGCGTCGCTTTTGCTATCAGGAACAGGCCGCCGATCAGCAAGACCAGGTCCTTGCCCGAAACGGTTTGCCCCCAGATTGTGAAGAGCGGAGCCACGAGGCCGATGACCCAGCTTAAGGAAAAGAGCAGAATGACACGCATCAAGAAAGCGAGCCCAAGGCCGATATATCTTGCCTTTGCCCGCTGTTCCGGCGGCAGTTTGCCCGACAGGATCGAGATAAAGACGACGTTGTCGATGCCGAGCACGAGCTCAAGCAGCGTAAGGGTGGCAAAGGCGATCCAAACATTAGGATCAAGAAGGAGTTCCATTTGAAAAAGCCGCTCCGAAATATAGAAATTGAACTATGCAGTTGTACATTCGACCGGGCTCCAAATGCAAGGCCGCAGGGTTGGGAATTCAGATGGAGATAACTAATCGGCGATCTTGCATTGCGTATTTGCGGCCCGGTCAGCCGCCTTTCTTGCGTCGGCGTTCTGGGTTCGCGAAGGTCTAATGATCTCGGTCACGCACGCAAGCATCGGGGAAACCTTCGCGACGATCAGGTATGATGTAGTTTTTGACGCATCCTCGACGTCTTCACTGACGTTAAATCGGAAGATAAGAGCGAGGGGCGTTTTTCCCTTCATTCGCCATTCTGCCTTCGGCCCGACCGCCGAGAAAGCTCCGAAATGTTCCCAAAGCCGAAGCTGGTGCTCCTTGCCGCCGGGTGCGATCACATTGACCGACTGCCGAAGGTCGCCTTCGAGCACATGCAGCTTGTACCCGCCGACGCCGGCACACTCGCCCTTGTAGGAACCGCCGCCTTCCTCATCGAGATCAAGCGTCTTGCACTTGCGGTCGTCAAGATCGGTGTACCGGCTCGTCATCTGTGCTGAAGCATGAACCCCACAGCCGCGTACATTGACGTTTGCTTTCTCTCGATCCCACGATATCGGCAATCTTGCGTTGTCGCGGTCGAATCTGGAATCCCGCTTCTTTCAGAATGGCTTTGAAGCCTCCACTTGGCTCGTCCTCTAAGAAATAAGGCGCTCGTGCCGATCTGTACCTGCGACCAAGACCGTCAATGTCTGACCTGCCCGCGCTCTAACGACGAATCTAGCGACTTTATCGCCAACAGACTTTCCATTGGGAGTAGCAAACACTTCACTTGAGTAGCGACCTTTGGAAAAACGAATCCGCTCAACATTATGCAATGGTCGTCTAGTCTCACCGACTCCAGGGCTTT
This sequence comes from Acidobacteriota bacterium, assembly GCA_016716435.1. Classification (NCBI taxonomy): domain Bacteria; kingdom Pseudomonadati; phylum Acidobacteriota; species Acidobacteriota bacterium. The sequence continues at coordinate 145,381 of JADJWI010000001.1, read as the reverse complement.
CGGTCCTCGAAACTACCGAACTGAACTGGGCAACATGCCGAACCGTCCAGCGAGTCCAAACAACTCCCGAACCACCCCCCCCCCGCCTAGGGGCCCCGCACCATCAAACCAACAACACCTTAAAGCCGTGGACGTCTCGTCTGAGCGACTGCCGATGCCGAGAGGAGGATGCAAGCGAATGAAAACAGAAAGAAATCCCTCATACCAACATCTCCTAAAACATTGAGGTGCAAATCGTTAATTAGTTTAGCGCAACCTTGGAACTCGCGGGATTAATTCTCTCTAACGGAATAAACAATTCGGCCGCCGACAATTGTTGCGACGGCACGGCCGGTGAATTCCCATTCATCGAAGGGGCAATTTCGCGATTTCGAGCGTGATTCGGCGTTGCGATATGTCCATTTGTGATCGGGGTCGATCAATGTAACATCGGCGATCGAGCCGGGCATCAGCGTGCCGCGGCCGGCGAGCTTGAAGATGCGTGCCGGATTGGTAGAGCAAAGCTCAACGAGGCGTTCGAGGTTGATGATGCCTTTGTGGACGAGCTCATTGAACGCCAGACCGACGCCGGTCTCGAGCCCGGTGATGCCCATCGGTGCACGGTCGAATTCGAGGGCCTTTTCGTCGTGGTGATGCGGGGCGTGGTCGGTGGCGATCGCGTCGATCGTTCCGTCCTTTATACCCTCGATCACGGCCTCTAGGTGCTCTTCGCTGCGGAGAGGCGGGGCCATTTTATAGTTAGTGTCGTAGCCCTCGACGGATCGATCGGTAAGCGTGAAGTGGTGCGGCGTGACCTCGCAGGTGACGTTGATGCCTTCGTTCTTCGCCCGGCGTACGGCCTCTACCGCACCTTTGGTTGAAACGTGGGCGATGTGGATGTGGGCCCCGGTGTCCTTTGCGAGGATGATGTCGCGAACGGCGTCGATGTCTTCGGCGAGGGCGGGCATGCCCTTCAGGCCGAGCAGCAGCGACATCTTGCCTTCGTTCATTACGCCGCCGGCGGAGAGCGATTTGTCCTCGCAATGATCGATGACCGGTAGGTCGAAATCCTTGGCGTACTGCATCGCCCGACGCATTATGCCCGCGTTCGGCACTGGCCGGCCGTCATCCGAAACAGCGACCGCACCCGCGGCTTTCATCTCACCCATCTCGGCAAGCTCGCCGCCTTCGGACGATTTTGTGATCGCCCCAATAGGGAAGACGTTGGCGAGGCCGGCATGCTCGGCCTGTTCGATCATGTACCGCGTGATTGCTGCATTGTCGTTGACCGGATTTGTATTGGGCATCGGGCAAACGGACGTCCAGCCACCTGCGACCGCCGCAGCACAGCCCGACGCGATGGTCTCCTTGTGCTCCTGTCCCGGCTCACGCAGATGAACATGAAGGTCGATAAAACCCGGAGCCACAAGCAGCCCACTCGCGTCAAAGACCTCCGCACCCTCCGGCACGCCGTCCGAAGCCTTCAGCCACGCGGCAACCTTGCCGTCCTCGATGAGGACGTTCATCCCCGTGTTCTCATTCGCGGCCGTATCAATTAGATGGCCATTGGAAATAAGTAATCTCATTCGTCGTCTTCGAAAATATTTGCGCTAAAGACATCTGTTACCGGACCGATGCCTGTCAATTTCATCGCAGCATTGAGGTGATTGGGCACATGAGCAACAAACTTATAGACAAAGTCGAGGATGTCATCGTTCGACAGATCTTCGATATTTGAATAAACTCTCTGCAATTCCTCAATATCGCCCAACCAATCGGTCATGTGGAAACTGATATCATATGAATTACTTTCGGAGTAGCCGGACTCCTCGAACGCTTTCTGAATGCGTTTTTGAATTTTTGTTTCGTTCTCAGCTATTCCCATAACACAAATACTTACGGTTTCGTGAATTCGTCCTCGCCTTTGTCGGATCACAAAATTCCCGGTGGAAGATCAGTAAACTCATTCGTCAATCAGGAAAGTTTCGGTAATTACTACGTTGCCCTTCTTGTCGATCTTCTCGAGGCTTGAAATGCAAAATGGATAGATATGGTAGCCACAGTGTTCCGTGAAGACCGCAACTTCGCGTTTCGACTCATCGGCGATAAAAAATGCCCATTTGAAGAACGCATTTGAACCGTCTTCGAAGGTTATTCGGAGATCATGCGTGAAGTCCGCCAGTGAAAGTTCACTAAATCTCGAACCGTTACTTCGCAAATATTCCCTGACATTATCTTGCCAATGCTCGGGCAAATATTCCAACCACTTCATCTCGGATCACGATCTCCTAAATTACTCCCCTTTGAATTCAGCAATGACCTCTATCAGACCGATTATATTCTCGTTGAATTCCGCAAGTTCTTCCGCCGGTACCCAGTATTCCTCATGTTCGCTGCCTCCCACCACCTTGGGTTCGTATTTGTCGAGAAACGACCTTGCCACCTTAAATCTCGTGACGAATCCGGCACGGTCGGCGTTGAGCTTCGTATTCCAATCGCGTGCGATCTGGGTCGCATATTCTTCATTAGTCACCGGATAAAATATTGGCTGTTCCGGGAGTCGCGGAGGAAACTCTTTGAAGCCGTTCTGTTCTATGAGGGCGAGCTCTTTTGCTCCGACAGGTCTGAATAGGATCACTACTTCATCCACTAACCATATTTCCTCCTGTTGAAAGGTAGAGCACGGCCATTCTGACGGCGACGCCATATTTTACTTGGTCGAGGATCAGCGAGCGCGAACTGTCGGCGACTTCGGAGGCGATCTCGATGCCGCGGTTCATCGGGCCGGGATGTAGGACGATGGCGTCCTTCTTCGCTAGATCGAGCCGGTCGTTGGTCAGGCCGTAATGGACCGCGTATTCGCGGAGCGTCGGGAAATAAGCGGAATCCTGCCGTTCGCGCTGAATGCGAAGGATCATCACGACATCGGCACCTTCGATGGCGTCCTCAACATGGTCGCAAACCTGCAAGGCGGAATCCCGGCCCGCATCGACTGAGCGCCGCATGTCCGCAGCCTCACTTTCGCTCGGATTTCTGTTTTCCGTATCGATAAAAAATTCAAAGTCCCTTGGAACCAAGGTTCCCGGGCCGGCGACGCGAACTTTTGCTCCAAGCTTTGTCAGCAGATGGATGTTCGAGCGGGCGACGCGGCTGTGCAGAATATCGCCGACGATCGCCACCTCAAGGCCGCTTATCTTTTTCTTGTGCTCGCGAATCGTCATCGCGTCGAGCAATGCCTGTGTCGGATGTTCGTTTGAGCCGTCGCCGGCGTTCACGACGGCCGCCCGCGAAACCTTCGCGAGCTGATGCGGAACGCCCGCAGAGCCGTGCCGGACGACGATACAGTCCGGGTCCATCGCATCGAGGTTTAACGCGGTATCGACAAGCGTTTCACCTTTGCTGACGCTAGACGAAGAGACACTGATATTGACGGCATCTGCTGAGAGGCGTTTGGCTGCGAGTTCGAATGAAGTTCGGGTGCGGGTGGAGTTCTCGAAAAAGAGATTAATGACGGTCTTGCCGCGGAGCGTCGGCACCTTTTTGATCTCGCGGGTATTGATCTCACGAAAATTCTCGGCGGTGTCGAGAATACCGCGAATCTCCGCCTCTGAAAGTTCGCGGATACCCAACAGGTCCCGTCTTCTATAAGGCTTTTCCATCGCTCGGTACCCAAATCGGTTAAAAAATAGGCTCAAAAAAAGCAAGGCCGCAAGCCTTGCTCTTGATCATTTACCTGTACCTGGCATTTCAAAAATGCCGACGCCTTCTACGTCGTCGTATTCCTTTAGCATCACCCGGATTATCTCTGATTGCTTGGTCGGCACGGTCTTTCCGACAAAATCCGCTTGGATCGGTAGTTCGCGGTGTTCACGTCCACGGTCGATCAAGACCGCAAGTTGGACCTTACGCGGCCGCCCGAAGTCCATCAGCTGATCCATCGCGGCTCGGATCGTCCGGCCTGTGTAAAGCACGTCGTCAACGAGGACGATGATCTTACCGTCAATATCGGCGTCGAGTTCGGTACGGTTCACTATCGGGCTTGCACCGACAGTCGAAAGATCATCGCGGTAAAGCGTGATGTCGATAATGCCAAAGAGCGGCATTTCGCCTTCGATCTCGGCGATCTTATCGACGATCCGCTCTGCCAGGGGCACGCCACGGCGACGAATGCCGACGATGTAAACGTCCTTCGCCCCCTGATTCTCTTCAACTATCTCAGAGGCAAGCCGCGAGATCGCCCGCTTCATTCGGGCAGAGTCCATTATTCGGGATTTTTCTGTCAGGCTGTTCTCGTCCGGCATTCGTAGCAAATGCTATCAGAGCGTCGGGCAAAGTTCAATTGACAGCCCGCCTCGCTAATTATCTGCGGGGCCGCGGTTTATCAATTATTGCCGCTCGGATAATATGGGCGTTAAGAAATGAGCGGCGTTTTCAACAAATTGATCCGGCCGATGCTTTTTCGGCTACCGGCCGAAACGGCACACGACCTCGGTATGTGGGTGCTAAAGATTGGCTTGGCCGATGGGCCGGGCACCATCGAATTGCCGTTGCTGCGGACTTTTGAATTTGGCCTCGATTTCCCGAATCCGCTCGGAATTGCGGCGGGATTCGATAAAAATGGGCTCGTGATCCAACACCTTGCCAGTCTAGGCTTTGGTTTTGTCGAAGTTGGCACCATAACTTACAAGCCGCAACCCGGAAACCCAAAACCTCGGATCTTTCGGCTTCCGGAGGACGGAGCGCTGATAAATCGGCTCGGTTTCAATAACGACGGGGCCGAAGCTGTCGCAAAACGGCTGCAGAAGGCCGAGCACAAATGCGTCATCGGCATTAATATAGGAAAAAATAAAGATGTTCCAAACGAGGAAGCGGTCGAGAATTACATCGCCGCATTCGAACTGCTTCAGCCGCTGGCCGATTTTGTTGCGGTCAATATCTCCTCACCGAATACACCAAACCTTCGCGAACTGCAGAAGAGTGAAAGCCTCGACGAATTGCTCGCGGCGTTGCAAAAGCGAAACTCGGAAATCGGGGCAAAGCCGCTTTTGGTCAAGCTGGCACCCGATCTTTCTGATGGCGAGATCGAAGACGCCGTCACGGTGTGCCGTGAGCGTGGGATCGCCGGCATCATCGCCACAAATACGACCATTTCTCGCGACGGGCTTCAGTCTAAGAATGTTTCCGCCATCGGAGCAGGCGGCTTGAGCGGCCGGCCATTGCTTCAAAGGTCGAACGAAGTGATAAAAAAGATCTATCGCTTTTCTGACGGTGCGATCCCGATCATTGGCGTTGGCGGGATATTCTCGGCAGAGGATGCGTTTGCAAAGGTCGCCGCCGGGGCGTCATTGCTGCAGGCGTACACAGGGTTTGTCTATGGCGGGCCGTCTTTTGCATCAGGTGTTTTGCTCGGGCTCGCCCGGATACTGGGAGAGCAAGGGATTCAGAACCTTTCCGATGCGGTCGGCAGGGATGCTTAATGGGACGAAGTTCGTTTGACACTGTTGCACGTCCCGCTATAATTAAGGGTTTGTCCCTCGGGGTGCTTATTTTGAGTCATTCTATAGGGTGCTCTTTGATTTGATGCAGATCGAAGAGTCGATGCTTGGGCCTGTGCCGCTTAATATTCGAGAGGAGATCTCTGCCGAAGCGTTAGGGCTTGACGAAGACTCGGGGCTCGAGTTTCTCGGTCTTGCGTTCGAAGGTACGGCGGTCAAGTTTGGCCGCGGCATTCGGATCGAAGGAACTATTGCCGGCAAGGCCAATGGGCCATGTGCCCGATGTCTTGAGCCCTTCGAACGGGAGATTTCCGTCAAGTTTCGGTCGGATTTTATTGACGCTGAGCACTTTGTATCGAGAGCAGAGTCGGAAGTTGGGCTCGATGAATTGGACGCCGACGTCGTGCCGGAAGGGCCGATCGAGTTGGTTGAAATTGTAAGAGAGCAGATCTATCTTGCGGAGCCTGAAAGGGAAATTTGCAGTCCGGATTGCCATGGGCTTTGCAGTAAGTGCGGTGCGAATCTCAATAACGGGGACTGCGGCTGCACGGACGATGCGATCGACCCCAGATGGGAAGCACTGAAGAAGCTTAAAGATTAAGATTGAGACAAGTTACTTATTGAGGAAGTTATGCCTAATCCAAAACGACGACATTCAAAATCACGTACACGTCAGCGCCGAGCTCACGATGCCATTGTGACCCCGCAGTTTCAGACCGATAAGGAAACCGGCGAGGCCCGTATGCCGCATCGCATTGACCCGGCGACGGGAATGTACAAGGGGCGTCAGATCATCGATGTCAAAGACTCCGAATAGCCTTTGAAGTTTCCTGAATTTTACGTTCTAATTCTTGCCAATGTCTGAAATCAACGCGGGCATTCTCGGGATGGGTCACGCTTATCCGGAAGGTGTTTTAACGAACGCCGATCTGGAAAAGATCGTTGAAACCTCCGATGAATGGATCACCAGCCGAACCGGCATCAAGCAGCGCCATAAGGCCAAAGAGAACGAATATACTTCGATGTTTGGCACAGCGGCGGCGAAGCAGGCTTTGGAGCGCGCCGGACTCGAACCGACGGACATCGACATTATTGTCTGCGCAACGACCACGCCGGACCAAATAATGCCCTCGACCGGTGCATTGATCCAGGCTCAAATTGGAGCAACGAATGCCGCGGGAATGGATATATTTGCGGCGTGTTCCGGTTTCATCTACGGCCTTACGATGGTCGAATCGATGATTCGGACGGGGCAAATAAAATATGCTCTCGTGATCGGTGCCGAGGTCCTTACCAAATACGTTGACTATACAGATCGCGGGACATGCGTGATCTTTGGCGATGGCGCCGGGGCGGCGGTCGTTGGGCCGGTCGAAGCTCCGAAAGGAATTCTCGCTACAAAGATCCGGTCGGACGGCCGCTATGAAGAGCAGCTTTATGCTCCGGGTGGAGGAACCAAGATGGGAACGACCCATCAGACGATCGACGACGGCCAGCACTTCTTTAAAATGAAGGGCAACGAGCTTTTCAAGGTTGCTGTCCGGTCAATGGCGGAGATCTCGGCGGAAATGCTTGCAAAGGCGGGTTACACGGTGGACGATGTCGCGATTGTCATTCCGCATCAGGCAAACCAGCGGATCACCGATGCTGTCGCTTCTCGCCTCGGCGTTCCGGACGAAAAAGTTTATTCGAATATTGCCGAACTCGGGAATACTTCCTCGGCTTCGATACCTATTGCAATGGACGAGTGCATCCAATCGGGCCGTATCAAGGAAGGCGATCTCGTTTTGCTCACCGCGTTTGGCGGCGGCGTTACGTGGGGAGCGACGGTCATTAGGTTCTAGTTTGCTGATCTCTGAAGTGATGGCGAAGGTCGCGTTCATATTTCCCGGGCAGGGAAGCCAAACGATCGGAATGGGCAAGGACCTGTTCGATAATTTTGCGGCTGCCCGCGAGATCTTTGAACAGGCCGATGAGGCTCTAGGCTTTTCGCTTTCCGAAATGTGTTTTTCGGGGACTGAAGAAGACCTCGCGATGACGGCGAATACGCAGCCCGCTATCCTGACGACCTCGGTTGCCGCCTTTCGAGCGATGGAGGCAGAGGGCTTTGACGCACCGGACTTTGTTGCAGGCCATAGCTTGGGAGAGTATTCGGCTCTGGTCGCAGCGGGCGTCTTGGATTTTGCCGATGCCGTGCGGACCGTTCGCAAACGCGGGACGTATATGCAAGAAGCTGTGCCGGTCGGAGTTGGTGCGATGGCCGCTATCTTGGGCTCGGATGTCGAAACCGTTGAAGTTGCATGTGCGGACGCAGCCCAAGGCCAAGTCTGCAGCCCGGCGAACATCAATTCGCCCTCGCAGATAGTAATCGCGGGCGATTCGGACGCAGTAGATCGAGCATGCGAACTGCTGAAAGAACGTGGAGCAAAGAGGGCAGTCAAGCTTAATGTTTCCGCACCTTTCCATTGCTCGCTGATGATGCCGGCACAGGAAAGATTGGAACAGGACCTCAAGGCCCTGGAATATGCCGAATTCCGATTCCCGATAGTGCATAATGTCGATGCGGCAGTTAACTCGGATGAAACGAGGGTTTGCGATGCTCTGACGCGGCAGGTTTCCGCACCGGTCAAGTGGCTGCAATCGGTCCGCGAGTTGAGATCGAATGGGGTGGAAACAGTCATCGAGGTCGGTGCCGGCAAAGTGCTATCTGGTCTGGTAAGGCAGATCGACCGCGACGTTCGCTGTTTGAACGTTGAGAATTCGGAGAGTTTAAGAAATACTAAGGAATCGCTATAAAAGGAGAAAATATGTCAGAAGTTCAGGATAAGATCAAACAGATCATCGTTGATGAATTGGGTGTAGATGAAGCCGAAGTTACGGAGAATGCCCGCTTCATCGAAGACCTCGGCGCGGACTCGCTCGACCTGGTCGAGCTAGTGATGCGGTTCGAAGAAGAGTTTGACATCGAGATCCCTGACGAAGATGCTGAAAAGATCCAGAGCGTCCGGGATGCTTACGCTTACGTCGAGCAGCACAAGGGATAGTTCTCAGTTGTCGGTGGCCGGTTTTCAGTTCGTTCCGGCCGCCGACGCTTTTTTTGTTTGAGCCATATTTCGTGGCGAGGCCGCGCCTTGGAAAAGTTTAGAGGCCGGCACTTTGGTCAATGGATTCGGTAAATGCGTGGGCATTCAGGCCTGACGGCCGGCCACTGACCCCTGACCACTGAAAAATATGAAACGTCGAGTTGTAGTAACCGGAGTTGGTCTCGTTACGCCGATCGGTAACGACGTTCCAACCACCTGGAACGGCTTGATGAGCGGCGTCAACGGCGCCGACGATATCAAGCGTTTCGACACCGAGAAGTTCTCGGTCAAGTTTGCCTGCGAGGTGAAGGGTTTCGATCCGCTCAGCTTTCTCGATAAGAAGGAAGCCCGCCGGATGGGAGCCTTTACGCATTTCGCCCTTGCCGCCTCAGATGAGGCGATGAAGCACAGCGGGTTGGTCATCGACGAGTCGAACGCTGACATGGTCGGTACCTATATCAGCTCGGGCATCGGTGATTTCTGGGCGATCGAGCGCGAGCACGAAAAGCTGCTCAACTCGGGTCCGGACCGCGTTTCGCCTTTCTTTATCGTTTCGGCGATCGTCAATCTTGCAGCCGGAAATGTATCTATTCGGCACGGGGCGAAAGGGCCGAATTCGGCGACCGCAACTGCATGTTCCGCCGGCGCCCATGCGATCGGCGACAGCTTTAGGATCATCGAACGCGGAGATGCGGATGCAATGATCTGTGGCGGAGCGGAAAGTGCGATCACTCCGATGTCGGTCGCCGGCTTTGCCTCCATGCGGGCGCTATCGACCAGAAACGATGATCCGAAGCGGGCATCTCGCCCGTTTGATGCCGAACGCGATGGATTCGTCATCGGCGAAGGTTCTGGCATCATGATCCTCGAAGAGCTCGAGTTCGCAAAGGCCCGCGGGGCAAACATCCTGGCCGAGATAGTCGGCTACGGAATGAGCGGCGATGCGTTCCACGTTACGATGCCGGACGAAACCGGATCTGGGGCGATCCGCGTGATGGAGAAAGCGATCAAGGACGCGGGCATCTCGCCCGAACAGATCGGCTACGTAAATGCCCACGGAACTTCGACGCCCTACAACGATAAATTTGAGTCGCTGGCGATCAAGAAGGTATTTGGCGAGCATGCCAAGAATGGGCTAGCGGTCAGTTCGACCAAATCGATGACCGGGCATGCCCTTGGGGCCGCCGGCGGTATCGAGGCCGTTTTCTCGGTGCTCGCGATCAAGGAAGGGAAACTGCCGCCGACGATCAATTACGAGTTCCCGGATCCGGAATGCGACCTCGACTATATTCCAAATGAAGCTCGCGAAACTCAGGTTGAATACGCACTCTCGAACAGCTTCGGCTTTGGCGGAACCAACGCGTGTTTGATATTCAAACGTTATTCGGAGTAACGACAATGAGGACTCTTGAATTTACATATTGGCAAGATGGCGAGTTCTTCGTCGGACATTTGAACTCGTTTCCGGATTACGAAACACAGGGCACCTCCAAGGAAGAACTTGTTGAAAATTTGGCAGATCTCCTCAAAGATCTAGAGTCGGGTGAGGTGCCGTTCGTCAGACGTGTTGAGGAACTTGTCATCGCATAGTGAAACGCCGAGATCTGATCAGAAGGCTTGAACAAATGGGATGCGTGTTGACCCGGCATGGCGGGAAGCATGACTGGTACACCAACACTGAAACGAAGCAATCCCAACCTGTTCCGAGACACTCGGAAATCAACGAGAACCTTGCTAAGTCGATAATCAAGAAGCTTTCGGATAAGTAGGCTGTTACTGAATGAGTATTCATTCAGTGTGTGATAATTTAATAGTATGAAGATCATAGTTTTAATGAAACAGGTTGCGAATAAGGACGCCGTCCTTCGCATCGGACCTGACGAAAAATGGATCAACGAGACGGACGTCGCGATGCAGACGAACGAATCGGACGGCTACGCCCTCGAAGAGGCTCTTCGGCTCAAGGAAGCCAAGGGTGAGGGCGAAGTGATCGTCTGCACGCTCGGGCCGCAATCGGCGAAATCGGTTATCAAAGATGCCCTCGCTCGCGGTGCCGATCGTGCGATCCACGTGGTCGCCGACGACGCCAACAAGCTTTCGCCTTACCAGATCGCGAAGGCCATCGCCGATGCGATCCGCGAAGAAAATGCCGAACTCGTTTTCGCCGGGCTGCAATCTGACGACGCGAGCTATGGCCAAACGGGCGTGGTGCTCGCCGAGCTGCTCGGCATACCGCACGGCACCATCGTCATCGAGGTCGACCGCGAAAGCCTCGGCGAGAGCCTCCGCATCAAGCGCGAGCTTGAGAGTGGCTGGTACCAATGGTTCAGCTATAAACTCCCTGCACTCTTCACCATTCAATCCGGCATCTCGCAGATCCGCTACGCCTCGCTGAAGGGCATCATGGCGGCGAAGAAGAAGGAGATCCGCGAGGTCACAGCCGCGATTGAGGCATTCGCTGCAGGGCAGTCTATCTCGAAAGTTTACATGCCGCTCAAGACCAAACAGACCCAGATGCTCGGCAATGGCGATGCCAAGGCCGGTGCGGTCGAGCTGGTCGAGAAACTCAAAACGGAGGTGCGGGCAATATGATCCTCGTATTCATCGAACACAAAAATTGCGTATTGAACAAAACCTCGCTTGAGGCGATCGCGGCGGCACAGGCCATCGGAGAAGACCTCGGGATGAAGGCAACCGCAGTAATACCGTGCACCGGCGAATGTCCGCTCGTTCAGGAGATCGCAGGTTACGACCTCGAGAAGGTGATCGTTGCCAAGAGCGACAAACTCGGCACCTATACGCCCGATGCATATGCAGACGCCTGGGAGCAGGTGATCAAGGCGACGAATCCGCAGTACATCGTGATGTCGCATACCTACCAGGTGCGCGATTTTGCTCCGAAGGTGGCGACCCGCTTTGGCCGCGAATTGGTCGGCGACGTCATCCGCTATCGTGCCGAGGGCGGCAAGCTCGTCCTGACTCGACGCATCTTTCTCGGAAAGCTCGATGCTGACCTGACCGTCGGCGGCGATGCTCCGTATTTCGTCACGTTCCAATCGGGCGCTTACCGCGGCGATAGTGCCGCGAAGGGAAGTGCAGCCGTCGAAACGATGGACGTGAATATCGGCGAGGTTCGGATGACCGCCGAAGAGCCGTTCCAGGAAGCTAAGGCGTCGGTTGACCTGACCAAGAGCGAGGTAATAGTCGCGGTCGGACGCGGCATCAAGTCGGAAGAAAACCTCGCACTTGCACAGCAGCTCGCGGATGCTCTCGGTGCCGACCTTGCAGCGTCGCGTCCGATCTGCGACAGCGAGTGGCTGCCCATCGACCGCCAGATCGGTTCTTCGGGCCAGACCGTTGCGCCGAAACTCTACGTCGCTCTCGGCATCTCGGGCGCTATTCAGCACATCGTCGGGATGAAGAACTCCGGAACGATCGTCGCTATCAACAAGGACAGCGAGGCACCGATCTTTGACATCGCCGATTACGGCATCGTCGGCGACCTCTTCGAGGCCGTGCCCGTCCTGATCGAAGAGATCAAGAAGGCGAAAGGCTAAGCTCTTTGGGAGTAAGAAGGTTGGATTAAAGGCCCGGAACCCGCTTCCGGGCCTTTTGTTTTGCTACGGCCGTTCGCGGCAGATTCCGGCCGCCGGATTTGCCGAGCAAAATAGTTTTGTTAGAGCCTCGATCTGCGCCTGTTGCCGACGGTTGGCCTCAAGCAACTCTTCGATCTGGCGAGATTTGTTTTCGGAGTCGGCCTTGAGCCGCTCGATCTCGGATTGCTGTTCGTTGACGGCGTTTACAAGCACGACGCCGATGCGTTCGTAGTTCACGCCCTGGATCTCGCCATCTTTATTGGTCGTAGCAAGAAGCGGTTCGACCGCCGCGACCTCCTCGGCGACGAGTCCAAAATCACGCACGCCGTTGTGCTTCCAATCGAAATAAACAGGCCGAAGCCGACGGATCAGATCCATTCCACTCCGATAATCAGAAATGTTTTCCTTATATCGAATCGATGAGGAACAGGTCGTCACTTCCAAAGTAGCAACGGTGTAGCACAGCGTGGTCGCGGATGCCGACCCAAAGGTCCCAAGCCGAAGCCGGCCGTAGATTTTTACCGTGTCAGACCCATTTGAACGACCAAGAGCGATCGTGTTGCTGGTTGAAACAGTCGATTCCGCACCAATAGCGGTCGCATAAGATAAGCTGTTACTAACGGAACTATCAAATCCAAGTAATGTGTTCTTTGATCCGGCCGAGGTTGCACCACCGGCGGCTCCCCCGATAAACGTATTGCGATCGCCAGACGATGCACTCGATGCCGCAAACGATCCGACATAAGTGTTGTAAACGCCCGTCAAATTTCCGCCACCTGATGATGCGCCGAGAATCACATTGTCCGATCCCGAGAAATTAGCGGTTCCTGCGGTATCGCCGACGAACGTATTTCGATTGCCTGATGTGGTTTGCCTACCGGCATCGTCTCCGATGAACGTGTTGAATGAACCTGATACTAGTTCAAAACCGCTGAACGCTCCAAATAACGAGTTGTCGGTCCCGTTCTCGATCTGGTTCCCGGCTTGTGCGCCGAAAAACGAATTGCGCGAACCCGTATATAAACTGCCAATGCGCCCGGCACCCGAGCCGGCGAAAACTGTAAAGGCTCCAGGGGTCGAGAGAACTCGATTGCTGCCGATCGAAAAATGCGTAAACGTTTCGACCACATTTGCTCGTGTTGTTCCGGGAATGCTCACGAGATCCTGCCCACCAGATCGGCCGAGGACGATGATGTTGCTGGCAGATGCGGTCGCCCCGGCTCCGATCGCGGTCGCGTACGAAAGGTTTCCGGACGCTACGTTGGTGCTGTTCCCGAGAAGCGTGTTGTTGTTGCCGGTCGAATTGTTCGAACCCGTTTGGGCACCGAGGAACGTGTTTGCTCCTCCCGTAGTGTTGTTGAAGCCGGCTTCGTCACCGATAAAGGTGTTCTGGATCCCTGTCGAATTATTTTGACCACTGCTTGCTCCAAAGAAGGAATTTCGATCGCCGGAAGTGTTTGCGTTTCCCGACATTGAACCGAAGAACGAATTGTTTACTCCTGCGTTCACACTTCCCGAGCCGATTCCGGCAAAAAGGTTTGCTGTGCCGGGATTGCCGAGGATCCGGTTTCCGCCAATATTGAATTGACTCCCTGCGTTGACCATCGCGGCCGTTAGATTGCCGGCTGCCTGGAGCGGACCCGGGATCAGAACCGTGTCTTCACCACCGGATCTTCCGAGCGCAATGGTGTTGTTCGAAGAGACCGTCGCGTTCGATCCGATCGCAGTTGCGAATGTCAGACCGTCAACCGTCGTCTGTGCGAATGAGCCGATCAGCGTTAGATTGTCACCCGAGCGTCCGAAACCAGCGGCGTGTCCGAAAAATGAATTTCGGGTTCCTGTCGAGGCGTTTTTCCCGGCGAAGGATCCGAAGTACGAATTCTCATTACCGGTCGTCATCGTTAATGCTGCTTCGTAGCCAAAGAACGAGTTTGAGAGGCCGTTGGTCAGGTTCAGTGCCGCCGTACTGCCGAAGATTGAGTTGCCCGCTCCTATGTTCTGAAAGCCGGCAAAGTATCCGAAATGAGAATTATTGCTTCCGACTGTGTTTGCCTGTCCTGAGGCGGTACCAACGAAAGAATTTCGGTTGCCGGTTGTATTGTTGGAGCCGCTCCCGGCACCGAAAAATGAGTTGTCGTTTCCAGTCGTATTCGAAGCTCCAGAATTGTAGCCAAAGTATGCACCGCTGGTACCAGTGGTGTTGTTTCTCCCTGACTCGCTTCCTAAGAAAGAGTTGCTCGTACCGGTTGTATTCGAATTTCCCGCAAGGTTTCCGACAAACGTATTCGCACTCCCGGGGGCACCAGCCGGTCCCGCACCAATGCCAACAAAGAGATTCTGTGATCCAGGGACAGCGAACGCCCGATTGCCGTTGATTCGGAACGTATTGATCGCTTCTAGATTCCTGGCTCGCCCGTCACCCAAAATATTGAAGTTCGCAGGCGACTGTTCGACGGTCGTATTTTGAATATAGCTATTGCTGCCGGCTGTCGGCGTTCTCGGGTCGGACATTCTTGGGTCGGTGGTCAGTACATATTGGTTGGCGGCGACTCCGCCGAGATTAAGCGCGTTCGTTGCAGTTGCGGCGGTCGTTGCGTTGGTCGCGTTGACCGCATTGGTAGCATTTGTTGCGGTCGTGGCCGTGTCAGCAGTTCCCGCTGAAACGCTTCGAACTGCGTAGGGCGAGCTGCCTATCCGCTGGCGCGGATCGAGAATTGTAAAACCGCCGCCGCCCGCCTGGCGGACCCGGATCTCAAGGAACCGCTCCGGGCCGGTGAAGATCGCACCGAAATCGAGCGAGACCGTGAATCGGCCGTCGGCGACCGCGACATTTGACCGAGCGGCGGTCGTCCCGATCTGCGTGCCGCCCGAAGCGGCATCGAATAAAAGGAACTCAAGGTCAAAATTCCCGTTCGCGGGCTGACCGTTGAATTTAAGTTCACCTTGATAGTTGAATGATGTTGACTGTCCGATTACGTCGAATGTCGCAAGCAGAAAAAAACTCAGAACGAAAATTGTTCGCGCACGGTTAAACATTTTGAAACCTCTCCTTCATCCGCCGTCCGTTAGTTACAACGGTTACGTTCAGTGATCTGGGTCGATCGGCCAACGATCTCGCCCCATGTCGGTTAAGTACCTGAACCGTCATATTCCGGGCTCCGATTTTTTTCTGCGCGCCCTACTTCTTACTCGGACAGAACTCCGCGTTCGGGTTGTCCAAGCAAAAGATCTTGGTAAGAACTTCGATCTGCGCTTGCTGGCGTCGGTTCGCGTCGAGCAGTTCATTGATCTGCCGTTGCTGTGATTCGATCCGCGTCTGCTGTTCGTTGACGGCGTTTACAAGCACCACTCCGATGCGTTCATAATTCACACCTTGTATCTCGCCGTCTTTGTTGGTCGTTGCAAGAAGCGGTTCGACGGCCGCAACCTCTTCGGCAACTAGTCCGAAATCGCGCACTCCGCTGTGCTTCCAATCAAAGTAAACAGGCCGAAGCCGGCGGACAAGCCCGAGACCCAAAGTGTAATCTGAAATATTCTCCTTATACCGAATTGATGATGAACAGGTCGTGACCTCTAGGTTTCCGCCGTCGATGCAAAGATTAGTCGCTGACGGAGCCGAAAAAACACCCAAGCGGAGCCGCCCAGGAATGCGGACGAGATCGGCACCGTTTGATCTGCCGAGGGCGATGGTATTGCTTGTCGAGACAGTGGCCTCTGCTCCTATCGCTGTCGCGTTGGTAAGGCCCGGAGCCCCGACATCCGCTAAGGCTCCGATCAGTGTGTTTCGGATGCCGGTCGTGTTCGCCTGACCGGCGTTGTAGCCGATCATTGTGTTTAGGTTGGCGTTCGTGTTGCGGCCTGCGTTTCGCCCGAAGAATGAGTTCTGATTCCCGGCGATATTCTCAAGGCCCGCACTGCGTCCGAAGATAGAATTTTCAGAACCGGTCGTGTTATTTATTCCCGCGGCACGGCCGAAAAACGAATTCTCGATCCCGGTGGTATTGAGCTCGCCGGCTCCCGTTCCGAAGAATGAATTTGCTGAGCCGGTGTTCACGTTCCCGGCAAAGCGGCCGGCGAACGTATTGTCCGTACCTGCGACGCTCAAAACGCGATTGCCGGCGATGTTGTATTGGGTCGTCGCGTTGACAATGTTGCCCGTCAAGGTGCCGCCCGCGGTGCCGTTGCCGGAGATGTTGAAATTGGTCGTAGCCTGCTGCGTTGTCCGATTCTGAACATAGTTCGTGCTGCCGCTGGGGATGTTTCCGGTGAACGTTCCGACAACATTCAGATTTCCGGGGATGTTGACCGTGTCTGCACCATTCGAACGGCCGAGGGCGATCGTGTTGCTGGTGCTTACTGTGGAATTCGCACCTATGGCAGTTGCGAAGGTAAGACCGCTGTTGGAAACATTCGCCTGCCAACCAATAAGAGTATTGCCAGAGCCGAGAACGTTTGTGGCCCCAGCTCGAGCGCCGATGAAAACATTCGCCTCACTTGCGGTCGAGGCCGCGCCGGCACCGACGCCTGCATATATATTTTCCAATGCGGCCGCAGTGCTCGAAACTCCGGAACCGTTTCCGAGAAACAGATTGTCGTTGCCGAAACCGGTGATCACCCGCATAGTGCCGACGTTATATTGAGGTGCACGAATGGAAGTATCGATCCTGAGTGATCCTCTCACGCGGACTTCATCCTCCGGGCGGCCTAACACGACCGTGTTATTTGCATCAGCCAATGAACCGGATCCGATCGCGGTCGCGAAAGTGAGCGACGGGCCGCCGAGAGACGCTCCGTATCCGAGTGTTGTGTTTCTGGAACCGTCGACATTTAGAATCCCTGAACTCGTACCGATAAATGTATTAAATTCGCCTGTCGTATTTGCTCCGCCCGCATTAGCTCCAAAGAACGCGTTATCGCGTCCCGTAGTATTTACGTCACCTGTTTCTGAGCCTACGAAGGTATTGTAAAGACCGGTAGTATTCGCAAAGGCGGTTCGGAAGCCGACAAATGTGTTGTGTGCGCCGGCGTTTGACGGTCCTGCCGAAGTGCCTACGAACGTGTTCTCCTGAATTGAACCCGTCGAACTGCCTCCTGTCCCTGGGCCGATATACAGATTGTTGACGCCGCCTGTCCTTAGCACGTTTACTCCGTTTAGCTGAAACAAGCTTGTTGCATTGAACACGGCAGCCCTGCCGGTGCTGCTTATTGCGAAGTTGCCTGTCTGTCCTACATTGCTGTTCTGGATGTAATCGGCGCTTCCGGCGGTCGGCGTTCGGGCATCGGTCATTCGTGGATCGGTTGTTACGACATACTGGTTAGCCGCGACACCGCCGAGATTGAGTGCGTTTGTTGCGGTGGCGGCCGTTGTCGCATTTGTTGCATTGACAGCGTTGGTGGCATTTACGGCATTGGTCGCGTTGGTTGCGGAATCGGCGGTCGTTGCCGTGTTTGCCGAGATGCTTCGGATTGCATAAGGCGAACTGCCAATGCGTTGCCTTGGGTCAAGAATCGTAAAGCCGCCGCCGCCCGCCTGCCGGACGCGAATCTCAAGAAAGCGTTCCGGGCCGGTGAAGTTTGCTCCGAAGTCGAGAGATACGGTAAAACGCCCATCGGTGACGGCCACATTCGATCTCGTCTGTGTCGTCCCGATCTGCGTGCCGGCGGTCGCGGCATCGTAGAGCAGAAACTCAAGATCAAAATTTCCATTCGCGGGCTGGCCGCTGAATTGAAGTTCGCCCTGGTAGGTGAACGACGTGGACTGGGCAATTGATTGCCCGAGAAAGATGCCAAGAAGTAAAAACAAGAATCCTAGCCGACGAATATTCATATCGATCTCCTCACTAAGTTTGTTCCGATGGGTATAGTAGTTGGGTAGATTGCCCGATTGTGGACTACGAGAAGCGAAAAAGTCCTTTGATTTTTCGTTAGAAATGCTTAGAATTTGTTAGTCCCAACGGAAAAACCCTTTATGAATCGGACCTACGAATTCGGTGAATTCAGGTTAGACGCCTCGAAGCGAATGTTGATTCGAGGCGGCGACGAAGTACAGGTCTCACCAAAAGCCATCGAATTGCTTTTGCTTTTGGTGGAATCTGGTGACCGGGTCGTGACCCGCACGGAGATAATGGACCGGCTCTGGCAGGATACTTTCGTTGAGGAAGGGAACATTAATTTCCACATCTCGAATCTCCGACGGGCGCTCGGGCAGAACGGGAAGCCGGAATCGCAGTACATCCGAACGGTCCCGCGAAAAGGATATAAATTCATTGCGGACATCCGGCAACCGGACGAAGATGCCCTGAAATCGCCAGATAATCGGCCGAGCATCCGCAGCCGGCCTCGCCGTTGGCAACCGTTTGCACTTGCGGGGGCGATGATTGCGATCGTCGGGGTAGTGTTCGCAACGATCCTCGGATCTGGGATTCGCGGCGAACAAGTTCGAGCAAACAATACGGCGGCCGATGTGCCAGCAGAGGCGGTCGCTCTTTATAAGAAGGGCAAGCGGGTTTGGGAGAGCCGGGTTTTCACGGAACAAGATCCCGGCGAACTTTTCCGGCAGGCGATCGCGATCGCACCCAATTATTTGGACGCCCACGTCGCCCTGGCCGATACGCATGCATTCGATGCAACGCCTGAGAAGGCGGAGCAGGTAATAGCGACTGCTCGTAAGATCGGCGGGGATTCGGCGGATCTGCTTGCGACCGAAGCTTTCATACGAATGTTCCATTATTGGGACTGGGCGGGTGCCGAATCCGGGTTCCGGAACGCGATCGCCATCGAACCGGAGAATGCCAAGTCAAGGCACTGGTATGGCGTGCTGCTTTTATTGACAGGGCGCTTAGATGAAGCAAGGGCCGAGATGCGGCGGGCACGGGAGCTTTCACCGGATTCGCTGATCATCGCTTCCGACCTCGGCCAGCTTGAGTATTTTGCCGGCGATCTTTCAGCCGCCGCGACAGAACTCGAGAACGTGCTACGGATCGAACCGCGGTTCACGATGGCCCGGCGATATCTTGCCGACGTTCGCGAGGCCCGAGGCGAGGAATCGGAGGCGTTTGAAGAGCGGTTGAAAAGCGTTGTCCGGACGTCGGATTCGGTCGTCGAATCGCAACGGGTTTTCGAGTCAAGCGGGCTGCGGGGTATATGGACGCAATCGGTCGGAAGCGGCCGATGCGGTGCGGACGCCGCAAATCCTTACGATTGCGCTCGCACCTTTGCGAAACTTGGGGATGATGAGAAGGCACTCGATCAGCTTGAGATCGCCGTTCAGAAGCGGGTCTTTCATTCGCCGTTCGTCTCGGTCGATCCGGTTTTCAGACGGCTGAGGGACAACGACCGATTCCGCGGGGTGGTCGACGCAATCGCCTCGGGGAATGCGATCGCCCGTAAATAAGGACAACACTCTATACAAAAAGGAAAGGGCCCGTACCTTTCGAGCACGAGCCACTTATTTTTTCCTTAAACCCTATCTACGATCAAGAGCAAATGTGCCGACAAGATCCTCAAAGGTGTTCCCAATTTCCGTAGTCCAAATGCTAATTTCCGAGCCGGATTTCACAAATTGGCGGTAACCGAGCCGGGAGCCTACCTACAAACTCCCTGTTTTTGTACAACGCGTTATGTCTATAGAGAATAAGCGAGAAAGCGCGAAAAGTCAAGACTTTTTTTCGGCTGGCACTCAACTTTTTTAAGTGCTAATTCTCCTGGTATTTTGCCTACGCAGAAGCCATGATGGCTTCGTCAAAAATCTCCAGAGCGACGTCCGCGTTTTCTTTGGTCAGGATGAGCGGCGGCGACCATCGGATGGTGCTGGTGCCGCAGCCGAGGATGACCAAGCCTTTGTTGAAGCAGGCCATCTCGATGCGGTCGCGGAGCTCGGGGTCAGGCTTGCGCGAGGCCTTGTCGGTCACGAACTCGACGCCGAGCATCAATCCCATTCCGCGGACATCGCCGATGCATTCGTATTTTTCTTTCAGCTTTTCGAGCCCGGCTTTGAGATGGCCGCCGACCTCGGCCGAATTTGCGACCAGGCCGCCTTCGAGAAGTTCAATCGTCTTGAGTGCCGAGGCGATAGCAACCGGGTTGCCGCCAAAGGTCGAGGCGTGTGCACCTTTGTGCCAATCCATGATGTCAGCCTTAGCGGTACAAACGCCGATCGGCATTCCTGAACCGATGCCTTTTGCCATACAGACGATGTCGGCCTTGACGCCTTCGTGGTGATCGAGGGCAAACATCTTGCCGGTGCGGCCCATTCCGGATTGGACCTCATCGACGATGAGCATAATTCCATGCTTATCGCAGATCTGGCGGATGGCCTTGACGACCTCGGTCGGAGCGGGGACATAACCGCCCTCGCCCTGTACGACCTCGAGCACAATACCGGCGACCTCTTCCGGCGGCGTGGTCGTATTAAAGAGGCGATCCTCGATCCAGCTTACTGTGCCCATACAGCACGAGCCGTCGTCGCATTTGCCGAGGTTGAACGGGCACTGGTAACAATTCGGGTAAGGCACGTGGACGACGTCCAGAGCCTGGCGGGCAAAGCCAAGCCGCTGTGCTTTTTTCGACGACGTAAGCGAGAGAGCACCGAGCGTCCGGCCATGGAACGAGCCGAAGAACGAGATGAACTTCTGCCGCTTGGTGTGATACATCGCGAGCTTGAGCGCGGTTTCGACCGCCTCGGCGCCGCTGTTGGCAAAGTGCGTTTTGGTCGGGCCATCGATCGGCACGATCTCATCGAGCTTACGCCCAAGCTCGGGCATGTGTTTGTAGTAATAGTCCGTGCCGCAGAGGTGGATGAGCTTCGCCGCCTGGTCGCTGATCGCCTTGACGATATCGGGATGGCAGTGGCCGGTCGAGCAGACGGCGACGCCGGCGTTGCAGTCTAGAAAGATATTGCCATCCGGGTCTTCGATCCAAACGCCGTAAGCCCGTTCGGCGACGAGTTTGTAATCCGGCCGCGGATAGCTCGGGGTAACGTATTTTGCGTCGGCTTCGACGATGGCACGTGCGTTCGGGCCCGGAAGCTCGGTCTTGATGATCGGTCGCTGCAATTCAGTTGTCGGTGTCATTTTGTTCTCCTAAATATGTCTAGAGTCCACGCCTTAGCGTGCCAAATCAGCAACAATGTCAGGTCTGTTGCTCTGAACAAATTGGAGATATTAGTCGCCACCAAAAAGGTGGGCTCGTTGCCATGCGGGTCGAAGACTTGCGATAGATCGCGGCGTCATAAGATGCCGTCATATTATCAGAAGGCCGTCGAGCCTTCAACTCATGATCGGCAAACCGTTAACACTACTATTCGAGTTTGATCGAGGCGAGAAGCTGTTCAAATTCGGGATCGTTTTTCAGGAAGCGATATTCGGGATCGTGAAGCACCTGAAGGAGCCACGGGTCGCGGACGCGTTCGGCCTCGAGCAACCATTTGATCGTTTGATCCCGGTCCTTGGCAAGTGCCGCTACGAGAGCAATATTCGAAGGCGGAAAATAGCTTTTCGCGTAACGTTTTTCGAGGTCCTCACGCCATTGGCGAAGTGCATCAGCTCGCGAACTATTGGCCATGATCGCGCGGACCTTATCGATCTGCTCCGAGTTGCCTTCATCGATAGAGAACGCCGCGAAGTATTCTTCCAGCGATTCCTCCCGCCTATTCTGCATAAAATAGACCGTTGCGAGGTACCAGTTGGCCAAACTGAAGTTCGGCGCATTCGTCTTTAGTTGCTGAAGCCGCGTTTCAGCTTCACTTAGTTTGCCCGAAACCATCAGATTATAGGCGATGTTCGCCTGGCCGATGTTTGATGTCGGGTCGAGCTTTTCAGCGGCCAGAAGTTGCCCGAGGCCTTCGTCGGTTCGGCCCATTACGGAGAGCATCCAGCCGAATCGCAGTTTCGGGGTTGGATCATTTGGGGCAAGTTCGATCGCACGTTTGAAGTCAGCTTCCGTCGCCTTCCAATCTCGATTGTATAAAAATTCGATCGATGCCCGCGTCGAATAGGCCTCGGATTGCGTCGGGTCGAGCTGCATCGCCTGGTTCACGGACGCGAGTGCAAAGGGTATCGATTCGCGGGCCGGCTTGTAGCCATAATCGTAGTAACCAAGATGGACGTCAGCAAGACCGTTGTGTGCTTCGGCAAATTTTGGATCGAGCGTGATCGCTTGCTCGAAAAAGCCGCGGGCCGTGTTGAATCCCTCGAGCGTCCGCTGGTTCCAGTGATACCGCCCGCGGAGATATGCCTGATATGCCTCGTTATTCTCCGTTGGCCGATCATGGAGCCGATTGCTTTCCGCGACTGATAGATTTGCGACCAGGGCGCGTGCGGTCAATTCGGAGACGGTGTCCTGCACTTTGAAAAGATCAGCCTCAGTGTAATCAAACGACTCGTTCCACAATTGACGTCCGTCGGCGACGTTGATGAGCCGTGCGTTCACCCGAAACCGATCCTCGACCGTTTGCAGATTCCATTCAACGACCGTATCGACACCCAGCTTTCTGCCTATCGCCAGCGGATCCGGATCGGCCGTGGATGCAGCGATGGTAGAAGATAGCGGCCTGATCACCAGATCGCTGGAGCGGCCCAGTTGAGAAATGAGCGCATAGGTCATCCCTAAAAGGAGCGAGCGGTCAATCTCGGCGTCACTGATATCTTCAAGCGGAATCACGGCAACTGAACGGATCGGTGGGGGCTTTGAACCTCTGGTCATGACCCAAACCGCGCCGATGGTTCCGAATGCGATGACCACGATAATACCAATCGCAAGAAGCCGATTGATGCTTTCGCGTCCCGCGGCGGGAAGGGCGAGCGGCGGGCGAACGGAAAGTTCGGCAGGTCGATCTTCCGCGACCTCTTCGATCCAAGTCTCTTCGACGGTCTGTTTTTCAACGATCAGATCGAGCGGCTTCCGCTCCATTAATGCGGTTTCGGCTTCCTGTATATCGGCAACAAAGCGAAAGCCGCGGCGGGAGACAGTTTCGATAAAAGTTGTCTCGGGTTCGTAGGCTGCGAGTGACTTTCGGAGCTTTGAGATGGTGTACGAGAGAGCGTTGTCCTCAACAAATGTATCCTGCCAGACCTCTTCAAAAATCTCGTTCTTGGAAACTATTCGGTCGCGGTTCTCGATAAGGTAAACGAGAAGCTGATGGACCTTTGGAGCAAGCTTGACCGTCTCGTTCAAATGGGTCAAGAGGCCCGAGGCTGTATCAAGCGAGAATCCCGCAAAAGCGTATAAACGCCCTGCTGTCAGATCTTTACCGTTGCCTTCACTATTACTCACAAATTGCTAAGGTTTTCCTCAAGACTTGGAAGTTGGATTCCCCTAATATACCAGAGTTCGCCGACAGCAGAAAAAAAGATGAGCCCGATAAGAAGAATTTACAGACGTGTAACAACTACCAAACGGATAAGGGTCGAGCAGGCAACGGTTGACACACCAGCGACCTCGTTCAGCGGCGAAACTTTCACCGTCGAGATCTATAGGGAAGAGCCCACCGGGCAAGAGCGGATCTATTCCCGGCAGCACACCGGAAAGGTCGAGGTAGAAGAGTTGCTCGATGGCGAGTTTAGACTGACGGGCCATCGATAGCAAAAGCCGATGGATAGACCAGGGAAATTTTCTTACAGGATTCATGGAGTTCAACAAACATATGTTCAGTCCGAAATCGAAGACGATTCTCACAGTCATTTTTATCGTGGTTCTTGTAGCACTCTTTCACAACGGCTTGCTCCAGACGGCCGGAGCTGTGGGAGTTTCAGCACTGCAAGCTCCGATAGCTTTTTTCACCGTTTCGCCGGAAGCAGAACCGGCGAGCGATGCGGCGAACGAACCGGCCATCGAAACGGTGAACGAACCTGCCAACGCATTGGCGACGATAACGTGGGACGGTGGCGGAACGACGAACAACTGGTCGGAACCGGCAAACTGGTCGAACGATACGGTTCCGGGATTTGGCGACTCTGTTATTTTTGACGGCACCAGTACAAAGAACTCATTGATCGATCTTGATATCACGATATTGACGCTCAGCATCAACAGCGGTTACACCGGGACGATCTCAAGCGGAACGGCAAATTTGACGGTCAGATCGGCATCTACACAAGGCGATGGAGCATTTACCGGCGGCAGTGGAAATATCACTTTCGAAACGACGTTCACACAGTCAGGCGGAACATTTGACGGAAATAATTCGACAGTACAATTCGGAAATGTATTTACAGTTTCAGGCGGCACATTCACGGCGTCGAGTGGAAACACGAACTTCAATACAAGTTTTAACGTCAACGGCACGGGCGTGTTTGAGCACAACAACGGTACGGTCAGATTTATCGGCGGAGGCGGTTCGGCATTCAATGTCAACAATATTGAGGAATTCAACAATGTCGAGATAAACAAAACGAATCCCAATGCGGCGGTCGTGATCGCGATAAACGATGTTATGAGCGTTAGCGGCACAGTCAATTTGATCGCCGGACAGCTCTCATCGGAAGGAATCAATGCCCGACTCGAAGCATTTGGCGACGTGAATATCACCAGCGCATTTAACGGCTTATCCGGAAATCTTCACATTCTCGGGAACGCCACACGCACGATCACGATCCCTTCACCTGCGCGATTAATGAATCTTACGATCAACGCTCCGAGCACCGACATCAATACGACCGGTTCTGGAGTTGTTGAGTTTAGCAGCAGAACGATCATTCAGAATGTCAATTCAATGACCAATGGATCGGCTGAATTTGTCTTTGGTGCGCAATACGAACAAACCGGCGGAGCCTTTACCGTCGGCAGCGGAAATATTACGTTCGGCGGCACATTTACGCAATCGGGTGGCACGTTTACGGGCAGTAGTTCGACATTCGAAGTAGTCAGTGTCTTTACCTTATCGGGCGGAACGTTCACGGCGTCGAGCGGCAATACGAACTTTAATACAACCTTCAACGTCAGCGGCACGGGCGTGTTTGAGCACAACAACGGTACGGTCAGATTTATCGGCGGAAGCGGTTCGTCATTTAATATCAACAATATCGAGGAATTCAACAATGTAGAGATAAACAAATCAAGTCCCTTTGCGGCGGTCGTGATAGCGATAAACGATATTATGAGCGTTAGCGGCACAACGAGTTTGATCGGCGGACAGATCTCATCGGAAGGAATCGATGCCCGACTCGAAGCGTTCGGCGATGTTTCGATCGCGACGACGTTCAACGGCGGCACCGGAAATCTGCATATTCTTGGAGACGAGACCCGAACGATCACGATTCCGACTCCGGCATCTTTGCCGAATCTGACGGTCAACGCTCCGAATGTGGACATCAACACAAGCGGCAACGGAATTGTGGATCTTGGCAGCCGGACTATTGTTCAAAACGTCAATTTGATGACCAACGGTGCGGCTGAATTTGTTTTCAGCACGTCCGATCAATACCAGCAGTCCGGCGGAACTTTTAATGTCGGCAGCGGAAACATCACATTCGGTTCGCTCTTCACACTTTCGGGCGGAACTTTTACAGGAAGTGACTCGACCCTGCAGTTCACCAATGTGTTTACAGTCTCGGGCGGAACTTTTACGGCCTCAAGCGGAAACACTAATTTTGTTCAAAGTTTGAACATCACGGGAACGGGCATTTTCGAGCATAATAACGGAACGGTTCGATTTATTAGTTCGACGGGAACGGTTGATGTTAATAATTCTTTGGATTTGAACAATGTCGAGGTTGATAAATCTAGCACCTTTACTGCGTTGGGTTTGGGATCGAATGACATTTTGCGGATTCGCGGAAATCTTTTGCTGACGAACGGACAGATCAGCACTCCTTTCGGAAATGCCAGGTTCGAGGCTTATGGCGACGTGACCATTTCTTCAACTTTTGCCGGCGGAAGCGGAAATTTGCATTACGTTGGAACCAGTGATCAAACCTACATCAACAACGGCGGAAATAATCCTTCGTCGATCTTTAGAGTTGATAAGCCTGCCGGTGTTTTAACCGCAGCGACCGATCTGATATTGCCGTCAAATACGGGAATGGTCATCAACCGCGGAACGCTTTATCTGGCAAATGGTAGCGATCTAACGGCCGGCGGTGCGGTTACCGGATTATTGATCCTCGCCAACGGACGACTGGTCAGCGACTCCGCGACGACAATCACGCTCGGTGGAAATATCAGCAACGGCGGAGTGGTTGATCTACGCGGCGGCGGAACCTGTCCGGCGGACGACACGATCTTGATCCGTTCAACTGGTGGACAAAGAAGCTGGACCGGACTCGGCACAAATCGCCTCGTCAATGTTGATGTCCAGAATATGGGCGGAACGGGAACGAAAACCGTTTTCAGCGGCACAGACAGCGGCGGCAACAACACAAGCTGGGTTTTCGACAGCGGATGCCCGACCGGGCTGACGCTCTCGCCTCTGACCGCCTCGGTTCAAACCGGCGGAACGCAAAGCTTCACGGCAAGCGGCGGATTTGCCCCCTATACTTACAGCATTTCTGATAAATAACTCGGGCGGTTCAATTGATCCTTTCTCGGGACTTTACACCGCAGGAGAGAACGCCGGAGTAGCTGATACGATCCGCGTTACGGATTCTTTCGGCGAATCAACGGATGCGACCGTCAACACGTTCGGGGCCGCGGATAGGATCGTATTCACGGTTCAGCCGACGAACACGACCGCCGGTGAAAATATTTCTGCGATCCAGGTCACGGTTCAAGACCAGCTCGGCAACACGGTCACAAATTCGACCGCCTCGATCACTCTTTCAATTGCAAACAATCCGAATTCGGGTACTTTAGGCGGAACGGCAACGAAAAACGCGGTCAATGGAGTCGCCACTTTTAGCGATCTGAGCATTAACCGGGCAGGAGTGGGTTACACCTTGCAAGCCGCCTCAGGCGGTCTCGCTTCGGCAACGAGCAATGCATTTGACATCAATGTCGGTGCGGCGACGCAGATAGCATTTACTGTCCAACCGACGGACACAAGTCCAACTGCCACGATCGCTCCACCGGTTCAGGTTACCATTTTAGACGCTTTGGGCAATACGGTTTCTACGGCAACCGATCCTATAACTCTCGCCATCGGCAACAATCCGAACTCGGGAACTCTCAGCGGAAATTTGATCAGAAACGCCGTAAACGGAATCGCAATTTTCGACGATCTGAGCATCGACAACCCCGGTGTCGGCTACACACTCAATGCGTCTTCCGGCGGTTTAACCGGAGCGGCGAGCGATTCGTTCAACGTTTCTAATCCTTTTGAAGTTACCAATACCAACGACTCGGGGACCGGTTCGCTGCGGCAATCGATCTTGAACGCCAACGCAACTGCGGGACAGCAGACGATCACATTTAATATTCCGGGTTCTGCACCGTTCATTATTTCCCCGACGTCTGCTATGCCGGACATCACCGATTCGGTCATTCTAGACGCAACGACACAAACAGGTTTTTCGGGTTCGCCGATCGTCGTTTTAACGGGAACAAACATTCCTGCGGGCAATGGAATAACGCTTCGCACGGGCAACAATACTGTTAAGGGTTTTGTGATCGGCGGATTTTCCGGCGGCATCGTAATTCCGTCGGGAAACAACGGAAACACGATTCAGACAAACTATATCGGCACGGTTTCAAACGGACTCGGTGCAAATCCGAATGATGTCGGAATTGCGATATTCGGAAGCTCCAACAATGTGATCGGCGGAAATTCTCCTGCCGAAAGAAATCTGATTTCGGGCAACCGCGACCAAGGCGTTCTTTTGACGACAGCCGGATTCGGAAACAATCAAATCCGCGGAAACTACATCGGCACAAACGCCAACGGAACTTCGGCGATTCCGAACAGACAAGGAATTTCCGTCAGAACTTCGGATAATACCATCGCCGGAAATTTGATTTCGGGAAATACTTTGGAAGGAATAGCTCTGATCGCCGCTACCGCATCACCCGAACAACCGAATCAGATTCAAGGAAATTTGATCGGCACGAGAGCGGACGGTTTGACCGCACTTCCGAACGGAGTCGGAATCTTAATAAAACGTAGTCAAACCAATATCGGCGGCGTTGCGATGAACGAAGCGAACACCATTGCCTTTAACACTGGTCGTGGCATCCTCGGTCAGGGCGGCCCATTTATCAACAATACAATTCGCGGGAATTCGATCCATTCGAACGGCGGACGCGATATTGATTTCGGCGGAACTTCAAACGATCCTAACGATCCCGATCTTGGGTTTAACAAGCAGCAAAATTATCCCGTCTTAACTTCGTCCGTTTCTTCAACCGGAAATACGCAGATCAAGGGCAGTCTCAGCAGTGCTCCTTCGCAGAATTTTACGCTTGATTTTTATTCAAATCCGGCGTGTGATGCTTCCGGTTTCGGTGCGGGGCAAACATATCTTGGATCCGCGAACGTA
Source organism: Acidobacteriota bacterium (assembly GCA_016716435.1). Classification (NCBI taxonomy): domain Bacteria; kingdom Pseudomonadati; phylum Acidobacteriota; species Acidobacteriota bacterium. The sequence goes on along the minus strand of JADJWI010000001.1, from coordinate 116,822 downwards.
TCGACCGATGCGGGCGGGCTGAAAGGTTTCACGGCGAATTTGCCCTTAGCGGTCACGCCAGGCTCATTTGTCAGTTCGACGGCGACCGACGCGGACGGAAACACTTCGGAATTTTCAGCGTGTCAATTGACATCGAGCGGAGTTGTAACCATTTCCGGCACGATGCTCGACACGAACGGAGATCCTATCCCGAACGCGTTTTTCTTATAGAAACTATTCCGACACGGGGAAGGATTACAGTCCGCGATAGCACCGGAAGATACCATTTCAGCAATTTGCCGATCGGACGCGATTATACCTTTCGTTCCTTCCGCACGAAACTTCCTCTTTTCGCCGACCAGTCATTGGACATTTACTAATCTTTATTCCGATCCAAGGCAATCAGAATTTTACGGGCAGTAATTCGGGCGGGAGGATCAGCGGTCAAATAACGATTCCGCGTGGCGATGCCAATGTTCCCGTCGAAAACGTAACCGTAAATCTGACGGGTGCATCAACTCAAACGACAACGACGGATAAATTCGGAAATTACACATTCGAGGCTCTAACGCCGAACGTCGGTTATCAGGTTCGCCGGTAAAAAGTGAACTTTCAATTTTCGCCGTATCGGTTTCCAGACGTTTAGCACATCTCGAGCCGATAAGATTGCTGATTTTTCTGGAGCAACGACGCTAGCCTGTAGGCAGAATTGCCTTCGTGACATCCGGATGCGAAAAGCATTCTTGCAATGAACGGCGACGGCACGGGTAAAACTATTTTGTTCACAACGACGAACGGCGGCACGGTTTCGAGTCCGTCATTTTCGCCCGACGGACGGCGAATAGCTGGTTTTCAGCTGAAAACGAATCAGCACGGTCACCGGAATTTTCATCGCGAGTTTGATGGATTTGACGGTGCGAATCCGACCGACCTGTCACTAAGAGCAAATCATCCTCGCTTTTCGCCCGACGGTACAAAGATAGTATTTGATCAGAGGTAACCTTGATCCGCAATAAATGACAGGACGGCAGCGGTTTAACGACTATTTTCAACAGGTTCAAGCTTGACAACGGGATTCTCAAAGTCTTGATTTCTCGCCCGACGGAACAAAGATCGTTTTTAGCAACACCCATCAGGAAAATCTTCTTGATCAATCAGCTGACGGGACGAACTTGACCGAATTGAATCTCGGCAGGTTTCAGTTGCATCCAAGATTTTCGCCGGACGGCTCTAGGATCGCATTTCTCAAACGCCCGAACTTCGCGAGTCCGATCGGTGATCTTTTTGGATGAGTCTTGACGGCAGTAATCAAATTCAGATTACTAATGACACCGAATTCATCACATTCAGTTGGTCGCCCGACGGCACGAAATTCGGTCTTGACAGCGTTAATTTTCCGCCGATTACTCCGTTTTTGGAACTGAAGAGATTGACTCACCGCAACTTTGGAAGCAGTTACCAGCGATGCGTGAACCCGACCTTGCACCGGCGAATTTGCCGTCGCCACCCCTACCGGAACATCGGGTGCACAATAAGTTTGGTGCGGTAGACTTTACTTTCGGTAATGTTTCCGGCGGGCGGACAAACAACCGTTATTCCAATCCGCGAATTCAACCGGCACGCTGACGGATTTTTCAAATTCTTGCCGGTCAAGCATACGAAATTTCAACGACGGCGATATGTTTGGTGCCGATCACGGTTTGTTTTACGGTTCAGGGTCAGTAACTTTTTCGCAGTTTGACAATATGAAAATTCTGCACGGCGAAGGCGGAAGTTTGGTTGACCGCACGATCAGCCGTGATTTCTCGACCAAGAAAATCTGTGCATCGGTTTCGTCGCTTTCGCCGTTCGTTTTGGCGGAACAGATCGACACTAATTTGCCGTCAATTTCGGGATTGATTCTGGACGACAGCGGCAATCCGCTGAGCGGTGTTTCGGTCGGCTTGACCGGAACGGAAGAGCGGCAGACGGAAACGAATTCGGACGGATCGTTCAAGTTCGTCAATCTTACGCCCAACGGAAATTACAATGTTTCGCCGAAGAGCGTCGGGTATATATTTGAGGAATACAACACGAACTTCATCGATCTCACGGGCGAAGAGACAGTGTTTTTCGAAGGCACGGCGGCGGACTTTCAGATCACAGGGACCGTTCGAGATGGCCTGGGCAATCCTCTCGCCGGTGTTTCAATGGAGCTGGATGGATCGGAACAGGGCGTTGTTGATACCGACGCCAACGGCGAATACACATTTGCCGGGCTTCCGGCGGATGGGTCATATTTCGTCACTCCGCGGTTATCCGGTTTGGCGTTTCAGCCTGAGGTGCTTTCGGTTTCGGCACTGACGTCGAATGTTTCGGGGGCTGACTTTCAGGGGTTTGCTCCGACAGCGGCAGCCGTGACGATCGCGGGCCGCGTGATGACCGCGGACGGCAATGGGATCGGCCTTACCGCTGTGACCCTCAACGGATCGAACGGCGTCATCGGACGAGTGATCACAAATCCTTTCGGCTACTACCAATTCGACGCCGAAGCGGGTGGCAGTTACATCGTTTCAGTTTCACATCGAGCGTTTACATTCGCCGAACCGTCACGAGTGATCAACCCTCTAGACAATATTAACGACCTGAACTTTGTTTCGAGCACGCCCTAGCGAATCGTCGTGCAAATAAAAAAAGCCGCGGAGGAAGACAGCTCTCTGCGGCTTTTCTTTTTGGCTCAAATCGTGAGTTACGACTTGGGCATCAGGACTGTATCAACAACGTGGATCACGCCATTCGACTGCATTACGTCGGCGATCGTCACGGTCGATTTGCCGCCATTTTCGTCGGTCAAGATCACCTTCGCTCCGTCAAGCGATGCAGTCAATGTGCCGCCTGCGACGGTCTTGAACGTCGCCTTACCATTGCCTGCCTCGATCGCCTTTGCAATTGACGCTGCATCCTGCTTGCCTGCCACAACGTGATAGGTCAGGATCCCGGCAAGTGCTTTCTTGCTTTCCGGCTTGAGCAATCCGTCAAGGGTCGCCTTCGGAACCTTGTCGAAAGCAGCGTTGGTCGGCGCAAAAACGGTGAACGGGCCGGTGCCCTTCAGCGTTGTTACCAGGTCGGCCGCTTTGACCGCGGCAACCAAGGTCGTGTGGTCCTTCGATTCGACCGCGTTATCAACGATGTCTCGCGTGGCCAGCATAGGTGCTCCGCCAACCATCGGATTTGAGCTGGTCGCGGTGTTAGTGTTCGACGGGGCAGCCGAGTTCGTCGTATTTGCTGCCACGGCGGTGTTGGTACGGTTCGCTGCCGTGTTTGATGTGGTGTTCGTCGCCCCACCTCCGCAACCCGAAAGAACCGCCGCGGTGGCGACAAAAGCTGTCAATGATAATGTAAGTTTCATAAGCGTCTCCAGAAATAAATTGCTCCTTTCGGCTACATACTTTTCGAGCGTTGAGAGAAACTCAACGTTCGCATGCGGTCAAAAGGTGGTCTGAGGACGCTTTCGGCTCAATTCGGGTTTCGGATTCAAATATGCCTAGACGGTGAGGTTCTTGAATTCTTGTATTTGTTTTTGATCAGCTATTAGCTGTTAGCGATTAGCTGTAAGCTTTTGGTCTTGCTGACAGCTAATCGCTAACGGCTGAAAAAAAACTAAAACGCAGGTTCTTCATAAATGCCATACACGTCTCTCAGTGCGACGCATATCTCTTCGACGGTTGCGTAGGCGGCGACGGCTTCGATGATAGCGGGCATTGTGTTTTCGTTTTCACGGGCGGCGAGTTTTAGGCGGTCGAGCGACGTTGCAACGGCTCCGTTGTCGCGGGTCGATTTTACGTGGGCGAGACGTTCGAGCTGGTGGTCGCGGACGGCTTCGTCGATCTGGAGGATGTTGTACCTGCCGGCCTCTTCCTCCATCGTGTATTTATTCACACCGACGATCACCTGCTCTTTTCGCTCGACCGCTTTCTGATATTGATACGCCGATTCCTGGATCTCACGCTGCGGGAAACCGGCCTCGACCGCCTCGACCATGCCGCCGAAGCCATCGATCTTCTCGAAATAATCGAAGCAGCCTTCGATCATTTTTTCGGTCAGCGATTCGACGTAATAGCTCCCAGCAAGCGGATCGACCGTGTTCACAACGCCGGTCTCTTCGGCGATGATCTGCTGGGTGCGAAGTGCGATCAGGGCTGCCTCGTCCGAGGGCAGAGCAAGAGCCTCGTCAAATGAATCCGTGTGGAGCGACTGCGTACCGCCGAGAACGCCGGCTAGCGCCTGTATCGCGACGCGGGCGATGTTGTTGAGCGGCTGCTGGACGGTGAGCGAAACGCCTGCCGTTTGCGTGTGGAAACGCATCTGCATCGTCCTCGGGTTTTTAGCGCCGAAGCGTTCCTTCATCGTCCGTGCCCAAACGACACGGGCGGCACGGTACTTGGCGATCTCCTCAAAAAAGTCGTTGTGAGCATTAAAGAAAAAGGACAGACGCGGGACGAAATCGTCGACATCCATGCCGCGATCCACGCCGTACTGCACATACTCGACGCCATCACGGAGCGTGAAGGCAAGTTCCTGCAACGCCGTCGCCCCGGCCTCGCGGATGTGGTAGCCGGAGATGGAGATCGGGTTGTATTTCGGGACGTGTTTTACCGTGTATTCAAACGTGTCGATGACGAGCTTCATCGCCGGTTTGATCGGGTAGATCCATTCTTTCTGGGCGATGTATTCTTTGAGAATGTCGTTCTGCAGCGTGCCGGAGATCTTGTTGAAATCGGCCTTTTGCTTTTCGGCGACCACCAGATACATCGCGAGAAAGATCGGAGCCGGGGCGTTGATCGTCTGCGAGACGGTGACCTCGTCGAGCGGAATGCCGTCAAAAAGCACCTCGAAATCCGCGAGGCTCGAGACAGCGACTCCGCACTTGCCGACCTCGCCTTCTGAGAGGGGCGAATCTGCGTCGAGGCCCATCAATGCGGGCAGGTCGTAGGCGACCGAAAGGCCGGTCTGGCCATGTTCCATCAGGTACTTGAACCGGGCGTTGGTGTTCTCCGGCGACGAGAAGCCAGCGAACTGGCGCATCGTCCAGAGCCGGCCGCGATAGCCGGTCGGGTGAATGCCGCGTTTGTACGGATACTCGCCGGGAAAGCCGACGTCGATGCCGTCGCTCTCGGCCTCGGTGTAGAGCCGCTCGACCGGTTCGAGCGAAACGCCCTCAAACGACGCCTTACGCTCCGGCGACTTATCTAGCACCTTCGCGAGTGTTTCCTCTTCCCAACGCTGCTTCTCCGCCTCGGCGGCCGTCTTCGCTTCCTTTATCTCAGTTGCCATAGCTTATAGATGTATAAAGGGAGATTTTAGCATAGGGAAGTGGGGAGTGATGAGTGGTCACTGACTGATCCGGGTTCTTGCTCGGGCGGCGAGAAACATTATTACGGCGAGGGCGATGCAGAGGACGGGGATGATCATCATTGCGGATTGGAGGCCGGCTCCGCGGAATGGCTCGAGTGTTGCCGCCGTGAGGTCGGTTGCGCCGGCGGCGAGGGCTGCGTTTCGGGTAAAGTGGTCGCTCATCGCCCCGACCACGTAAGGGCCGAGGGCACCGCCGAGCAGGTACATCGCCATGAAATAAACCGCCATCGCCGTTCCGCGAAGTTCACGCGGAGTGATGTCCGCGATGGTCGCGTAGGTGACCGAATAGTAGAAATACATCAGGGCAAAAGCCGAGCCCATCGCGAGGAGAAATAGCGTCGTATTGCCGGCCTCGGCCATAATCGCCGTGTAGAAAAGAGGGACCGAGAGCAGCGTCGCGGCGGCGACGACGATCAGCCCGCCATTTAAGCGCCAGCGTTTTGCGAGGTCGCCGGCGATGCCTCCGAGGATCAAGCCGGGAAGCGTGAAAATGCCGTTGACGAGCATCGCGATGATGTTCGCGTCGCGGATGTCGAGATCGTGGAAACGCATCAGGTACGGCGTCATGAAGGAGCTCAAGGCGTAGAGGCTGAAGTTGTGGACCGCGCCGGAAAGTATCAGCCAGAACATAGTCTGCGACGAGATTACGCGGCGGAATGGCTCCCACGAAAGACCGGTCGTCGAGGCGACGGTCGGTGCGTCGCTGCGGAGCGGTTCGCGAATGAAGAGGGCAGCGACGGCCAGCAGAAGTCCCGGAAATCCGGCGACGAAAAATGCCGTCCGCCAGCCGTATTCCTGCGCGACCCAGCCGCTAACGGCAAAGCTCAGTGCGATGCCGATAGGCAGCCCAAGCATAAAAATGCTCATTGCACGGGCTCGCTTGTCCTCGGGGAAAAGATCGCTGATCAATGACGTCGCCGCCGGTGCACACGAGGCCTCACCGACGCCGACTCCGAGCCTGAGAAGGAAAATCTGGGTGAAGTTTCGTGCAAAGCCGGAGGCGAACGTAAGCAGGCTCCAAACAAACACGCCCGCCGCCAAGATGCGTTTCCGCGGGACGCGGTCGGCGAGCCGGCCGAAAGGAATGCCGACAAATGCATAGAGCAGCGTAAACGCCGTGCTCAGCAGGCCGAGCGATGTGTCGCTAAGTTCAAATTCCCTGCGGATCGGTTCGCCGACGGCGCCGATGATCAGCCGGTCAAAGAAATTGACCGTGTTGATAAGAAAAAGGATCAGCAATGCGTACCACGCACCGCGGACGGGAAATCGCTTTTCGTTATTCATTCGAACGCTTGCCGAGCCGCCTGGCAATTCTCACTCCGTTGCAAACCGCAGCCGGCGGGAATAGAATCTTTTGCGTGTTAAGGACTTTTTCAAATCAGATTGTAGCACTCGCGATTATTTTTTCTATTGTGCCGCTGGCCGGATGCGTGGGCGGCGAAGAGGCGGCAAACAACTCGGCACCGGTCTCGCCGCGAGAGGTCAATGAAAAGAACACGCCGCAGGTCAATGAAAAGGCCGAAGAGCTCGGCATGCTGATAAAGCTTCCGTTCGTGCCGGTCGAGGTTGCGTGGGTCGAGCAGCCCGTGGTCGCCGAGCCCGGCCGCTCGCCGGGGCCGAACGACAAGAAGCTTCGTGCAGTCATCCTTTATGAAAAGGAAGATGCCGACACGCTCGTTGCCGAAGCCGCAAAGCTCGGCGAGCCGACGGCCGTTGAGATCGATGCCGATACGTGGTTTCCCGCGGAGCTTGTCTCGCAGAGCGAATTGAACGAGGGCCAGAAAATAATGGGGAAAGCGTACCCGGCCGATATGCTCTTTCAGGCTCCGTATCTTGCCGGAACGCTGGTACGGATCGATGAGACGAATTACTTCGTCGTCGAGATGTTCACGCGTTAGGTTTCGTAGCGTTTGAGTTTTCTGTAAAGCGTCGAGAGGTCTATCCCGAGTGCCGCAGCCGCGGCCGTTTTATCCTGCCCGAGAGAGTCCAGAGTTTGGAGAATGTATTCTCGCTCGACATCTTCGAGCGACCTGATGCCGCCGCTTCCCGATCCGCTGAAATTCTTCGAGACGGCGGGCGGGAGATCGGCGAGCGTGATCTCCGCGTCGCTGAGAATGAACGCCCGCTCGATCACATTCTCGAGCTCGCGGATGTTTCCCGGCCAGGCGTATTCCGTGAGTGCGTTGATCGCTTCGTCGGTTACGGCCTTTCGCGGGCTGTTCTGTTTGGCGGCGGCCTTTGCGGCGAGATGTTTTGCGAGTGCGGGTATATCCTCGCGGCGTTCGCGGAGCGGCGGGACGACGATCTCGATGACGTTGAGCCGATAGAACAGGTCCTCGCGGAAGCGGCCTTCGCGGACCTCGGACTCGAGGTCCTTGTGCGTGGCGGCGATGATGCGGGCATCGAAGCCGACGGCCTCCGCGGCGCCGACCGGCGTCACCTCGTGTTCCTGCACCGCACGCAGCAGTTTTACCTGCAGAGCGGCGGTCGTCTCGCCGATCTCATCGAGAAAAACGGTGCCGCCCTCGGCCGAGCGAAAGAAGCCCTTCTTATCGCCGACCGCACCGGTGAACGCCCCGCGGACGTGGCCGAAGAGTTCGCTTTCGAGCAGGGAATCGGGCAATGCGCCGCAGTTGACGGCGAGGAACGGCCGGTCGGAGCGGCGGCTGTTGAAATGCAACGCCCGGGCGATGAGTTCCTTTCCGGTGCCGCTTTCGCCGCGGATGAGCACGGTCGAATTGGTATCGGCGACCTTCTGCACCATCTCAAGCACGCCGGCGAACGCCGGCCCGCTGCCGATCATTTCCGAGAAATTGTACTCGCGGTAAAGCTCGCGGCGGAGCGCCCGGTTTTGGCGAAAGAGCTCGTCCTGGGCGAGGGCGTTGCGGATGGTCTTGAGGATGTCGTCGTTGAGAAAGGGCTTGGTGATGTAGTCGTAAGCGCCTTTGCGGAGTGCGGCGATGGCCGAATCGACCGACGAGAAAGCCGTCATCACAACGACGAGCGCGTGCTCGTCGATGGCCTTGATGTGGTCGAGCATCGTCAGGCCGTCCATCCCGGCCATCTTGATGTCCGTCACCGTCACGGCGATCTCGTTCTCGGCAAAAACACGCAGCCCCGCCTCGGCCGAATCCGCCGTAAAGACGCTGTAACCCTCCGCCTCCAGCAAACGGCGAAGGATATTCCGCATCAGCTCCTCATCCTCAACAACCAGTATCGCCCGCTTCCCCATCACCCCTAGATTCTGCAACCATTCCCCCAAATAAACAAAGCCCGCCATGCTTAGCCACGGAAAAATGTCCAAAGCCCGCTTGGTTGTTATGTTAAAGGGCTAATCGGTGTAAAATTTGGGAATGGCAATCGATGTGATCAAAATTACAGGAGAGCAACGTGACAGGATCGTCAACATGCAGGAGGATCACTACGTTGATTTAAAGGCAATTGAAATCGCGCCTGGGAAATTAACCCGCTCATTATCTGCATTTGCGAACGCAGACGGCGGCGAGCTCTTCATCGGAATTGACGAGGATCGTAAATCGGGGTATCGGGCTTGGCGTGGATTTGCCGCCGTCGAGGACGCAAATAGCCATCTTCAAGTTTTCGATTCAATTTTCCCTCTCACGACTTACGCGCAATTATCTTTTCTCGAAGCTGTGGACGAATCCGGTTTGGTTCTTCATGTACAGCTCGACAAAACGCCAGACATCAAAAAGAGTTCCGATGGGACTATCTACGTTCGGCGCGGTGCTTCGAACCTGCCTAAAACGACGTCAGAAGAAATTCGCCAGCTTGAATATACAAAAGGAATATCATCGTTTGAAGATGAGTTGCTCAAAATCGAGGCGAGCGAGATCACAAATTCACTTCCAATGATTGAGTTTATGTTGGAAGTAATTCCGACTGCCGAACCGGAAATGTGGGCAAAAAAGAACGCCTAATTCGCGACGATGGCGTGATTGTTGCTGGGGTATTATTGTTCGCGGAAGAGCCCCAAGCAATCCTTGCGAAACGCTGTGGGATAAAAATTTACCGATACGCAACATCTGACCCCGTGGGAAGCAGAGAAAGCCTAGTTTTTGACCCGATCACTGTCGAGGGATATCTCTATAAACAAATCAGGGATGCGGTAGCAATAACAATTGAGGAAATTGAAAAAATTGATAGGCTGGGCGAAAAAGGTCTAGAAAAGATAACATACCCGCGAAACACTGCACGAAATCGTGACTAACGCTGTACTGCACCGGGATTATAGTATCGCTGATGATGTACATATTCGGATTTTCGACAATCGCATCGAGGTCCAAAGTCCTGGTCGCTTAGCCGCACATGTGACGGTTGAGAACATATTGAACGAACGCTTCGCTCGAAATGCCCGAATCGTTCGACTTATTAATAAATTTAAAGACCCCCCGAACAAAGACGTGGGCGAAGGGCTTAATACCGCATTTTCAGCCATGCGCAATCTTGGTTTAAAGCCGCCAGTGGTAGAGCAAAATGAAAATGCGGTCCTGGTAGTAATCCGGCACGAGCAGTTGGCCTCGCCCGAAAAGCTTGTTCTGGAATATCTCGAAAAAAATGAGACGATACGGAATAAAGCGGCCCGTGACGTCTGTAATATACCCGCGGACTATGTAGTTAAAGATCTTTTTAAGCGTCTGTCGGAACGTGGACTGACAGAGAAGGTGCCGGGAACGGACCGACGCACCACCGCCTATCGTAAAGGGCCCCGCTACGACGATTGGCGGGCGACCGATGGGGCATCAGAAGAATGACTACATTACCCCAAAATCGCCCTTATTCCCTGAGAAAGCCGTTCGGATGGGTCAATCGAGCGCTGGGATGGTTCGGTGGCGTCGGAGAATGGTTTGTTGGGGGCGAATTGGCGGGAAAGGACGTAAATAAGGGGTTTTGGGGCGGTTTGGGATGGTTTTGGGAGGTCTGAGAATGGTTTTAGGGCTTCCAAAAATGGTTTTGAGACGTCTTGGAATGGTTTTTGGAGGTCCTGGGTTTGAGACTTCCAAAAATGGTTTTTGGACGTCCAAGAATGGTTTTTGGAGGTCCTAGAATGGTTTTTAGGCTCCAAAAATGATTTTGAGACGTCCTAGAATGGTTTTGAGACGTCAAAAAATCGTTTTGAGACGCGAGAAGAGTTGCAAAAGAAAACCTTGTTTGATTATAATTTGCGGCGAACTTGATGGAGCCCACATAGGTCAGGTCCGATCCTCACTCCCGATCTCCTTACGCTCTTCGGTTCAACAAAAAAACAACTAAAGGAGAACTTTGATTATGTCGAAGAGGACGTATTGGCTTCCGGGAACTCGTGCGGGGCGGGTTACGCTTACTAATTTTCAGGGGAAGATCAGTGGGTATGCGGCGGCTTTGGGGCTTTTGCCGGCGGAGACTGGGCGGTTTTTGTTGATCTGCGAGATATTTTTGACGATGGACGCTCATGTGGAGAGCTGCAAGGCGACGATGGAGGCCTTGATCGAATGGCGGGACCGCGTGCTTGAGGACGAGACGGACAACGGCACGCCGGTGGACGCTCCGGCCTTTACGAATTTTGCGTTGCCGGGCGGCTCGTTTTACGGCGTGCTGGACGAGTTTCGGCGGATGGTCGATCAGCTCAAAACGAAGGACGGTTACACGTTTGAGATCGGCGAGGACCTGATGATCGTCGGCAACGAGGTCGGGCCGACGCCGGAGAACATCAGCCCGCAATTGACGCTCGAGGCACGGCCGAACTACGGCGTGCGGGTCGCGGGGCTGATGAAGGGAATGAGCGCCGTCCGCATCGAATATCGCCGAAAGGGCGGGCCGAGCTGGACGATGGCCGGCGTGCTGACCAATCTGCCGAGCGAAATAACCATCGCCCCGCAAACGCCCGGCGAACCGGAATCCGGCCACATCCGCGCCATCTACCTAATAAAAAACACCCCGAAGGCGACTACTCACCCGACTATCCGATAACCATCGACGAATAGGTCTCCGGTTTCTGTGTCCGTGTCTGTGTCTTCTGTGTCTTCCTTCTGTGTTTTCTGTGGTCCGACTCTTGAGTGTTCAGGGCGATACCACAGAACACACAAAAAACGGACACAGAAGACACAGATAGAATCCGGATTCATCATTCCGCATTCCGAATTCCGAATTCCGCATTGGATGTTAAGCCCTTGCTAACGCGCGGGCTTCTGCATTGGAGCCCTTGCTAACGCGCGGGCTTCTGCACCGTGCCGATTCACGATTTACGATTCACGATTCACGCGCCATCGACGAAACTGCTATATTTTTGGATATGGTGAAACGCCTTTGTTTTGGTGTGGTGGTGCTTGTGCTTGCGGCGGCGGGGTTTGGGCAGCAGACCAATCCGGTCGAGCGGCAGGTCGCGAATCCGATCACGGACACGCCGAACATCAATCCCGTTTCAGAAGAGCGGAGCGTCGTTGCTCCGAAAAAGAAGCCGAGCTTTGAGCCCGAGGGCGGCGACGGCGAGGTGGTCGTTTATTCGAACCGGCAGACGGTCGAGGGCGCGGAAGGCAAGCGTGTTATCGTGCACGAAGGGAATGTGGACGTCCGCTACGGCATCTACCGGATGCAGGCGGACAAGATCACGATCTACGAGGCCGACAACCGGATGGAGGCGACGGGCAGCGTCGTTTTTGACCAGGGCGACGACCAGCGGATAACGGGCTCACGCGGCGTTTGGAACTATCGGACGAAGCTCGGTGTTTTTGAGGAATCGACCGGGTTTACGAATCAGACAAACGACGGCAGCGTGATCTTTTTTACGGCCGACCGCGTCGAGCGCGTCTCGCTCAACGAGGTGGTCGTCACCAAAGGCAAGTTCACCGCCTGCGACGAGGCGGTGCCGACGTGGTCCTTTACCGCCGACGAGGCACGCATCCGGCCGAACGACCGGATCAAGCTCAAGAATGCGAAGTTTCGGCTGAGCGATGTGCCGGTGCTTCCGGTGCCTTTCGCTTCGATCCCGATAAAACAACGCGACCGGGCGAGCGGCTTTCTGACGCCGACCATCGGCTACTCGCGGAACAAGGGAGCGAGGCTTTCGGGTGCCTATTATCAAACGCTCGGGCGAAGCGCGGATGCGACGCTGCGGGCAGATGTTTACACCGGACGCGGCGTCGGCTACGGGCTCGATGTAAGGACGCGGGCGAACTCGCGGTCATACTTCAACTTTGGTTTCTACGCCGTCAAGGATCGCATCTTCGGCCCGGCGGAAAGCGCGGAAAATCCGGACCAGGGCGGCACGCTGCTTTATGCCGAGGGCGTGCAGTATTTCCCGAATGGCTTTACGGCCGCAGCGGACGTGCGGCTCACCTCGAACCTCGATTTTCGGCAGGTCTTCTCGGATGGCATCCAGCAGATAATCTCGCCGATCGAGGTCTCGCAGGTGTTCGTCAATAAGAGCTGGAACAACTATACGCTCAATCTGCTCGCCCGCTCGCAGGAGATCTCGATCCCGAACGTGCAGATAAAAACGCGAAACCTGCCGAGCGTAAACTTTGAAAAGCGGCCCTCGCAGGTCTCATTCCTCAAGCCGCTTTACTTCTCTTTCAAGACGAGCGTCGAGGGCGTTTCGCGGCGAGAGGAGGCTGAGAATCTCGCGCTTTACCAGCAAACGACGGGCAGCAATCCGGTCAACTCACCGGCCATCGGCCAGCGGCTTGATATCTATCCGCAGGTGACGCTCCCGATCAGCACAAAATACATTAACTTCACCGCGACGGCGGCGACGCGGGTCACGTATTACTCGAACTCATTCAACGATATGCGGCGGGTCGTCGGCCGCGACGTTATCCGCAAGCTCGGGGAATTCGAATTCGACATCCGGCCGGTCGCTCTCGCCCGGAACTTTTATGGCAAGTCGGGCACGTTCCGCTTTCGCCACGTCATCGAACCCTTCGCGACCTATCGCTATATAAAGGGCGTCGATAATTTCAAGCGGATAATCCGCTTTGACGCGATGGACACGATCACGGATACGAACGAGGTCGAGTTTGGTGTGACGAACCGGTTCTATACGCGAAAATATTCCGAGGCCGTAACCGGCGACGCCCAGCGTCTGCTCCGCGATGCGGGAGTGGGTGCGCAGGATGCCGAAAGTTCGCAGCCCTATGAGATCGCGAGCCTGACGATCCGCGGAAAGTATTTTTTCGATAAGACCTTTGGCGGTGCGCTCGACACAGGCCGTCGGAACCAGATCGCCCCGATCACATCGCTGACATTTTACACGTTCGGCGGCGTGCCGCGGCGATTTTCGCCGATCAATATCGACTTCACCTACCGGCCGCAGCGGACGATCTTTGTCGCAACGCGTGCGGACATCGGCACATATGGCGACGGGCTCCGGGCGGTCTCGGCGACCGTCGGGTACGACACTCCGCTCGTCAAATTCTTTCAGACTTTCTATTACACTCGGGCGGTGACGCTCGTCCCGTCGCTCTCGCAATACGCGAATGAGGCGGGCAAGGAGCCGGGCACACGACGAGGTTCGCAATGGAGCCCTTCGGTCTTTCTCGGCGACCGCAACAAGGGGCTCTACGGCGGAGCGTCGGTCTTTTTTGATTTTGAGAACCGCCGGGCGACGAAATTGAGCCCGCTGATCAGTTCGCTTTACACGCTCGGCTACTCTGGCAACTGCTGCGGCGTTGCCATCCAGTATTTCAACTTCAACGTCGGAGCACGCAACGAGAACCGGATCGTCTTCAGCTTTCGGCTGAACGGCATCGGGGCATTTGGCACGGAGCAGTTCGGGCAGGGCCTTCGTTAGCCTAACGGTAACGGGCCGCCCGCGAGGCGAAGAGCTCGACCGGAGCGAGTTCATCTGTCAACACCTGGCCTGCACGAACGCGGGCGGGATCGATCTTGTTTGTAAGCAGCGGCGTGACCTGCGGGTGCGGCTCGGCGGGAAAAGCGGGCTCGCTCTTGCGGGCGACGAGAATGAAGTTCTGCACCTTACTACCCTCGATGTCACCATCCACTTTGAATACGTCAACAAACGGAAACACCGAGCGATAGGTCGCGAGCGTTGAGGCAAGGAAGCCATCTGCCGGGCCTTCGAGAGCCGAGCCGATGTTGACGATCACCGCGCCGTCATCAGAAAGCACTCGTTCGATCTCGCGAACGGCCTCGATGGTAGTCAGGTGAAACGGTACAGAGAACAGCGTTCCGAAAGCATCGATAAAGACCGCGTCATAGCTTTTCGCTGCAGCACGGTTGATGAAAATGCGGCCGTCTTCGTGAAAGATGCGAAGCCGCGGATCGGGCTTCAAGCCGAAATGCGTTTCGGCGGCTTCGGTCATCGCGGGATCGATCTCGACCACATCAACGGCGGCTTCCGGGAATTCATGGAGCAGTTCCTGCGGAAAGGAATATCCCGCACCGCCGATCATCAGCGCCGTCCGGTGCTCCGGCCGATAGTGGCGGATGAGCCGAAAGAACTTTGTGTATTCAAGGACAAGTTCGTCGCTTTCGAGAAACTTTGCGGATTGGATCGCGAAGGGGTCGATGACCATCGCGGTCATCCGCATTCCGGTTCGGCTGTCGGTCGTTTCAAAGACGCGGATCCGGTTGTATTCGCTGTCGATCTCGGCGACGCCCTGCGAGCGGAGATAAGCGGCTTCAAGTTCTGACCCGCCGATGGCAACGACGAACAAAACGATAGCGCCGATGTTCTTTCGCTCGGCGATCACCGGCGAGATCAGAAAGGCGAGTGCGAAGAGGGCACCGGCCACGAGATAAAGAGTCCGCGTCGAACCGACGAAAGGAGTAAGAAAAAAACCGGCGGCAAAGGTGCCGAGGATACTGCCGAGCGTTGAAAGAGCGTACAGCCGTCCGACGGTCCGGCCCGTGTCATCGAGCGAGCCGAGACGCAGCTTTGTGGCGTAAGGGATGACAAAGCCGAGAGCGACGCTCGCCGGTGCGAAAAGCGTGAGCGACGTGATAACGGCGAGAATCTCTAGCGGAAGCGGCGACTGGGCGATAGAGCCGAGGAAAACACTTTTGACCAAAATCGTTAGCGAAACAAGCCCGCCCGCGGCAAAGACGGCGGCCGATAGAACGCCGAGTTGCGGACGTTTATCCGCCATCCGCCCGCCGAGCCAATAGCCCAGGCTCAACGCCCCGAGAATAACGCCGATCAGGCTCGTCCAGATGTAGGTCGATGAACCGAGATAGGGAGCGACGATGCGGGCACCGACTATCTCGTACGTCATCACCAGAGCTCCGCTGAGAAATACCACCGTCTCGAGCAAAACGGGCCGAACACTTGGCATATTTGTATTTTCAGGCATAAGAAAAGCCCCGCTTCGGAGAGTTTCGCACACTCCGGGGCGGGGCTGAAAACGTGTTACTGGAGATCAGTTAGCCGATGCTGTTTTTTTTTCACCGGTGTCGTGAACGAATGTGAGCCACTCGGCATTATTAGGAGCCGGGCGTTCGGCCATGATCACCTTGAAAAACTCTTCCTGAAGCTTGGCCGTGATCTCGCCGCGTTTGCCGGCGCCGACGGTGATGCGGTCGACCGAACGGATCGGCGTGATCTCTGCCGCGGTGCCGGTAAAGAAAAGTTCATCGGCGAGATAAAGTGCGGCACGTTGGATGGTCGTTTCGACGACCTCGATACCGAGTTCGCGGGCAATCTGAATGACCGAATCACGGGTGATTCCGGGAAGGATCGAGGCCCCGAGCGGAGGCGTGATCAGCTTGCCACCGTTAACGATGAATAGATTCTCGCCCGAACCTTCAGATACGTAGCCGCGGTCATCGAGGGCAATCCCTTCAGCGAAGCCGCCAAGCAAGGCCTCCATCTTGATGAGCTGCGAATTCATGTAATTCGCACCGGCCTTTGCCATAGAGGGCATCGAGTTAGAGGTGATGCGGGTCCAGCTCGATACGCAAACGTCAATGCCGTTCTCAAGAGCCTCTTCACCGAGATACTTGCCCCACTCCCACGCCGCAATATAAGCGTCGACAGGATTCGGGAAGGGGTTTACGCCAAATGCCGGCTTTTCCTCATCAAGGCCCCGGATGATGACAGGACGGATGTAGCATTCTTCGAGTCCGCTGGTCCGGATGAGCTCGGTCGTCGCGTCGCAAAGTTCTTGGCGGCCGAACTTCTGTTCCATACGATAGATCTTTGCGGAGTTTAGCAGACGTTGCATGTGCTCTGTAAGACGAAACACCGCCGAGCCCTTGGTGGTGTTGTAACAGCGAATGCCCTCGAACACACTCGAACCGTAATTGACCACATGGGACATCACATGGATGCGGGCGTCGTCCCAATCGATGAGCTCACCATTCTTCCAAACCTTTCCTGCGATCTTCATTGTTGCTACGTCTTTTCCTGCCATGTATTAAAAAATGCTCCTATATTGGTGTGAAGTTTGGGCGGCACGGGCCGCGGGGCGAATGATCTGTGAGGTTAGTAAACGAACATTCGCAAAAGAAAAGGTTAATATAAAGGGCCGCGAATGGCAAACATTACAAAAAGTTATCGGATGATAACTGGCCTTTATTGTGCCTTGTTCGGATCGATCTCAAGAAAAAAGGCGAACCCGCGAGTGGTCCGCCTTTCTTATGGCTTAAATGCTTTAGGATCAATAGAAGCTGATCCGCGGAGCCGTATCCGCAAGCCGGGAGGTGAAGATGTTCCCATTCAGATCAACGACGCTGACAGTAACGACTTGGTCTGCTCTGCCGGCAAGTTCCGGCGGAACCGTAAAGTCGATCTGCTGAACCCCGGGTTCTGCCGGGACGGCGTTGGTTAGGATCGTTGCGGCCGTTTGCGGATTAAACCCGATACGGATGTTCAGCAGCGACTGCGAAGCACCCGATGTTCCGGTCAAATAGATCCTGAGCCTGGATGCGACCAGTTTTCCACCGCGGATCTGCACCGTCCGCACTCCGAACGGTTCAAATGTGTGAACTCGGTTCGTTACGTTCCGAACATTCGCCCGCCCTCCGGGGCCAATATTGTCGAATGAGAATATGTCCGGCTGCGCGGTGACCAGAACTACGGTACCACGGTAAATGACACCGTTATTGTTTACTACGAGCGGGTGCTCGGTGCCGGAGGTCGAGGACTGGAGTCCTTCCGGTACAACGATCAAGAGTTGCCGTTGACTCACGGACTTGATCCCCGCCGCCGCACCTCCAATGGATACTGTTACACCGCTCAACTCGATCGGTAACTGCGGCATCCGGTTTAGAGAACCTACGGCTGTGCGTGCCACCACTGGGCGATCCACCGCCCCGGTATAATTAACGTATGCGAGGATCCCCGGGGACAGTCCCACGACCGCACTGGGTGTAACCGGTGTTGGACTCGGAGTCGGCGTCGGGCTTCCCGTTGGGCTCGGACTCGGCGACGGTGTTGGCGTCGGGGTTGGTGTTGGCGTCGGAGTCGGAGTCGGGCTCGGCGTTGCCGTTGGACTCGGCGAAGGAACCGGTTCGGGTATAACCGGGCGTCGGGTCGCCCCGGTCGCAAAGTTGAAGGTCACCGCGCTTTCCCCAACCTTTTCAGGAAGATAAAGGTAATAGACCTCGGAATTTCCGTCAACGTTGCCGCCCCCCAATTCTGTAAGCGCAAGATTGAACGCTATCCGATCCGAAGTATTGCTCGGTATCGGCTGCGTCGAGGCAAGGAATGAAACGGAAATCGGGAACTTGCTCATCCGGGTGAAAATGGCGTCAGTTGCCGGAATATTGATCGGGTAGCGATAGATCTGAACTGGGCGGTCGTCTACGGGATTTAGCCCCTCATCCGCATTGGTAGGAATCGTCCCATCCGGTTTGATGTTCATTCTGGTCTGCAAGACAAGCGTTTGAGCTGTCCCATCAGTTCCATAATCCGAGAATCCGCCGTACCGCTGCACATCGCCCCCGAAGGCTTCGCTGTCTGCCGAGCTCCGAGGAAGGATACGACGGAATTCATCCTCCGCAACACCGTAAAGAAATGACGCAAAAGCGGTTTGGTTCGTCCCGCTGTGTTCATTCGCAAGATCCGCGTACGAATCAAAAACGACGAAATTGCCGTCCCGGCTCATTCGCCGTCCGAGGTCGAGAATATTTACAACGTCACCCGGATTCGTCGGCGTCGTTGTAGTGACTTGCCGTTTAAGCGTTCCCGGGCCACCCGCAGGAGCCAGGTCAGAGACAAAGATCTCCTCATTACGGCTAGTTGAAGGATTGGTCCCGCCGGTCATCCCAATGATCGGATTGTCACCGGTGCTGGCGAAAACTAAGCGCGCGCCATCGCCGGAGATGGTCACATTCTTGTTGTATATCGGATCGAATATCGGCCCTCTTGGCGTTTCGGTTATCTGACAAATTGTGCCGCCAACGCCCGCTACGCATACCGGGCTCCCACCCTCCTTGGTCTTTATCCCACTAACGTTCGAGCTCCCTCCGCCCGACCGAGAGTAGGTGAATATTTCGTCATTGTCGTCGTCCGGAAAGCTGTTTCTGCCGGCGACAAGATCACGGGTGGAAACAAACGCAACGATCGAGCCGTTGTCGCTGATACTTGGATCGTGATTATCGTCAGCGACGAATGGCCCGGTCGTGTTCGTGCCAGCGATAGGTAATCTGCTCGGATCGGTATTTGTGACTGGCGTAAACGTTCCGGTGGAAAGGTCGACAAACGGTATCTCTTCGCCGGTGCGTAGATTCGCCGGCAAGTAGGCCGGTATCTCGTAAAGCCATATCTCGAGATTGCCGTCCTCCTGAAGTGGATTGAACGCTGGCGTTGGTGTCGGCGAAGGTGAAGCGGTCGGCGTAGGTGTTGGGGACGGCGTAGCCGTCGGGGTTGTGAACGAATTGCCATCAAAGCTACCGGGATTTGTCGCATTCGGCTCGGCCGGGGTCGATGTCGTCGCATTTGAGCTGAATGCGATCCATCGTCCGTCGTTGCTGATAACCGGACGCGTGTTGACAATCTCAACCCTGGTATTGTTGAAAGACGGTATCAGATCCGGATTGAAAAGAACGCTCTTTGTGTCTGTGATCTGAAATATCTGCCTTTGGGCATAATCGTAAAGAAAGATCTCGCGGTTACCATCAGCATTCCGCGGATCTACCGTCGCAAGATTGCCTCGTGATTCGAACACGATGAACCGTCCATTGCCACTGATCCCTCCCGCAAAGGATTCGGCAAACGAGTTCGTGAACTGGCCAATGACCGAATCTACCTGCCCCGAGACCGCAGAGTAAAAGGCAAAAAATGAGAGGCTTAAAATGCCAAGAATGACGCGAAGTTTCACTAACTCCTCCACTTAGGCTACGAACGGCCTAACCAATTAAATAAATGCAATCTGAAAACTAGTAAACAAACTTCACATTTTAAGGTTTGGAGGGCCATTCTGCAAGCAGATGAACCCGCCGGACCAGTATATGAATACCGTAAATCGCGTTTTCGATGCTTAAAGTGCTGCTTTAGGTTGTAATTCCAAATCTACTCAACTTGAATTAGTATCTAAGTGCTGCCCGCGGGCTGACCTTCTATGCACAAAGGAACACGAAAGTTCTTGATCGTCGCCGGCGAGGCCTCGGGCGACAAGCACGCGGCCCGTGTAGTTCAAGAGCTGAAGGTCTTCTTTCCCACAGCGGATTTCTTTGGTGCGGCGGGGCCAAAAATGAGGGAAGTCGGGGTTCTAGATGTTGTTCGATCGGATGATTTCGGAATAATTGGGCTTCCGGAGGTCGCGAAGGCACTGCCCATGTTTCTACGGGCACGCCGCGATCTGTTGAATTCTGCAAAGGCCGAGCGGCCCGACGTCGCAATTCTCGTTGACTTTCCCGAGTTCAACCTCAAGCTTGCAAGGTCGCTCAAGAAGCAAGGTATCCAGGTTGTCTACTACATCTCGCCGCAGATCTGGGCATGGCGTGCTTATCGGATCCGGTCGATCCGCCGTTACGTTGATCTCCTCCTGACGATATTGCCATTTGAGAAAGATTGGTACGCCGAGCGCAGGATCCATCATGTTGAATATGTGGGAAATCCGCTTGCCCGCGAGGTCAATGCAACCGAAGAAAAAGCTGAGTTTTGTCGGCGCCACGGGTTTGAGGCCTCGCGGCCGATCATCGCTCTTTTGCCCGGTAGCCGGCACAAGGAGATAGTCCGCATTTTGCCCGAGCTTCTCCGAACGGCCGCTCGGTTGCGGGTGGAAGATGCGAGCCTTCAGTTCGTTATCGCGTTCGCTTACGCGAAACACCGCGGCGAATTGGACGCAGCACTTGCGACGCTCGACGAGGATGAACGAGCTCGCCTGCGGGAAATACGAGCGGTTTTCGGTGAGACGTACAACGCATTGAATGCGGCGGATGCGGCGGCGGTGACGAGCGGTACCGCAACGCTTGAGACCGGCATCATCGGCACGCCGTTGGTCATCGTATACAAATCAACGTCCTTGAACTACAGGCTTCTCCGCCCGCTTATACGGGTCGAGCACTTTGGGCTGATAAATCTGATAGCCGAGCGAAGGATCGCCACGGAGCTTATTCAGAACGACCTTACGCCTGCGAAACTCTCCGCAGAATTGTTTCGTTTGCTCGAGCCCGAGACTAATAAAAGAACACGGGAAGAACTCAAAACTGCCACAGATAAACTTGGCCACGGCGGAGCTTCAAAGCGGGCCGCCGTGGCCATTCAGAAACTGCTTGCACGGTAACTAGGGCTTACCCTGAAGTTCAGCGACCTTTTTTTCATCCGCCTCGGCAAGTTGGATCTTATTCTGGTCTCGGTAGATGCGCGAGCGGGCGACATATGCGTTCACCAGTTTCGGGTTCGCGTCGAGTGCCTTTGTTAGGTCTGCAACCGCACCGGCATCATCGTTCAGCATGTAATTCGTGATCGCCCGGTTCAAAAGGCAATCCGCGAGCATCATTTTATTGGCCGGGTTCGAGTCAATATACTTCGAAAAATCCTCCTTCGCCATTTTATAATCCTGCTTCTGCGAATAATACACACCGCGATTGTAGAAAGTAGTGACGTCAGTCGGATCGAGTTCGATTACCTTGGTGAGGTCATCGATCGCCCTTGCGAATTCCTCCTTTGATCCATAGACGATCGCCCGTCCTGCATAGGCCGATACGTATGCTTGATCGAAGGTTATGGCTTTCGAATAGTCGGCGACCGCTTCATCGAACCGCTTTAGGTCAGTGTAGAGATTGCCGCGATTTGTGAAGAACCGAGCACTCGACGGATTCAGTTCGATCGCCTTTGCATAATCGGCCAGCGATGCCTCGTTTTTCCCGAGCTTATGGTTCGCGATCGCTCGATTGTTGTAGCCATCGGCGAGGTTCGCCTGACCGGTCATCTTTGCACCAAGATAGTTGTCATATGCAGCAACGGCCTCTTTGAACTGGCCCTTGAGCTGATGAGCAAGACCAAGGTTATAGTGGTTTTCGGCGTCTTTTGGTTTGTCTTTGACCGCTTTGGCGTAAAGCTTGATCAGGCAGTCGTAATCCGTATCGGCACAGGGCTGAGCCTTTTTCGGAGCCTGAGGTGTTTGGCCAATTGCCGCTGCGGCTAGCAAAGCTGCGGCCGCAATAATCAAAATTGATCTCATTGATCTTCGTTTCCTTCCTTTATTTTCTCGAGTTTCTTCTTTAGGTCTCGTATCTCTTTCTTTAATCGTTCAAGCCCTTTTACATGGGCGTTTTGGCGCTTGTATTCGTCGAGCGGCTGGATAGGTGTTCCCCACCAAACGCCGGGCCGGACGATCTTACCCGGCAGCACGCCGGCCTGCGATCCGATGACCGCCCCGCTCTGCACGCGGGCATGGTCGCCAAAGCCGACCTGGCCGCCGATGACGCAATCGTCCTCGATCGTGACGCTGCCTGAAATGCCGGTTTGGGCGGCGATGACGCAGCGTTTACCGATCTGCACATTGTGCCCAACCTGGACGAGGTTATCGATCTTTGTACCCGCGCCGATTCGGGTTTCGCCAAGGGCTCCCCGATCAATACACGTATTCGCTCCGATCTCGACGTCGTCCTCAATCACCACGGTGCCGATCTGCGGGAATTTTTCGTAGTCACCGCCTTCGCCACGGACATAACCGAAACCATCTGCTCCAACGACGACGCCGGCGTGGAGAATGACGCGATCACCCAGGGTTGAGCCGTCTTCGATGAAGACGTTCGGGTGAATGACGCATTCTTCACCAAGGGTAACGCCATCTCCGATCTTTGCTCCCGCACGGAGCTGTGTTCCGCTTCCGAGCGAACTTCGCTCGCCGACGGTGCAAAATGCTCCGATAAAAACGCTTTCGCCGATTTCGGCGTTATCGGCGATGACCGCCGTCGGATGAATTTCGGGCGGACGCACTTTCGGCGGATGGAGCAACGCCGCGATCCGGGCAAATGCGAGTTTCGGGTCGCGGACGGCGATCACGCATTCGACGCCCAAAATCGTCTCGGTGCCTTCGGGTGCGATCACGCAGCTCGCCGTTGTTTCAATACCGGCCGAATCGCTTTTTACAAAAGCAATTCGACCAGGCCCGGCCGCCGAAATGTCAGCAGCAACCGTGATCTCCGTCTCGTCGTTGCCAAAAAGCTTTCCGCCGATGATCTCCGCGATCTCACGTGTTTTCATCGGTTCAAAGTTAAACGTTTTTGCAGGATTTGTCAGGCAGCCCGTTCCGCAACGTCGATTGCGGACTGGAGGAAGAACTCTATGCCCTCAATTTCAACAACGCCTTCAGATTCCATTCGCCGCAGGATCGAAGCCGATTCGCTATCCAAGAACGAAAGGTCGGCAAGGTCGATCGTGACCAGATCATTGCCCGCGGAACGCGTGTCGCGGACAAGCCGTTCGAGCAACAAGGCGTCCTCGGCATACATATCACCCTCGACGCGAAAATAGACGCGGCCGTCGGTTTCGATCTGGTTTATCTGAGTTGGCATCGCAAAGCCTTAGATGCACATATTACGCTAAAGTTCGCAGAATGTTGCACCGGGAGGGCTGCGTTTAAAAGAGCCTATCGTTTGTCGGGATCGAACGCGACTGGCTTATGCCGGCGGGTCGCAAAATAAACGCCCGCAAAAACAAGTGCGGCGGCCGCCACGAACTTCAGATCGATCACCTCGCTCAAAAAGAGAACAGCGAGAATGAAGCCGATCAGCGGCTGCAGATAGATGTAAACGGCAACGACCGAAGAATCGACCTTTGAGATCGCAAAAGCATTTAGCAGATAAGGCCCGGCGGTCGCGACGATGGCGATGTAAAGAACCAGCCACCAGATCATCGGCTGGATCTCTAAAATATTGACGGACGCGATCGACCAAGCCCCGAGGGGAACGCAGACCGCAGCGGCGAAGATGAACACCCACATCATCGAACGAAACGCGCCGTTGCGGGTGATCACTTCTTTCGACGTTGCTACATATATCCCGTACGAGAACGAATTGAGTATGATGAGGAAATCACCCAGCGTCGTCTCGGAGGAAAACGAAGCATTTCGCGGGTCGATGAGAATTACCACACCCGCCGCTGCAAGGATCACGCCAATTGCCTTTGGCCAGCGAAGCTTTTCGCTGCCGATCGCCGCACCGATAATAATGGTGAAGATCGGAATAGTAACGGCGAGGAGGGAAGTATTCGAGGCCTTCGTAAGCGAAAGCCCGCCGATGAAAAGAAGTTGATTAAATGTTACCCCAAATAGACTTAGTACCGCGAGCCGAACGTAATCCGACCGTTCCTGCAGCCATATCCGCCGCCGATAGAACTGAACCGCGAATAGGATCAGAGCCGTGATCCCGACCCGAAACCCAACAAGTGCTATAGCCGGAACAACCGCCAAAACGACCTTCCCGATCACCGGAAGCGAACCGAAAAAAGCTTGAACGGCAAGAAGAGCTGCGTGCGGGGTAAGGTCTGGTTTTTCGCTCTCGGTTCCCACGTTTGATCGGTTTCGCTCAATTTCACATTTCGGCTCAAACAAGAAAACCCGTACGCGTACTCGGCGTGTTGCCGGCCGCGTACGGGCTTCTCAGACTCTGAGAGAACTACAACAGCATCATTGCAGGCGATTCGAGCATTTGCTTGAAGGTCTGGAGGAACTTCGCTCCGGTTGCTCCGTCAACTACACGATGGTCGCAGGACATCGTGACGTGCATAATGTTACGGACGGTGACCTCGCCATCGCGAACGACCGGCGTCGACGTCGAAGCTCCCACGGCAATGATCGCGGCCTCGGGCGGATTGATGATCGCCGTGAACTCCTTGATTCCCATCATTCCAAGGTTGCTTATCGAGAAGGTTGCACCCGTGTATTCCTCGGGCTGCAGCTTTTTCGCCTTCGCCTTGGCGGCAAGGTCTCGGATCTCCGCCGAGATCTCGGCAAGGCCCTTGAGATTTGCTCCGCGGACGACCGGCGTTATCAGTCCTTCGTCGATGGCGACGGCAATGCCGATATCGGCTTGTTCATAAAATCGGATCGACTTGTCCTGATATGACGCGTTGACGAAAGGATGCCGCAGCAACGCCATCGCCGCGGCTTTGACGATGATGTCGTTGACGCTGATCTTCGCGTCGTCCTCGAGCGTGGCGTTCATCTGCTTGCGGGTCGCGAGGACGCTGTCCATCTCGATCTCGACCGTGAGATAAAACGTCGGGATCGGGCCGATCGACTCGGCGAGCCGCGTGGCGATGACCTGACGCATTTTCGAGGTGGGTTCGTCGCTGAAGGCCGAAGCTCCGACAATGGTCGAAGGCGTGAATACCTTCGTTGCTGAAGCGTCTTTTTTCGCTCCGCCGCCGGCCAAGGCCTCTTCGATGTCGCGCTTGATGATGCGTCCGTTTGGACCGGAGCCGGCGATCGTCCGCAGATCAATGCCATTGTCCGCGGCCATTCGAGCGGCGATCGGCGAAACGATCATCCGGCCATTTCCGGAATCCGTCGCGGCCTTTGACTGCGAAGCCTGAGCCGGAGCTTCTTTGCGAACTTCCTCGGCGGGTTCAGCCGCTTTGCCGCCGGTCGCGGCCTCGGGCTCTGAAACTGCCTCGGGTTTTTCTGCGGTTGTTTTGCTCGATCCGTTCTTTGAAACTTCATCGAGCAGGGCAGAGATGTCCTCGCCCTTCTGGCCGATGATCGCGATCGCCTCGCCGAGTGCGGCGGTGTCGCCCGCGGGCTTGAGGATCTTCAAAAGAGTTCCGCCCGAGAGAGCGGTCATCTCCATTGTTGCCTTGTCTGTATCGACCTCGGCAAGCGTGTCATTCGCCGCAAAAGCATCGCCCTCATTGATGACCCAGCGGGCGATCTGGCCCTCTTCCATCGTGGGCGAAAGCTTCGGCATTAAAAATTTTTCAGCCATACAATTTACTAAGAAACTAGTTTCCTAACTGTGCCCGCGAGAGTCGTTTTGGAACGTCTGATACATCGATCTTTGCCTGCATTGCCGCATTCACCCACTTGCCTTTCTTCTGGAAAAAGACATATGCAAGGTCAACGCCTTTGCCGTTTACGCGGATCTCCCAATAATTCTGCCCCTCAACGCGAAAGATGCCGATGTTATCAACCGATTCGTCTCTAATTGTCTGATCGTCGCACGGGGCACAATGATGCTTTATTGCGGTCGCCTCCGCCAAAACTTTCATTGCCCGTGCCGCCTCAGCACGGCTGATCCATGCAGCTTGATCTGCAAACACCGGAGTCGCCGCGAAGATGATGGCGAAAGCTGCGGCGGATATCACAAATGAACTTAGTCGTTTCATAAAATAATTTGGTTCCTGAATTACTTTCAACGTCACAAATAACAAACTTCCTTAACCGCCGCGACGATCTTATCAACGCTCGGCAGTGCGGCTGCTTCGAGGTTTTTTGCATACGGCATTGGGGCCTCGACCGTCGAGACGCGCTTAATTGGAGCGTCAAGATGGTCGAAGGCCTGGTCCATAACCTGATAGGCGATCTCCGCACCAACGGACGCGAACGAGTGCGACTCTTCGGCGATGACGAGCCGGTTCGTCTTCTTGATCGACGCAATAATGCTGTCAATATCGAGCGGCTTAATGGTCCGCGGATCGATCACCTCCACGGAAACGTCAAATTCCTGTTGAACCTTCTCGGCAGCTTCAAGAGCCATCGGGACGGTCATCGAGCGGGCGACGATGGTGCAGTCCGTGCCCTCGCGTTTAACGTCGGCCACGCCGAGCGGGATCGTGAAATCCTCGTCCTCGGGCACTTCGCTTTTCATCCCGTACATCCGCTCCTGTTCCATGAAGATAACGGGGTTATCGTCGCGGATAGAGGACTTCAGCAAGCCCTTTGCATCCGCTGCGGTCGAAGGCATTACGACCTTAAGGCCGGGGAAATTGGCGTACATCGCCTCGAGAGCCTGCGAGTGCTGCGACGAGACCTGATAGGCCGAGCCGTTCGGGCCGCGGAAGACGATCGGCACCTTGAATTCGCCGCCGGACATATAAAGCATCTTCGCGGCGTGGTTGATGATCTGGTCCGAGGCGAGGATCGAAAAGTTGAACGTCATGAACTCGATCACCGGCCGCAGGCCAGCCATCGCCGCACCTACTCCGAGGCCGGCAAAGCCAAGCTCAGTGATTGGCGTATCAACGACACGCTTATCGCCAAACTCTTTCCAGAGCCCGCGGGTAACCTTATAGGCGCCGTCATACTCGGCGACCTCTTCGCCTATTATGAAGACATTCTCGTCTCTAGTGAGTTCTTCACGCAATGCTTGGTTTAGTGCATCGCGAATAGTCAAAACTGCCATAATCTTTGTAAAGACCCGTTGGTATTAATTTCGGGCCAACTGCAAAAAATGTATATAACTGCTATTGAAGCGAGTCGACCCGATTGCTAGTCAATTCCCAGCTCCTTTTTTACTTCCTCGATCGTGAATGACGGTTGGTCTTTATTCTCTTCTCTCGCGATCCGCAGGGCGATCAAGTCCTGAGCATCTTCGATCCATTCCTGCAGAGCAACGAATTCCTCATAAGGGATAACCGCGAACTGCCGCTTACCTTTTGCGGTCAAAAATTCGGGATGTAGTTCGATCGTTGTCATAGCTTTAATAAGATTCGCGCCTGTTCATAACTCGTTGAATACATATCGTATTCTCGTCAAGGTCAAACAGCACTCTGAAATCACCAACCCTCAGCCGGTATTGAGGGGAATGATCAGTCAATTTCTTTACATCTCCACTTAGGTCATTTGTTAACGCCTCGATCTTGTCGATGATGCGTTTGCTCGATCGCTTGTCGAGTTTACGCAAATCTTTCAACGCCCGATTTCCAAAAAGAAGACCGTATTCCATTGATCTGAACTATGCGTAAACATCTGACAGAAGCTCGCTCTCGCTCGGATACGGGCTTTCCTCCGCAAATTCGATCGCCTTTTTCGTAGCCTCTATCGCTTCTTGCTTGATCGCCTCGAAGTCCTTATCGGTAAACACTTTCGCGGTCTTCAGGCTGTCCTGGAAGAGTGCGATCGGGTCGCGTTCCTGATATTTTGCGATCTCCTCGCGGGTCCGATAGTTTCCCGGGTCGGACATTGAGTGGCCCATGTAGCGATATGACCGGACCTCAAGCAGCGTCGGCAGCGATTCCTCGCGGGCACGCTTGATCGCACGCAATGCCGCATCGCGGACGGCCATCACGTCCATACCATCGACGAACTCATTCGCCATCTCGTAGCTTTCCGCCTTTTTGGCGATGTTGCGCGAACTCATAGCCCGCTCCTGCGAGGTTCCCATTCCGTACTGGTTGTTCTCGCAAATGTAAATTATCGGCAGCCTCCAGAGTTGAGCCATGTTTAGCGATTCGTGAAAAATGCCCTGGTTCACGGCTGCTTCGCCGAAGAAGCAAAGTGTAACCTGGCCGCTTTCCTTATATTTAGCCGCGTAAGCCATCCCGGTTCCCACACCGATCTGCCCGCCGACAATGCCATGCCCGCCGTAGAACTCATGCTCCTTAGAGAACATATGCATCGAGCCGCCTTTGCCGCCGACGCAGCCGCCTTCTTTGCCGTAAAGCTCGGCCATAACGGCCTCGGGCGTAATGCCCTTGACCATCGCCTGGACGTGGTCGCGATAAGACGTGATGACCTTGTCGCTCGGCTCAAGGGCCATCATCGAACCGATCGCGATCGCTTCCTGGCCGATGTAAAGGTGACAAAAGCCGCCGATCTTACCCATTCGATAAACCTCGGCTGCCTTTTCCTCAAAGATCCGGCCAAGAACCATCTGGTAGAGCATGTCGCGGAGAAGCTTTTTATCGGTCTTCTTGATCGCCTCGATCTGCGATTTTCGCCGCTTCACATACTCGGCCTGCATCATTTCTGCGGCGGCCAAACGGCCGTTGCCGTTCGACTCGGCCTTAGCCGGCTTTTTTGCCGATGGCTTCGAAGTAGATCGTTTTGAACCTGTGGTTGCTGCAGTGCGTGCCAATTGAGCCTCCAATCTAATGCTTGAACGGTTATGAAATCGCTAAAATGCGTAAACCAAAAGTATAAGCGAGAGCGAATAACAAAGGCAATGCAGGCAGCCTGTTGGTTTCAGGAATAACGATGCAAGTATTAAGATTATCTTTAATGATGCTGAGAGCACCATTCATTGCAATTCTCGTCCTTATTCTGCTGGCCGGCGGCGTGGCTGCCCAGAACCCTACGAAATGGATCCTCGATTCGCCCGTTAAAGGCAAGGCGATCAAAGCCGGCGAGGAGTTCGAAGTAAAGGTAACGGCCGCGATCGAGCCCGGATGGTATCTTTACGGGCTTGATCAGCCGGAAGGCGGGCCGATAGCGACTAGCGTTACCTTGCCCGAATCGGACCCGTATGAACTCATCGGCACGGTCGGCTTTCCGCCGCCAAAGACGAAAGAGGACCAGAACTTTATCGTTGACGGCAAGCCGCTGCTGACAAAGTATTACGAAAACTCGGTCGAATTTACCGCCAGGCTGAAAGCAACACAGGACTTATCGGCCGACGCGATCGCTATCGACGTGCGATTTCAGCTCTGCGATGATCGCGTTTGTCTGCCTCCGAGAACGAAGCGAGTTAGCTTTGCCGGCGAGGCGGATGTTCGCGGCGGTGTTGTCGTCTCGGCAACCCCCGACGTTGTTGCAGAAACCACAACAGCTGAAAACCAGTCCGGCGAAATCGACTCGACCCAGCAAACTCCAACCGATCTCTGGCCATTCGTTTGGCTTGCGATGACGCTCGGGGCACTCTCGCTGCTGACGCCATGCGTTTTCCCGATGATCCCGATCACGGTCTCGTATTTTACGAACCACGCATCAGGCAGCCGTGCGAAAGCGGTCAGGTTGGCAACGATCTACTCGCTGGGGATAATTGCGACGTTTACCTTGCTCGGGATGCTGCTGGCGATATTCGTCGGTGCTGCGGGTATAAACCTTTTCGCCGCCAATCCCTGGATAAATATCCTCATAGCCGGCATTTTCCTCTTCTTTGCCTTCAACCTTTTCGGTGCATACGAGATCACAATTCCGAGCGGCATTTTGACGCGGCTCGATGGCCTAACTCGATCGTCCGAGGGCGAGGGAAGCGGTGTGATCGGTGCCTTGTTAATGGGCTTAACGTTTACGCTGACCTCTTTCACTTGCACTTCGCCATTCGTCGGCACGATACTCGTCGCAGCGTCTCAGGGCGATTGGCAAATGCCGCTGCTCGGCATGCTTGCTTTCTCGACCGTCTTCGCGTTGCCGTTCTTCATTCTTGCCCTCGTGCCGCAGTGGGCATCGAGCCTTCCGCGGGCCGGCGGTTGGATGAATTCGGTCAAGGTCTCGATGGGATTCCTCGAGGTCGCGGCGGCGATGAAATTCATCTCCAACGTCGACGTCGTTTGGAAATGGGGCTTTTTTACCCGCGAGGTCGTATTGGCGGTCTGGGTCGCTATTGGCGTGACGCTCACGATCTATCTCCTTGGCAAATTCCAGCTTTCGCACGATTCCAAACCTGAGCGGATCGGCGCATTCCGTCTCGCTTCGGCGGTCATCAGCCTCGCTATCAGCTTCTATTTATTGACCGGATTATTCGGTGCGAGGCTCGGCGAGCTCGAAGCATTTCTCCCGCCGGACATCAGCGGAAACCCGACTCGGTCGCTGCTCGGCGGAACTAGCGGCGATGAACGGCTGCAATGGATAAAGAACGATTACGAAGGAGCCCTCGCTAAAGCCAAGGCTGAAAATAAGCGGCTTTTTGTTGATTTCACCGGTTATACCTGCACCAACTGCCGATGGATGGAGGCGAACGTTTTCCCGAAGGCCGAGGTCGAGGCCGAGTTCAGGAACATGGTGCTCGCCTCGCTCTATACCGACGGCTCGGGCGAAATTTACGAAAAGCAGCAGATGTTTCAGGAAAGCAGGTTCAAGACTGTCGCTTTGCCCTTTTACGCGATACTCGACGGCGACGGCAAAGTGCTGGCGACATATGCGGGGCTGACGAGAAACGTTCCCGAGTTCGTTGACTTTTTGAAGAAAGGTCAACAATAATAACGGTTCTGCCTCTGCAAACGAGCGATGAATCGAGTATCTATCAGCAACCTCATTTCCGGTCTTCGCGAGATCCCTGACGAGGAGTTCGTCTGCGAGACCGTTTACGACTACCTTTCCGCGAATCCGATCGACACGGATACCATCGACAGATACATTTTCTGGAGCGAGAGGTTCTACACCCGCAACCTGATCTATAAGGACGACCGGTTCGAGATGATGGCCATCTGCTGGGAACGCGGGCAGGTCTCGCAGGTGCATAACCACTCAGAGCAGCGATGCTGGATGACGGTCCCGATCGGCCGGCTTAAAGGGCAAAACTTTGCGGTCGAGGCGATGGACGAAGCCGCCGGGATCTGCAAACTTCGCGAGACGGATACATTCGAGCTTGCCGAATGTCTCACGGCCAAAGTCGAGCTCGAAGAGCCGATCCACCAGATACTAAACCTTGCCGAATTCGACGAACGTGCCGTCAGCGTACACATCTACTCAAAGCCCTTCGAGACCTGCCTCTCATATTGTCGCGACACCGACACATTTAAGACCGTAAAGCTCGCCTATTCGAGTATCGACGGCGAGCTCTGCAGCGGGGTAAGTTTATAAGCGATCCTCAATAAATCTCCACTGCGTGAAACCTTGTTCCGGAACCGTTAATGTGCGATTTAACTCCGGATGCGTGTTATTTTCTTCGAGGCTTGTACCACCTCTCAAAATCGAGTGCTGCCTGCAAAAAATCAGACTCGATGAAATAGAGGTGAGTGCCTTCGTTCCCAACGATCGTGTACTGGGTTTTATCAGAATCTTCTCTGTTTGTCTTTAATAGTGCACGCTCACCGACCTGCTGGCCGTGCTCATCAAATCTCGGTCCTTGTTGAATGACCTCGACCGCCGCGCTAATGCTCCTTGCAAAGCCACTCTCGGCACTTGCTGGCGAACTATGAGTTTCGAACCTTGTCGAGACTGAAAGACCCTCAGATGACTCATACAAATGGAACGAGAACGGCGTCCCGTCCGCTGTTTCAGCTCGCCCACTCATTTTAGCCCTAAACTGCGGGACCTGAACTTCCGTGGGTTGCGGGTTTGGGATCGGAATCTCGGTTTCTGACCTTCCTCCGATAACAGCTGTTTACCGCTAGAACAACAAACAAACCCCCCCCCCCCCCCCCCCCCCCCCCCCCCCCCCCCCCCCGCGCCGGCGCCCCCCCCCCCCCCCCCCCCCCCCGTGGGGGGCCCCCCCGGGGCGCGGGGCGGGCCCCGGGCCCCGGGCCCCCCCCCCCCCCCCTCCCCGCCCCGCCGGGGGGGCGGGGGCCCGGGGGCCCCGCCCCCCCCCGGGGGCGGGGCCCGGCGGGGGTCGCCCCCCCCGGGGCGGGGGGGGGGGGGGGGGGGGGGTTTTGGTGTCCTGGCGCCGCGGGCCCCGCCCCGCCCCCGCGGGGGGGGGGGGGGGGGGGGGGGGGGGGGGGCCCCCCCCCCGGGGGGGGGGGTGTTTTTTTTTTCCCCCCCCCGGGGGCGGGGGGGGCGCCGGCGGGCCCCCCCCCCCCCACCCCCCCCCGACAAAACCACCCCCCCCGGGGTTAAAATTTTACCCCTCAAAAGCGATAACGGCGGGTCTCCTCTAGAACAACAAATGAACGTCAGTGCAATTAAACAAAGTATGTACCGCATTTTCAGTTTCCAGGGCTATCCGTACGTAATGGAGATACAAACTTCATTTCCGTTTCCACCGAACCCCGTCTTTTGTATCTTCAAGAATGATCCCTTTCGCGGCGAGTTCGTCGCGGATCTCGTCAGAGCGGGCGAAGTCGCGGTCCCTGCGGGCGCACTGGCGTTCTTCTATTAAGGCTTCGATGTCGGCATCGAGCAATTCGGTCGTTTCTTCGCCAAAAATTCCAAAGACCGAATCGAATTTCTTGATCGCTTCGAGGACCGAGATTCGGTCGTCGCAAAGAAGCTGTTCGGCGGCAAGAGCCGTGTTCACCTCTCGGACGAGATTATGGATCGCTGCGAGAGCGACGGCGGTGTTTAGGTCGTCGTCCATCGCGGCCTCAAACTCGGCGAGTTGAGCTTTGATCTGTTCTGCGATCGCCGGATTGGAGCCATCGCGGACCTTTGCATCGTGGACAAGCGAGCGGAAATTTCGAAGCCGCTCGACCGTTGCCTCTGCTCCCTGCAGGCCTTCAAATGTGAAGTTCAACTGCTTGCGATAGGGAACCGATAGCAGCATGTACCGGATTCCGAGCGGCGAATAACCCTGTTCTTTCAGATCTCGAAAGGTGAAGAAATTGCCCTTCGATTTGGACATCGTAACGTCGTCGATCTTCAGGAACTCGCTGTGTATCCAGTAATGCGAGAAGGGCTTGCCGGTCGCACCTTCGCTTTGGGCGATCTCGTTCTCGTGGTGCGGGAACTGAAGGTCCTGGCCGCCGGCGTGAAGGTCGAACGTTTCGCCGAGATATTTCATCGACATCGCCGAGCACTCGATGTGCCAGCCCGGCCGCCCGCGTCCAAAGGGAGCTGCCCAACCCGGCTCTTCGTCCTCGCCGACCAGCTTCCAGAGTGCAAAATCGCGAGCGTCCTCTTTGTCGTATTTGTCGGTGTCTATCCGTTCGCTCGCTCCGTGGATGTTCCCAGAAAAATTGATCTTTGAGAGCTTTCCATATTCCGGAAAGGCCGAGATCCGGTAATAGATCGAGCCGTCGGATTCGTATGCTTTGCCGTTCTCGATCAGCCGGGCGATGATGTCGATCATCTCCGCAATGTGATGCGTCGCACGCGGCGTAACCTCCGGGCGTTCCATCCCGAGGGCGTCGAAGTCTTCCCAAAAGTACTGAATGTACGGCGCAGTAAATTCGTCGATCGAAATGTTGCGGGCCTTCGCCTCTTTGATGATGCGGTCGTCGATGTCCGTTAGGTTAAAAACGTGCGTCACCTCGTAGCCCTTGAACTTAAGGTAACGCCGCAGGACATCCCCGAAAATGAACGTTCGGAAGTTGCCGATATGTGCGAAATTCCAGACGGTCGGGCCGCAGATATACATCCTGACCTTACCGTCCTCGATCGGGTGAAACTCCTCGACCTGCCGCGTTAATGTGTTGAAAAATCTAAGCATACGTGTCCGTTAAGAACGAAAACTTCAGTATATTAGTTCCGGTCAAGGTGCTCAATGCGGAGGGTCATTCATCAGCGAGGTCCAGCATCCAAATGTCGGATTCGTTCTCGTGGGTCGAGTAAAAAACGGTCCGTCCATCGCTGCTCACTTTGATGTTACGTATGTCCTCGGCGATCTCGGGAAATACTTCACGAACCTCACCAGTCGTAATGTCGGCCATGACGGGTTTCCGGTCGCGGATGAAGATCATTCTCCGAGAATCGCTGAGCCAACTCGGAAAGGCGGGGAAGTCAATAACCCGGTGATATTTTCGTGCCGCGATATCGTAGTAGCCCATGCCGGGCCCGTGGGCGGAATCGAAATTTCCGCCAAGGTATTTTCCATCCGGCGACCACGACCAAACGCGGAACCATCCGCCGTTCTCGGTTAGCGGAAGCGGCGTCACGTTGACCATCTCAAACGAATCGTTGAGTTCTGCTAGGAACGTGGTGCGTTCGTTATCGTAGGTGATCCTTTTTCCGTCCGGTGACCAGGAAGGGATCGACGCGGTCCCATCGGAATCGGGCGTCAACTGCCGCAGCCCGGTGCCGTCCGAACTCATGATCCAAAGCTGATAGGTGCCGGACCTGTCGGAAACAAAGATCACGCGGGAGCCATCGGGAGAGACACGCGGGTAGCGATCGAAAGGCAGGTCGTTTGTAAGGTCCTGAATGTTTCCGGTATCGGCCGCGACAGCCACAATATCGTCTTGCGATTTTCTGATGAGCCGGGCGTATATGCGTTTACCGTCAGGCGAGATATCGATATTGGAGAATTCAAAGTCACCCCGCGTCACCCATGAAGGGCCGGCGATCGCCTTGCCGGTTTCCGGATTAAGGTCAAGCCGCTTGATGTTAGACCGATTGGAGGTCTGAACATACGCCATCCGCCTGCCATCCGCCGAGAATGCGATATGGCGGTTGTATCGGCCCGGTGTCGGGACAAGTTGGGCCTCGGTCAGCGGAAGACCCGTGATCAAATTGATCTCGGCCCGGTAAAAGGCCATATTCCCGCGGCGATCGCTTGCGAAATAGAGATGTGTGCCGTCCGGCGACCAAACCGGGTTCCAATTGGTGTTACCTTCGCCGGCGAAGACCACGGGGGTTCCGCCTGCCGCGGGTATCGTTTCGATGACCCGTTCGCCCGGAATCTCCGGTCCGCCAGTAAGCAATGCGGTCGCCCCGCGGTGACCAGCTTGGCTGTAGGGCACTTCCGTCCAGCAATTGCCTCTTGTTTCCGGTTGAGACCTCGATTATCCATATCGAACTACGGGCCTTTACCGCCGGGATCGGCTGGTGTCCGGTGGCGACGGCGATGTATCTACCGTCGGGCGACCAGGTCGGTGAAAAGCCGATGTCCGAGATCCGCCGCGGGTTTTCGCCCGTCGCACCCATCAGATAAATACCCGCAGGTTCCCGGTCCGAACGAAACGCGATGGTGTTGCCGTCAGGCGAGAAGGCGGGCATCGTGTCCCGATTGGGTGAATCTGCCGTCAGGTTGATCGCATTTGAACCGCCGATCCTCAGCAGATAAATGTCGTCGCCTTTCCCGGTATCGGCCGTATAAACGAGCGAACGTCCGTCCGGCGAAAGTGAAGGATACGCCTCGGTGCCGGCCTCGAAAGTTATCGGAACGTTTTCGGCGGCGGCCCATTTGGAAAAGCCGGAACGCGGCTCGGTGAAGAAAAGATAAAAGATCGCAAAGCCTGTCAGCAAGGCCGCAAAAACGACCGCGGCATAAAGCGACCATTCGATGCCTTGGCCCGACTGGCCGAGGTGATTGCCGGAGCCGCTTGCCGTAAGTGTTTCCGAGGTCTCGATCTGCCGCAGCAGCGTTCTGAGGTCGCCCCGAAGTTCGGCGGCCGTTTGATATCCGCGGTCGGGGTCTTTTTCAAGAAGTTTGAGAAGTATGCGGTCGAGTTCTTCCGGGATATCCGGATTAAGTCTGCTCGGCAGCTCGGGTGGGCGATTCAGGATCGCGGCAAAGGTTGTTCGCCGGTCCTTTTCTTTGAAGGGATGCTTGCCGGTCAGGAATTCGCACAGCACGACACCGGCACTCCAGAGGTCGGTCCTGCGGTCGATCTTATCGCCCGTTATCTGCACCGGCGACATATAGGCAGGCGTGCCGATTATGCTGCCATTCTGGGTCGCGGAAAAGCCCTGCAGCGATTCCGGCCCTACCTCGGTAAGCTTCGCCAGGCCGAAATCTAGCACCTTTGCATAGCCGTCGCGACGGATCATTATGTTCTCGGGCTTGATGTCGCGATGGACGATGCCGCTTTCATGTGCAGCGGAAAGGGCGTCGCAGATCTGGATGGAATTTGCAATGATATTGCGCAGCCTGAACTCGCCCCTCATCAGCTCACGCAAGGTACGGCCCTCAACGAACTCGGTCGCGATGAAGTTAACACCCTGAAAAACGCCAATGTCGTAGAGTGTGACGATACCGGGATGGTTTAGCTTCGAAACGGCTCGAGCCTCAAGTTCGAAGCGGATGACGCGATCGTCATTTGAGCTGAATTCGGGAGGCAGGATCTTGAGCGCGACGTTACGTTTCAGCTTTTCGTCAAAGGCGAGATAAACATCGCCCATTCCACCGGCACCGATCATTCGCTCGATACGGTAATTGGCAATTACGGCACCGACCAGACCGATCTTCGTTCGTTCGGTCTCGGCGTTGGCAAGCGATTCGGCGGCAAGGCTGATGGCCGGCCGCTCCATGAAACGATCAGACTTTGCGGCTGCCCTGAGGAGTTCGGCGACGGCGGTCCCGAGTTCGGCATCATGGGACGTACGGCTTGCGATGAACGCCTCCCGCTCCGCCGCCGGCAGTTCGAGTGCGGCGTCGAGTATCGCGTCGATCTCTTTCCAGCGTTCCGCGTCCATAAAAAGGGTTGTCCGTGCTACCGACGGACAAAATCAGGATCGCCACAAAGTTAGCATAATTAGAAGGGCAAATGGAAAATTCCCGATCCGGTGATAGGTTTTCGGGCTCTGAACCGCATTCCCGATTGCACGAACTTATGTTCGCAGCTAATTGGAGGAAATATGGCACAGATCACGACGGTACTTGTTTCATACGGCCGGCTTCAGGCGATGTTGGAGGTCAGCTACAAATGGTATTCCGGGGATTTTGATACCTGGACGCGAACGGAGGGAATGCACATAATCCCGAGCGGCGGCACTTGGTATCAACACAAGGCTACAGGCCGCGGCTTGGGAACGTTCAGCCTAAGTAACGGCAAAGGCGACAGCTCAATGTGGCTTTACGATTTCGACCGAAAGGATGTCGGCCGGAGAGGAAAAGGGACGTTTCACGGATTTGACGCTCTCTACAATATACCGAAATATGCCGACATCAACTGGGAGATAGTACTCTTCGACTAAGTCTTGTTTTATCAGGTCTTTTGGAGTTGAAGGTACAACCACGCCTTGGCCTTCTGCCATTCGCGCATAATGGTTATCGGGGCAACGCCGATCGCTGTGGCGGTTTCCTCTACGGATAGTCCGCCGAAGAATCGGAGTTCGACGATGCGGGCTTTCCGCTCGTCGAATTCGGCGAGTGCGGTGAGGGCTTCGTCGAGTGACAGGATCTCAGGATCGGGCGAGCCGTCCATTTCCGCGGCGGCTTCGATCGAAAGCTTGAGCAGAACGGTCCCGTCCTGCTTCGGGCGCTTTCGGGCGAAATCGACCAATATCCGCCGCATCAGTTGAGCCGCGACGCCGTAAAAATGCGAGCGGTTATCAAACTTCGCATTGTCCCAACCGATCAGACGAATGAAAGCCTCATTGACCAAGGCCGTCGGCTGTAGCGTGTGGTCGCCGCGTTCGCGGGCCATATACCGCCGGGCGATCCGCCGAAGTTCGTCGTGGACGACCGGCGTCAGCTCCGCCAAAGCTGCCTCATCGCCGTCGCTCCAGCGTCGCAAAAGCTCTGTTACATTCGTTGAATCTACTCCCGCCATCCGATAAACAACCCGCAAATCCTTAGGTTGACAAATTTACCACACGAAGTCGGGAAAAATAATTCTCGCCGATGATAGTTCTTTCATTGCGCGAACGCATTCTTCTTCAGATGGAGGAAGATGAGGTCGGCAAGGAACGAACAATAAGGACCGCCTCCTATGCCGCAGATTCTGGATTTTATTCCTCGGAGAGAAAAAGATGGACAGATACGAACATGTTAGATACGAGGCGGCCGTGGTCGCCTTGCGGGAAGAGGCGAAGGGCGTGAAAGAGGTAGGGGCTCAGAATCGCGGGCCCCAGATCGACATCTATAAAGCCCGGGCGCATTCGCCAAAATCGGCGAATCACGAATGGTGCGGCTTTTTCGTTTACTACTGCCTGAGCGAGGCTGCAAATAAGTTTGCTGTGCCGCTGCCGTTCATCCCGGAAAAGCTTTGGAGCGGGTACAAGCTGACTAAGTGGGCAAATGAAAACCGGGACTGTATCTTGCGGACAAGTCCGTGCTACCCCGGTGACATTTATGTGATGAAGAACGGGCATATCGGCATCGTCGTCAGCCAAGGGCCTGGCACGATAGTACACACGGTTGACGGCAACCAGTCACAGATGAATCGCGGTTACAGCCTAAAGCAAAGGACACGGAATATTGTCGATATGCGGGTGATCATACGCATCGTTTAGCCAGATCAGGAGGACACAACAATGACGAATGAACAGATCCAATTGGTAACGGAAAGCTTCGACAAGATCGCCCCGCGGGCCGACGAAGCCGCGGCACTTTTCTACGGCCGATTGTTCGAGATCGACCCTGCATTGCGAGGCCTCTTCAAAGGCGATCTCGGCGAACAGGGAAAGAAGTTGATGCAGATGATCGGCGTCGCCGTTAAGGGCCTCGATCGGCTTAATGAAATTGTCCCGGCGGTTCGGTCGCTCGGGGCAAGGCATGCCGGCTACGGCGTCGAGGATTCGCACTACGAAACCGTGGGTTCGGCACTGCTCTGGACACTCGCACAGGGCCTCGGGTCCGATTTCACGAGCGAGACCGAAGAGGCTTGGGCGGCTGCCTATACGATCCTGGCCGAGACCATGAAAGACGCGAGCCGCTCTGCCGTCGCCGTCGCCTAGGCGGACGACACAGATCACGCGAACGCTTCGGCATGCATCAGCGAACGATGTATCTCTTCCTCCAACGACCCCTCCTGAAAAAGGTCCGGGCTGATATATTCGGCCCGGGCCTCTTCCGAAAATAGCCGCTCGCGGCTGTAGAACCGGAGCGGGAAGTCCTTATCGAACGCGGCGATCAGGGCGTTCGTCCTTTCGACCGTTGTGGCTCCGCGGGTCATCAGCAGAAACGCGTAGGCCGTTCGCATCCAAAAGACCGTAATGGTCTCGTGGTAGGGCATTTCTTTCGACAGATCTACGCCAAAGCCCTTCTCCAGAAGCCGAAGTATGCCCGTACGCATCCTGGCCGTGCCGACCTCCAAGCCGTATCTCTCGGCATAGAAAAGCCCAACGACAAGGTGCTCTGCGTGCCGCCAATCCTCGCGAGCGATGGTTGCCGATTCAAAGCTCGCCACAAGGTCGAGTATCTCTTTCTCGTTTCTAAAATATCGCATAGCCAATATTCTCCAATGCAAAAAAGCGAAAGCGTCCGGAATGTTTCGGACGCCCTCGCTTACTTTGAAAGACGCAGTTTACACCCGGATGCGGACAAATGTCACGCAACCGAATAGCCGTCTCAAAAAAATGGTCGCGGAGGCAGGACTCGAACCTACAGTCTTCGGCTTATGAGGCCGGGATTTTGTCCAATTAAACTACTCCGCCGAGAAAAAAGAAAACGGCCGATCGACGTGACCGGCCGCGTTGATTTATCTATAGCAAAAAAGGTCAGGCCGCGGCCCGAACCTGCTCATCGCCCAGATCATCCATGAACAAGTACTTCTTCCACTCCGGCCGCGATTCGGCGTAGTGGCAGAGCAGAACATGGTCGAGCCCGAGCCTCAGCAGTTTTTGCGAGGTCAGGAGCGGCATTCGCGCCTGCTCCGGCGTGCGGTTGCCTTTCCGCTGGTTGCAGGCAACGCAGGCCGTGACCAGGTTCGCCGGAGTGCTTTCGCCGCCCTGTGCCCGCGGGAGAATGTGGTCGAGCGTCAGGTCTTTGGCGAGCCGATGGTCGCCGCAATACTGGCAGCGATAACGGTCGCGGATGTAGATCCGGGCACGCTTCATCGTCGTTTCACGACGCGTGCGGCGGACGTTTACATAATGCCGAAGCCGAATAACAGATGGGACACGGAAAATCGTCGAGGGAGAGCGGAGAACGTTGTCGCCGTCGTGCTCTTCGATGAAGACCGCGCCGCGAAACCACAGACACACCGCCCGGGCAACACCAATGGTGCCAAGCGGCTCGTAAGAAAAGTTCAAAAGCAATACTCTTCCGGTAAGCAAACTTAACCTCCTCCCTTATTCAGGTTTTACTTTAATATCAAAAGGCAATATCTGGCAAGCACAATATATTGTGTGTAACCAAAAATTCAGACGCGTGATTTAGGGCATGCAGCCCCAAGATGTTGATGGACCGATGCATTCTCGCGGTACGGTCATTGGGATCGGCACCGCGACGTTTGGCCCAATGGCCGTCCCGAGGCACACCGATCGGATGTGGAAAGTTCATAAACCTCGATGCAGCAAAAGCTATCTTCGAGTCCCGCTGATAGTTGGACATCTCACTCGTTATCGGCGTATCATACGCCGCATAGCAACGACAGACCGACGACGGATCTGTTTGGATCGGTTCTCCGTCCGAGCGAAAGCCATTTATTTCATTGAGGCGTCGATCTCATTGATCGAGCATATAAGCACTAACTTTCAGTCGACGCCTTCCACTCGACCGGCGATCTAACCCCAAGGAGGAAGAGATAGTGAAAATACACCTCGCACTCGTCGCAATTCTGCTGCTCTGCAGTTCCGCATTTACGCAACATGCCGCCCATGCTGCGCCGGTCGCCGAGAAGCCGATCGCATTACTCCATAGCAGGGGATTCGTCAATCACAAGGTATCGACATCGGATCAGGAGGCCCAGCGGTACTTTGACCAAGGCCTCTCGCTTTACTACGCCTTCAACGAGGTCGATGCCGCTCGTTCTTTCGTCCGGGCAACGGAACTCGATCCGAACCTCGCGATAGCATGGTGGGGCGTCGCTCTTGCAAAGAGCGGGCTCGGCAACGCGAAGTCCGGGGCCGTCCGCGATATGAAAGCTGCGAACGAGGCTATCCGCAAGGCCCTTTCGCTTAGTTCGCCGGCGAATGAAAGATCATATATAGAAGCACTTGCGAAACTCCTCCCCGGTGACGCCGGAGCTAAACAGAGCGATCTGTATATCGCGTATCGCGACGCGATGGCCGAAGTTCATAAGCG
Source organism: Acidobacteriota bacterium (assembly GCA_016716435.1). NCBI lineage: Bacteria > Pseudomonadati > Acidobacteriota > Acidobacteriota bacterium. The sequence continues at coordinate 75,440 of JADJWI010000001.1, read as the reverse complement.
ACAACCAGATGACCCGGACGCCGCCACGCTATATGCGATGAGCATTGGGAATACGGGCCCATTTTGGGGAAAATGGCGAAACGACGGCACCGCGATCGGTGGCGCTCAGAAGATGGTCGAGGTTCTTGAAGCCGGGCTCAAAAAGCATCCGAGGCATCTTGGCCTGACGCATATCTACATCCACGCTGTAGAAGATTCACCGACTCCGGAACGTGCTCTGGCAGCTGCCAACAATATTCAATCACTGAAACTCGATCAACCCGAGCTTGGCCACATCATTCACATGCCGTCGCACATCTACTTGCGAATGGGCGACTACAAGACCGCAGCAGAGGCCAACGAATTGACGGCGAGCACTCCAATGAGTGGCCTGACGGAAGATTTCAAGCAGTGGCACTATGGGCACGTGTATTCATTCCTGATCTATTCGTACAGCATGCAAGGGAATTATGAAAAGGTCCGGAACGCCCTCGAGCGTGTCTTTGATCTTAATTTTCCAAACGCACCAACAGAGCAGCGAATTTATCGCGGAAACGACGTAATGCAGCTGGTTCGATTCCGGAAATGGGATGAGATATTGAAACTTCCGGTCGATCCTGTGCGGCCGGGCGCATGGCATTGGGCCCGGACGCTGGCATACGCGGCGAAGAAAGATATTCCCGCTGCCGAAGCGGAGCGAAAGGCCTTAGTGGAGGCCGTTGCCGTAGAGAACGAGATGATGTCGAAGACGATGCCGCCGGAACAATTTGCCAAGATCTCTACGATGTTACAGCGGATGGACATCATTTCTTACGCGAAGCTCGATGCGGCGATCGCAGTCGCCAAAGGAGACCGCGAGACTGCGGTCGAATTACTGAAAAAGGCCATCGTCGAGGAAGATCAGGTTGACTATAATGAACCCCCCCTGATCCAGGATCCGTCGCGGGAAACCCTCGGCGGTGTGCTTTTGCAGATGGGCAAATTCGCCGAGGCCGAGGAGGTCTTTCATGAAGACCTGAAATACACGCGAAACAACGGCAGGTCCTTGTTCGGACTATGGAAATCGCTGGAAGCACAGAAAAAAGCGAAGGAAGCCGCAGAAGCCGAAAAGCAGTTTCGCGAAGCCTGGAAATATGCAGACACCGAGCTAAGGATCGAGGACCTTTAGAAGCGAAGAGCTCGAATAGACATAAGCGACGATTAGACATTTAACAAATTTGCTACAACAATTCTGATCAAAAGACTATTTAGGAGCGATCGAACGCAATGGTACGAAATATCTTCGCGGTTATCGTCGGCATCGTTGCCGGAGCGTTGGTGAATACGGGCATCGTCATGTTTGGCCCGATGGTTATTCCTCCACCGCCCGGAGCCGACATGACGACGGCCGAAGGAATTGCCGCTGCGATGCCGTTAATGGAGGCCCGGCACTTCGTCGTTCCGTTTGCGGCTCATGCGCTTGGTTCATTCGTTGGAGCATTCGCCGCGGCCTCGCTTGCGGTGAGCCACAAAATGAACATCGCACTCGGCATTGGTGCGTTTACGATGCTCGGCGGGATACTTGCCGCGTGGTTCATCCCGGCGCCGTTTTGGTTTGTGGCGGTTGACCTCATATTCGCCTACATTCCGACCGCGTGGATCGCCGGAAAGCTGGCGACTTCGGGCAAGATGTCCTAACGCGACAGCTTAATTTTCTTTGCCGTCTGAGCGGTCAAGGAAGTCGTTCCGCGCTCGACAAACCGATGCTTGTCGTTTTAATTTATTGTTTTCCCACGAATTTATCTGGAACTCAACATTTATTAAGACGATGAATTCACGAACGATTCGCGATTTTTCCGTCCCGACAGACATCTGGCCCTCGGTCGAACGATGGGCTGGTGAAGAGGGCTTCGAACTGATCGAAAGCTCCGGCAATAAGCGTGTTTACCGACACGGATCGGGCCTCATCGTACTGCCGACGATGCTCGAGATCTCGGCCGATGAAGGCGACGTCCACCTCGAAGCGTGGATAAAGAGCAACCCTGTCAACCGACTTCTCACGCTCTTTATGACGCCGAACGAGATCGCTCTCGAATCAGGCGGAATAACCTTTGCGGCCGTGCGTTCGCTTGCGAGAAAATCGGTGAACGGCCTGCTCGTCCATCTCGGCCAACCGCTGATCGCATAGCCTCGCTCGTGCTACATTACTCGCGATGACATCGATTGACGACTTCATTCCGGAGTTCGACGTCCGCGAGAGATTTGAGCGGCGGGTGAAGGCTCCGCCCGAGGTCGTGATGCAGACGGCATACGACTTTGATATGCAATCGATCTGGCTGATTCGCACGATCATCAATACACGCAAATTTCTTCTTGGCGGCACACAGGACAAACGCAACTCGATGGGGCTCGTCGAGGAGACCCGTAAACTCGGGTGGGGAACGCTTGTCGAAGAATCGGGCCGGCTTTTGATCTGCGGTGCCGTCTGCCAGCCGTGGTTCGGCGATGTGAAATTTACTGCGATCCCGCCCGAAGATTTTGCTGCCTGTAACGAACCCGATCAGGTCAAGATCGCATGGACGCTCGAAACCATCGAGGCCGAACCGAACGTTACCCTCTTCGCCCACGAGGTCCGCGCCGTCGCCACCGACGACGAAGCGCGTCGCAAGTTCAAACGCTACTGGCGATGGGCCCGCTTCGGCATAATAGCCATCCGCCTGCTCCTTCTCCCGGCGATTCAAAGAAAAGCCGAAAGCATCGCAAAATAAAGTCGGAGGCCAGAGCTTGGAGTTCTAGCTTTAGCTGGCCAACCTCGGCAGACAAGCGTTGCAGATTGCGACAGAACTTGGAGCACCGCGCCGGAGTCGAACCGGCGACATCTGCTTGGAAGGCAGGAGGCCTGGCCCTTGAACGAACGTCGCTTGCAGTTTGGAGTTCCAGCTTTAGCTGGCCAACCTTGCCAACGAGGTGTCGCCGTTGGAAACGAGCAGATGTAGTACCCGCCGGCCGCGGAACAGACATGTTGTGGCATCAAAAATCTATTGAACCGATTTTGAGAACGATGCTAAGCTGTAATCAATGCTATGACAAATCTCCAGGCAAAATACCGACGTTGGCAATCAAAGAAAGCCGCCAGACGCGTCAACGAGTGGCCAACGAAGCGGTCAAAGGGAAAGCGGTACTTCGTGATTGCATCAGCATTAAAGGTTTGCCTCACGAGCACCAGTCTTCTGATACTGGTAGATGTCGCTTACGGCGGCCCGCTAACTCTCCCTGGTATCACAAGTAAAATCATTATCACGTTGCTTGCCGGGTATTGGGTTGGGCATGTTGCGTGGAATGCTCGCGAGAAGGAGTACTTGGAAGATACTGGATCCCCATCTCAAGTTGCCCTTGGCCAAAAGAAGCCCGCTTAAGCGGGAACTCCAAACGGCGGAGTTCCCACTTACCCCTTGACGCAGATGACCTGCTTTAGCTCGGCGACTACCTCGACGAGGTCGTGCTGCGCGCGCATGACTTCCTCGATGTCTTTATAGGCACCGGGGATCTCGTCGACGACGCCCTTGTCCTTACGGCACTCGACGCCCATCGTCTGCTTTTTCAGATCATCGATCGTGTACTTCGCCTTCGCCTTGGTACGGGACATTTTACGGCCCGCACCGTGCGAGCAAGAGTTGAACGACTCCGGATTTCCACGGCCTTTGATGATGAACGATTTCGCTCCCATCGAGCCCGGGATAATACCGTAGCGTCCGTCTTCGGCATTTATCGCACCCTTGCGGGTAACGTAAACCTTCTCGCCGAAGTGCTCCTCTTGAGCGACGTAGTTGTGATGGCAGTTGACCGTGAACGGAGCGCGGACACTCTTGTCCGCATCGCCGATTCCTCCGGCGAGACCATCCGTTCGCGACGAAGTGCCGCTCATGCGGACAGGAGTGTCCGCGCTCCAACCGAACATTCGGTTGAATGATTTCAGCAGGCGGTTCATCATGATCTCGCGGTTCTTCATCGCGTATTTCTGGGCCCAGTCGAGGTCGTGCCAATAGGCTTTGAACTCGTCAGTTCCCTGGATGAAGTAAGCCAGGTCAGGCGACGGCAGTTCGTTCAGCCGATGCAGCGATTTCGCGGTCGCGATGTGACGCTCGGCAAGTTCTTTACCGATGTTTCGCGAACCCGAATGCAGCATCAGCCAGACGTTGTCCTCCGTATCGAGACAGACCTCGATGAAGTGGTTACCTCCGCCGAGAGTCCCGAGCTGGACCATCGCCTTACGCTTGCGGTCCTGCACGCCTTTGTGCAGATCGTCAAATGTTTCCCACGCATCCCAGCGCGAGGCCTCGTCGACCGATTCCTTGTAAGCGTTGAAACCAGTTGGGATAGCACGCTCGATCTCGTGGCGAAACTCCGCCATCTTTCGGTCGAGAATGCCGCTCTTGAAAGGCGTTTTCACCGCCATCATCCCGCAGCCGATGTCCACACCGACCGTCGCCGGGATCACGGCGTCCTTCGTCGCGATGACCGATCCGACCATCGAACCCTTGCCCAGATGGGCGTCCGGCATTAGCGCCACGTGCTTATAAAGGCACGGCAGACGCGAAACGTTGCGGAGCATGTTCTCCTCTTCGAACGTCATCCCGTGGGTTACCCACGACAGAACATCCGACTTCGCCCCGCTGATATTTAGTTTGTTATATGGCATAAGTCCTCCTTTTTTGGTTATAGATCAGGAAAAAAGACTAAATGATGTCATTCGATCACATCGAGGAATCGAAAGAGTTGGTGTACGATGTCTTGACGACATTCTTAACTAGGTGAAAATTTATGAAATGCATGATGATGCTTGTGCTTGCTTTTGCGCTCTTGATCTCTTTTGCGTGTGGACAGAAATCGCCCAGTGCTGGCCCCGAAGCTAAGAAAGCCACTGAAATTTCTCAATGGCAAGCGGTTGAGCTTAAGAAATGGGGAATCGACGGCATTTCGTTGCCGGCTTACCTAGCCAGTGAGGGCGATGATTCGTCTCTGCAGGAAAACGGCGAAGTCACATGGACCGTTTATTCGAAGACTTGGAGTTCGGCTCCGTCAAAAAAAGGACCAAAGATCGCCAGCGTTGAGCTTACCGTCACAGATTGGAACGTGCCTTTTTCGAAGGTAGTACCCGATATGGACGCAGAATCCGCTACACCTGAAAATTTACTTGCGGTTGACCTGATTGGCGATCAGACAAGACAGCAGGCGGAAAACTCACTGGTGGAATATGCGGACTATCATACTATCGGTGATCAAAGAGGAGCTTTGGTACAGATCCGAGATTTCGATAACAAGGACCAGATAATTTTGATCTGGCAAACTTTACGCTACTTCAATGGTAAATCACAACGAATTGTCCTGCAGGTCACCGCCGCACGGGTTGAATTACCAGACGCGAAAAAGATCGTGAACTCTCTGAAGATCGAAAAGGAAAAGATCTAAGTGGGTCTGGTCGTCGGTTCCTTTTCTTTTCCCATCAAGTGAATTGGCTGACAGGGCGGGACTCGAACCCGCGGCTTCCGATTTAACAGAACGGCACTCTGACCATCTGAGTTACCTGTCAACAAAAGTGGTTGCGGCGGAAGGATTCGAACCTTCGGCCACGGGATTATGAGCCCCGAGCTCTACCGCTGAGCTACACCGCAAAAATGGTCCGCCGGGTGAGATTCGAACTCACGCTCCCTCGCTTAAAAGGCGAGTGCCTTAACCAGCTTGGCCACCGGCGGGCGGCCGAAAAAAATTGGTTGGCAAACGCGGTGAGGATGATGCATCAGCAGGCTGCCGACGAACAGGCCCATTGCGGGCCAAGGTAAGCAATTGCATTCGGCAGCCCTCGCATCGTCCATCACTCCGCGTTTGTGGTGGTGAGACTTGATGGCGGAAAGTTCCGCCGAAATATTTTTGATTCTCAACCCGGCCGATTCCGAGGGTGAATCGGCCGGGGACGCCGCGGGAGAATTTAGTGGACAGCCGAAGCTGCCCGAGTGTGTCGGTGAACAGAGTCGCGAGCGTTGATGACCTCGATCTCTCGTTCGATAGCCGAACGAAATTCGTTGATCACCTCAGCCAGCAGTCGGACCTTGTGGAGGCTGTTCTGCCGGTCCTCAAAAGTCTCGAGGTCGAAGTAAAGCTCTATCTCTTGGCTGCAATCAGCGATTCGAAGAGCGATCTCGTTGTAATCATCGGAACCTTTGCAACAGACGTGTTTCTCGCGGGCGTCTTCGACTACCGCGATGATGTACGCCCGCATGTCGGTCCTCAAGTTCAGAAACTCGCGTCGCTGAATGTGGTACTTCTTGTGCATTGTCTTTTCCTCAAATGTTCTAGTGCTGAAAAACGGGTGCTTCGGTGGCGACGCGAATTCAGCGAACTAGGAAAAGCTTCGCATTCACGTCACCGGCGTAATTCGGCTGATAAGTGTAAACATAGGTCTTGTCTCCTTTTGGCTAATGAAATGGTGGACGCTCTTGGTATCGCGCCAAGCTCTTCGGCTCTTCACGCCGACGCTGATCTGTCTCAGCTAAACGTCCTCGAAATTTTGGCGGGACCGAACGGACTCGAACCGTCATCGTCTTCCTCGACAGGGAAGTGCATACGCCTTTCTGCCACGGTCCCTTGGTGTATTGGGTGGAACGGCGGGATTTGAACCCGCATCTGCCTCAGTCACAGTGAGGTGCTTTGTCGGTTAAGCTAAGTTCCACATATAGGCGTGTAAAAAATTGTTGTTTAATGGCGTCCGAATGCTTAAAATGAAATTCGAGACGTTCTCACCTTTCACCCAGTCGTAATGCCACATTTCAATAATCACGATGAATCTCTCAGTTCTACGAACGTCCGGTACTCGTTTGGTAACGACGATCCAGTCGTCCTATGCATCAAGTGTCAGACGTCCGAACAGGTTTCCGACCGGGTGTTAGTTTTTAGCAAGATCTCACCAGTCGCATATCTTTCATTCCTTCTCGGCCCTCTGGTCGCTCTGGTAGTCCTTGCAATCACGTCAAAGAATCACACTCTCGGCCTGCCGTTGTGCCGACAATGCTGGAACCGATACAGGTTCGCGTCATGGATGAGCGGGTTCTCGATCTTGCTGTTTTGCGGCTCGCTCGCGGCCGGTGTAGCAATGATGCTCCAGTTCGAAACCGGCTATTTGTTTTGGCCGGCTCCGATCATTGCTACTGCGGTAATGGCCTTCCTCTTCTACTCGAAGCAATCGGCTCTACCGACGGTACTTTACATCGATAAGGCCAAGATTGTTCTCGACGGGGGAGTTCATGGGGAGATCACGTTCCAGTATCACGGCGTTGCAACACGTAGCTAACATGTGGAGCGGGTGATCGGATTTGAACCGATGATGAACGGATCTGCAGTCCGCCGCCTTGGGTCGCTTGGCTACACCCGCGAATTTTTCGGGGAGCCAATTGCATCCGGCTCCCCGTCCGGCGTATGAAGCGTGCAACGAGAGATGCCCGGAACCGGGATGGCCGCGGACATGGTCCTTTGTTCGACATACGCGAGATCGAAATGGAAGGGACGACGGGTCTCGAACCCGCTAGGAACAGCTTGAAGGGCTGCTTGCTCGACGTTTTGCATTCGTCCCCGGAAAAAGTTGGTACACGCGGAAGGATTCGAACCTTCAATATCCGGTTTCTAAGACCGGCGCCTTTGCCGATTTGGCCACGCGTGCAGAAAAATTGGTCAGAGCGGCAGGATTTGAACCTGCGAACACTTGTTTCCAAAACAAGCCCGTATAGCCATCTGCGGAACGCTCTGTCTAAGTGGTCGGTGGTCAGTTGGGAGTCATCGAATGGTGTTCGTCTAACGACCGACGCCTGACCGCTGACAACTGCTTCTGGCTTCGGGGGAAGGATTCGAACCTCCATTAACTGGTTCAGAGCCAGCCGTCCTGCCGATTAGACGACCCCGAAAAAAGTTGATGGTGCACCGGGAAGGATTCGAACCTTCGCAGCTCGAATGAGCGACAGTTTTACAGACTGCCTGCCTTTGCCGATAGGCGGCCGATGCGTGAAGAATTGGAGGAAACGGTAGGATTTGAACCTACAACCTGCTGATTCGTATTCAGCTGCTCTGATTCCGTTGAGCTACGTCTCCTAAAAGCAGTGACGAGGGAATAGTGACGAGTGACAAGCCTCAATAAGCTCGTCACTCGCCACTCGTCCCTTGTCACTGGTTAACGGCTATTCAGTTGTCAAACATCGAAAAGAAAAGGAGCGGCTTACTCCTGGGTCTCCGTGACCCGGGCGTAACCGCTCCTAAAAACTTCGCGACGAGAACTTCTCGTCCGCTTTTCGATGTTTCGGGAGCGGGAACGCCGCTCCCGCTGTGTCAATCTAGTTGTTCCGTGCGATCAAGATCGCGCCGTTTGGGTTGATAATTGCCTATTTCGAGGCTCGCACACGCGAACGTATTCCAACCCGTTCCGGGCAGCATCAAAATGGCCGCCGTGAGGGTCGGGAATGTTCTCGGTGTATGTATCGAACTTCGAGTCATATCGTTTCTTCCAAAAAAACTTGCCGCGAACTTTCCGCGACAGGTGAAGAGTTTTAGCACGACAAAAAATCGCTTGTCAAGCATTTTTCGAAAAAAAGTTTCAGTCGGTGGATTTTTAGCGGAAATGTTGGAAGCCTTTCGGCTTTAATTCTGAGGCCACGCCGTCGCGGATAAGTTCAATCTTTCCACTATTTGCAGTGATCTCGCCGATGCAGGTTATATTCGCAATTTCGGCCGGTAAAATTTTTTTCGAATCGGCAGTGAAAAGTAACTCAAAATCCTCACCGCCATCTAATGCAAGATGCAGTTTTTCGTCGAGAGAACTGAAAATCGAATCAAGCCGGACGTTGATCGGTATCTGTTCGGCATAGATCGCCGCTCCAACGCCGCTGGCTTCGCAGATATGGCCAAGGTCCGACGAAAGACCATCGCTTAGATCGATCATTGCCGAGGCGGGGAACTGATCTGCCAGATCCAGACGCGGCATCGGCCGAAGCTGCCTTTCGATCAACTCCCGTGCCGCTTGGCTCAAGTCCTGATCGTGCCTGGTTCCGGATTCTAGCAGCTTCAGGCCGCCCGCAGCTCCGCCGAGCGAGCCCGTGACGTAGATCTTGTCGCCGGGCTTTGCTCCGGAACGCAGTATGGCATTCCCTTTCGAAACCTCACCCAAAACGATCGAATCGATGACAAATTTCTCGGGAACACGCGAGACATCGCCGCCGACCAATTCAACGCTGAATCTTCTCGCCAATGCGTGCCACCCTTCATAAAATCCGTCAAGAAAATTGCCGCTCCAGTGGCTTTCTGGAACGCCGAGCGAGAGCATCGCGAAGGTCGGCCGGCCACCCATCGCGGCAATGTCCGAAAGCGATACGGCAAGAGCTTTGTGGCCAAGAAACTCAGGCGTTGTCCATTCGAGCCGAAAATCGACAGCCTCCACGAGCATGTCTGCGGTGATCAAAATGTCGGTCTCGGCGTCTTTTGGGAGAACAGCGCAATCATCACCGACGCGGCCGAGCCCGTGCAATTTCTTAATGTGATGGATGAAGTCGAATTCTGACCGCATTTAAATAGATTGACACAAGTGCCGTAAATACATACAATAACGGCGGTTTATTTACTTCTGACTTTAACACAATTCAGGCGAAAATCATGGGGCAAGCAGCCGTGGCCATACCGGAAAAACTCTATTTTAAGATCGGCGAAGTCTGCGAGATCGTTGGCGTCCAGGCACACGTGCTACGCTATTGGGAGACCGAGTTTTCTCAGCTCTCGCCGCAGAAAAACCGATCGGGCCAGCGCAGCTATCGACGTCGCGATGTCGAAACGGCCCTGCGGATAAAAGAGCTTCTTTACGAAGATCTTTACACAATCGCCGGTGCCCGAAAAAAGCTACAGCTTGAATCGCGGGCCGAGGCCCCGAAGCTGAAGGTCATCCGTCCCGAACCGCCCGAAGACGCAGTCTCAGCGAAGGCGGACAACGCTCCGGGACTTTTCGATGAGCCGATGGACGATGCCGATGAGATAACTCTCGATGATCGCATCGAAACGGCGGTCAAGACTGTCCGTGCGGTCGAAAAAGACCTTGGCGAAGATCAGCGCGAGGCGCTGAAGAATCTTGCCCAGCATCTGCTCGAGCTCCGGACAATGCTAAAGAACGGTAGATAGTCTAGATCGGCCCATCCGGGCGTCGGGTTTGACAATCCTTTCCTGTAAATCTAAATTTAACGTTTCGGGACGTAGCGCAGTCTGGTAGCGCGTTCGCTTGGGGTGCGAGAGGTCGTGAGTTCAAATCTCGCCGTCCCGACCAATAAACATGGGGCTTTCGGAGAAATCCGAAAGTCCCATTTTTCGTAGTTTCTCCACAGCCACGAGAGGGCGGGTTGCTAAGCCCCCTGATTGCCGCATTTACGGCCTACCACCCGTCAGAAAAAGCGCCTCCATTTTGCAACCAACCTTCTGCACCTCAAATTAGAGCCGTTTTGGTGAACAGACGCACCAACCACGGTGCGAGGAAAAACCAACTGTTGCATCGGCGTTCCAAATTTCACCTTTTCACTCCGATTCCGAGCAAATAAGCGGCTAACAGTCAGCGGAATAGAACTTGCGAAAGGCTACGCGAGAGGCACCGGTTTGTCACGTCCCTCGACTACTGACCAGAGCAAATCTACTAACGAAGAATATGTCTGTCTACAAAAGATACAACGGTAAGCGAGTCTCATCCTCCCATCCCGACTATTCGAAAGCCCGATGGTGGATCTATAAGCGGCTGAAAGGGAAGGTCATTCATCAGAGTATTCCCGAAGCGAAGACCAAACAGGAAGCTGAGCTGGCTGAGAGGCAGATCATTAAAGCGTCCTTTGATCATAGCTATAACGTTACCGATACCACCACGACTCTTGCCTCGTTCATCGACGAGAAATATCGGCCCTATGTCCAGCAGAACAACGTCAACAAAGGAGCTAAGGAACTTTATATAAGGCTTCTACTTGGTCACTTCAAGAAGCAAACTTTGTCCAGCATCAGTCCTCAGGACTGTCGAAACTGCCGGACCAAACTTCAGACTCGCCAAAACAAACGGAAGAAAGAAAGTGCACTCTCATCGGCGTCGATCAACCGGATCATGTCCACGTTGTCGAAGATCTTCAGCTTAGCGTGTGAAGAGGGAATTCTGGAACGCAACCCGATGCAATACGTGAAGGCTCTACCGGAACCGCCCCCTCGAAGACGGTTGCTAAATCCGAAACAAAAGGAAGCGCTTTGGACGGAGTTGGAGAAGGATACACTGCTTTATCGACTGATAGTCCTCGCAGTGAATCTTCCATTACGTCGCGGACAACTTGTCGCGATCACGGAAGATGTTATCGATTTTGAAAACGAACATGTATTCGTCATTGGATCGAAAGGAAGACCGCCGCGTTTAGTTCCGCTTAATGCAACTGCGACTAAGATATTGAAAGCGATGATCGATGAAAAACAGTTGCCGTTCCCGGTAAAAGACTTCCGTAAACGATGGCAAACTGCACTCCGTAACGCTGGGATAAACAAAAAAGGCGGAACGAGAGAAGAGAACTATCACTTCCACGATCTTCGCAGCTATTTCGCCAGCGAGCTAATCCGGCGAAATACGAACCCGCTTATAGTGCAGAATCTGTTTGCGCACTCTGACATGAGCATCACAACGGTCTACGCTCAAACTGATGACAAACTCTTGCTGGAAGCGGTAAAAAGGCTCGATACCGCAGACTAAGAGCCCGTCAAGAAACGGCGCTTCAAATTGCTTCTGATTGGAATTTATAACGAGCCCTGTCGGAAGTGGCGGTCGGGGGTCGTTATTTGACGTATCTCGTTCATAACAGATTGCTGGACAAGACTTGCCCACGATCGTTGCGCCCACTTTACGTCGTCTTGCTGAATTCGCTCAAGAAAAGACCGTAGAATAATCTAGGAGCGGTGAGTTCCGAAAACGTCTCTTCTTCTGTCTGCCGAAGGGGCAAGGACCCGTATATTTTTTCTTCAAATTTCAGGAAAACCTGACTGGACTCGGAAAAAATATTTTGTTTCAGAAATGTGGTCGGTAAAGTGAACCAAAATGCGACGTAGGCAGTAAGTTTAATAGAAGAAATGGAATTGCTAGAGAAGTTCACACATGGCGATCTCGATGCTTTTGAAATACTATTCCGGCAGTTCCAGAAAGAAGTATATGGCTGGATCGTCCGAATAGTTCGAGATCCGAGAGTTGCAGAGGAGCTCACAATGGAAACATTCTGGCGTCTTTATCGCTCTCACGCTAGATTCGATCCAACGCGAAGTTTCGGGGCTTGGGCGCGACGTATTGCAACAAATCTTGCTCTTGACCATTTGAAACATGTTCGACCGGAGGTTCAATTTCAGGAAAATCGGTCACTTGAAACGCCGCCCGATGCTGCGATTCAACGGGATACGCGGGAACGGATTCAACAAGCATTCAGCCAATTGCCACCGAAACTTCGAGTGGCTGCAACGTTGGCACTGATTGAAGAAAGACCGTATGAAGAGATTGCGGAGGCGCTGAGTATTCCTGTTGGAACGGTTAAGTCGCGTCTATTCCGGGCCACACGCCTTTTGCGCGAACACTTAAAACAACTAGGTATAGAATCATGAACCGTCTTGATGACGAACAATTTAGCAAATTTCTTAGGAACGCGATTGCTCCAATGGACGAGCAGGAACCACCGCAAGATCTGTGGCCTCGCGTACATCTAAAATTAAGTGATTCGGGCATTCGTGTGCGCTGGTTTGATTTCGTCCTCGTCGCCATTGTCGTGATTCTTTGCCTGTTTGTCCCGGAGGCGATTACCGGGCTGCTGTTCAACCTCTAGCGCAGGAGATCCATATGAAAACGTATCCTTATCTTCGAGCATATATGGCAGGAATCACTATCCCTACGATTCTTCTTGTTTTGTTCGTTACTGTTTTTACGTTTGCTCGTCACGAATACAGCGAACTTATCCCGATTGAGCGATTGATAGTTTTTCCTTTGGCGATAGTTCCAAATCTATGGGGCATTTGGAATATGGCTTACGTACGATTGCGAAGAAATCGGTATTTGTCTATCGGTCTTCATGGGGCACTTCTTACGTTTGTACAGGCAATGACAGCATTTGGAATAGCTAAGCTCACTGACGTTGAAATCCCGTCGGTCGTAGCGAGCGCGTTTCCTTTCGGCTTCCCAGTTTTGGTGATCGTTTTCTACCTCGTTTGGAGACATGTGGTCTCTTTCTTTAACGCAATTCTGGGGATTGACTGAACAAGAGAGGTCGTTTCGATGGAAAAACAAGACAAAGAACTAACGCCGCTTTATGGCCGCTTGCTGATTGAGTTGACGAAACCATTCCCGAACTTCGATTTCTCGTTCATTAAGCCTGTCCGTCGAAAGGCTGTCGAACTCCTGAATCTCAAAGAAGGGGACCGTGTTTTGGATGTTGGTTGCGGTCCGGGAGGCAGTTTTCCATTTCTTGTTGACGCGGTTGGGCCCTCCGGCCAAGTCGTCGGTGTCGATATCAGCCCCAAGCACAGCGAACTCGCACGGAGGCGTATTGCGGCAAACCACTGGGATAATGTAGAAGTGATCGTCGCTGCGGCGCAAGACGCAAATTTGACGGGTGAATTCGATGGTCTTGTTATGTTTGCGGCTCCTGATGTCTATGCATTAGAAGGGGCGTTGGAAAATATTTTGCTACACTTGAAGGTTGGCGCGCGGGTCGTAGCTTTCGGAGCTAAAGCTTCGAGTGCTCGCTCAGGAAACCTCCTCAATCCGATATTGAAGACGCTTCACAACCTCTCATTCAAAACAACGCCGAGACCGAACGCTGAGCCGTGGCAGATCTTGTCGAAGTATGTTGACGGGATTGAAATTAGAGAATTTTTCTTCGGTTTGATGTTTCTCGTTTCTGGAGCTTTCGTCAAGAAAAGGTAAGTAGGCTGTACAACTACTTTACTTAGGGGGCCACGAGTCCAAGCTATCAGATCCGGTTGCAAACGCGAGCGATGCCTCCCTTTACTCTGGCAAAACGCCGCCAGCAAGTTGTACTGAAATTAAGTTTCACGAGGTTTAGAGGAAAATGAAGGTGCATTTCATCTTATACGTATCCGACCAGAAGCATAGTGCAGCATTCTATTCGACGGTTCTTGGGAAAGATCCTATTCTTGATGTGCCTGGAATGACGGAGTTTTCGATTGGAGAACAAACGATTCTCGGCCTTATGCCGTCGGAAGGGATTATACGGCTGTTAGGTCGCATCGGCGATCCGTCTTCAATGCCCGACGTTCTGCGTGGCGAGATCTATTTAGTGGTGGATGATCCGGCCGCATTTCACGAGCGCTCTCTCCTTGCCGGAGCCCAGGAACTCAGCCCGCTGGCACCTAGAGACTGGGGTGAGTTGGTTGCATACAGTCTTGATGCTGACGGATACATTTTAGCGTTCGCGTCGCCCACGAAACCGGAGATGTGAGGTAAAGAATTTCTAATCATGCATAAGCAAATAGGGATTGTGTATGAAAAGGGAAAGGAACATGATCGCATACAACCTGGATTATGGGGCCTAGCGAATTGGCTGCCTTAAAACGGACTGGAGTCGCATCTCTTTTCAATTTCGACTGCTAATCGATATTCCTCGGGTGTGTTCATGTTAAAGAACAAGAATTCGGCGCCTTGAATATCCTTGATCTCGGAAAACCCAATTACCCGTGTCTTGAGTCGCACCCCCAATTGCTGCAATCGCCATTCACCATCTGACAACATTTTCTCAATCTCGGGCAGGCACCTATCTCGACGATACAGCCCACAAAGTGGCTGAATGCGTCCATCTGGCTGTTCGGCGAAGACGGCATCGACATCGTTCATTTGCAACTCCGCGCCGTGCCGCATAATGTCTACCATCCGAGTCATCAATTCGCCAGTGACAAATGGCAGGTCGCACGCGAGTACGGCTACCCACTCGGTCTTAGCGTTCACAAGCGCTGTATATAACCCCACGATCGCTCCGCGGGTATCTCCCGTAATGGGATGATCTTGAATTATCGGAAGCGAAGTAATTTGGTGGGTTAAATTACCGACCGCGTAAACTGTGTTTGCAACGGGAAACAATGCATCGGCCGCACGATCGATAAGCGTCTTGCCGCCGAGCAACAGTGCCGTCTTGTTTTGCCCCATCCGCCGGCTTTGTCCGCCTGCCAAAACAAATCCATCGATCAATCTCATTGCCTCAAAAGTATTCTAAAAGTGTCTCCTCGTCTTCTATTACTGCTAAGGAATGGGCGGGAGTACCAGCCTCAAGAGAGACTTCCGTAAAATTAGCAAAGCTTAGCTCGGCCTCTCGCAGTTTTTTCGGTTGTAAAACCACCAATTAATAAAGGTGGCAACTACAAAAAATACAGTTAGGCCTATAAAGAATAGATCGACGGTTCCGGTCGCCGAAAGTACTGTGCTGATCAACATCGAGAATAGGAATGGGCCGTAAGCAGCGACGGCTGCCGTCCAACCTATAACGCCCGCAGCCTGTCGCGGATTGTGTCCGAAAATGATCGGAAATTGGCGAAATGTTGCGGCATTGCCCATTCCCGTAAAGAAAAAGAGGGTCAGCATAAGCGTCACAAATAGTCCGAACTGATCAACCGATGTCGGTGCAAATAGACCCAACGCGATCATTGTGATCGTCCCTGTAATTAGTGCGAGTCCACAGATCGTCGTCAAGATCGCTCCGCCGACCTTGTCCGCTACAAACCCAAATAGGACGCGACTGGCAGATCCAATTAGAGGTCCCCAAAATGCATACTTGAGCGGATCCGGCGGGTTAGGAAAGCCTCCATATAGAATTTTGATGAGCAAGGGGAACGCTGCGGCGAGACCGGAGAAACCTCCGAAGGTCATGAGGTAAGTGACTGTGCAAAACCAGGTGTGTTTGTCTTTGAAGATATCTAGCTGTTCGGTGAACGACGCCTTAATGGGCACGCTCCGCAACAACAGCCAGGCCAAGATGCCCATGATGATCAGTAGGGGAACGTACCAGAATGCTGCATTCTGCAGCCATATCGAATTTGATCCCGTGACTGCCTTCGTATTTGGATCGATCGTTTGGATCGTCTGCGAACCACCGATCATCGCAAAAGTGATGATCATGGGTGTCGCGAATTGAGCGAGACTTACGCCGAAGTTGCCAATTCCAGCCTGAATGCCCAATGCCGTACCCTGCAATCGCTTTGGAAAGAACACGCTCGTGCTGGGCATGTAGGACGAAAAGTCGCCGCCTCCAAACCCGGCAGAAAATGCCAAAACCATAAATAACCAGAACGGAGTCTCCGGATTCATTATTGCCAAACCTAGTCCGATGCATGGGATCAGTTTGAGAAATGTGGCGATGGTTATGATCTTTCGCGTACCGAAGATAGGCAGTAAAAACGTATGGATCATTCGGAGCGTTCCGCCGGCAAGACCCGGCATCGCTGCAAGCCAGAAGAGCTGTGAGGTGGAAAATTTAAAGCCGATCCCGGGCAGTTTGACGACGATCGCACTCATCATAAACCACGTCGCGAATGAAAGCGTTAGCGTTGTCGTTGTGACGATCAGTGTACGCCAGGCGATCTTGCTTCCGGTTGTTTCCCAAAAATCAGCATCTTCGGGGGTCCATTTTTCTAACCAGGCTGACATAAAGTACTTCCTTAATCCTCAATCTTCTTCATCAGATCCGGCTGCTGCTCGTGCATCATTTTCTGAATCACGCGATGCATCCAGACCAAACAGATCGCTGAAAGGACGAGCATCATCATCCACGAACTAGTCCAAAGGCCGGTTTCATCAAGTAAATAGCCAAAGATGATTGGGCTTACGAAACCGCCAAGGCCGCCCAGAACTCCAACCATTCCGCCAACGACGCCAACTTCCTCGGGAAAATATTCAGGTATGTGTTTGTATACAGCAGCCTTGCCGACGCCCCAGACAATACCCAGAAACATCACGATCCCGGCGAATATCCACACATTGGCCTGAAAAAAGATCTTGGTGGTCCCTTTCGCCAGCAGTTCTTTTCGTTTTACTTCCTGTCCGATCTGTACAACGGGTTCCTGCCATATCTCTTTTGTAGGGAAGATAAGCATTTGGTCTTGTTCGACCGAGCCCGTTTCCTTTTTGGCATTGACCTGATATCTTTTGCCGTCCACAGTGACAGAATCAGCGTCGACACCTGTTACAACGCCATCACGTTCGGCTACGACCCCCTTGCCCGGTGACGATATTTCCATTTTGGGAATTATCAACAGAGCGGATAGTAGTAACGACAGGCCGAGGACGCCATACATCACTTTTCGACCGCCAAAACGATCGCTCAGCCAGCCGCCGAACGCCCTGATAACACCTGAGGGAAAGCTGAATAGTGCGGCCAGCAAACCGGCTGTAACCAACGGCAAATAATAGACGTTTACAAAATAGGGGACGAGCCATTGCGAAAAAGCGACAAAGCAGCCAAATACAAGAAAATAGTACAGTCCGAAACGCCACACGCGAATATTCTTGAGAGGGGCGAGTTGTTCGGCAAAAGTCTTCGCTACCCACAGCGGCTTCTTATTTGTCGTCGCCAGAAAGAATATTACGCCCGTAACCGCAAGGACCGCGGCATAGACTATTGGCAGTCTGCGCCAGGCATCGATGTCCGAACCGTTTGCCGTAAACGTGTTGAGTAATGTTGGAGCTACAAGAGTGGTGATGGCCGAACCGGCATTTCCGGCTCCGAAGATACCGAGAGCAAATCCTTGTTTTGACCTCGGGAACCAGACCGAGGTGTAGGCAATGCCGATCGAAAAACTTACACCGACAAGCCCAAATCCGAAACTACACAGAGCGAAACCAGTAAATGAATCGACCTTTGAAAGAAGAAACATTGGGACCGCACAGAGGAGCAAGGTCGCCGTCATTACTGGTTTGCCACCAAACTTGTCGGTTAGCATACCCGCAGGCAGACGAAAAATAGAGCCTGCAAGAACCGGTATTCCCATCAGCCAACCGATCTCAGAGGCGGTCCATTTGTAGACCTGGTTTACCGAAAGAAAAGTAACAAGAACGCCGTTTAACATCCACGCCGAAAAACATACGGTGAACGCGAGTGTATTTAATATCAGTATCCGGATTGCCCCAGGAGGCGTGCTCGTTTCCATAATCGCAAAGAACTTCGCAGAGAATGCGGACAAATCGCCGCACAAAGGTAATGGTCTAATACCGTGTCCCTTCTTTGTCCCTTAGAACGTCTCTAAACCACTCTCGGTATCGTATGAAGAAATCAGTGCGCGGCAGCTGTAGCGAGCAGGGTTTTTCCATTTTTAAGCGACAGTTGCCCTTGGCGTGTAAAATTCACAGATTCGCCTAAGATCCTTACCGCCTCGGCGGGAGCGTGAAAACCCATTGAGTTTTCGGCCTCGACAAAATCGAGATAAAACTGTGCTTTCCGCTGAAAGTCTCGTGCCGCTGCGAGGTCTTCGTCTGTCGCGCCCCTTTCCTTCGCTTTCCTAAGATCGTCAATGAGCTGCACAAGAGCGTCCATGGCAATGTTTCGCATATTGAAAGTGCGTTCCTGGATCGCCTCGGCCCGGAATTTGAGCTCCGCTTCGCTCGTACTGTGACAAGTTTGGCAGCTCTGGCTAATGTTCAGGAGCGGGCTCCGAACATGATGGTCGCTGATTTTCATTGCCCCTTCACGTTTATACGGCATGTGACAATCGGCACAGGAAACACCTGCCCTTGAGTGAATTCCCTGGTTGAACATCTCAAATTCAGGGTGTTGAGCTTTCAGAACTTCGGCTCCAGTTTGCTTGTGTGACCAATCTTTGTGTTTTACCTCATCATAGTAGGCCATAATGTTTTCGACTTTTAGCCCCTTTTCCCAAGGATAGGTCAACTGCTTATCGGCTCCCTTGAAATAGTATTCTACGTGGCACTGACCGCAGACGTAGCTCCGCATTTCCTGCCGAGTTGCATCACGATTTACATCATAATTTTGGATCCCTTGAGACGCCTTATACGCTTTTATCCCGTCCATGAATGCGGGCCTGGTAATTCGTAATGCCATCGTTTGTGAATCGTGGCAGTCTATACAAGCAACCGGGTGTGAAATTTCTTTCTTTGCTTCAAAATACGGCAGTTTGTTGAGTGCTTGAAACCCAGCTACGATGTCGCCACCTCCGAGTTTCTTGTAAGCAGCGTACGCGGAGGCGTGACAATTAATACAACTACCAGGCTGTTTAACAACATTCTGCCTTTCAGTAAACATCTGGTCTTCCAGCATGAAAGCGTGGCCCCGCTCTTCCCGAAAGTCGACAGCAAAAGCATAGCCATCCCACATCGTTTTTAATCGAGGGTCCTCTTCCAGACGCGACTGGGCTACCATCGATCGCGGGTCAGAGTCCTTTGGCGTTTTGTGAACCGCCTCACTGCCGCCAAAACGAGTTCGTACCTGATCGACGGTCTTTTTGTAACCATCATACTGGAGAGGAAAATTCTTACCCCAGACCTCTGGGTCGGTCGTATCGTCGGTCAATTCAACCACACGAAAAAAAGGGTTCTTAGCCTCATTTTTCCGCTCAAGAATATTTGTTAGAAGCCCAAGGCCAAGAATGGCCGCGGCAAACGCTAGAAACGCGACCGATACCACGACCTTTCCTCCGTACAACCTCGATTTGGCCGGTGCTTTTTTAGACACCGTGTTTTCTTCGTTTTCCATGCTACCTTCTCCTAGTATTACAACTGAGCCAATTTTTTAATGTAAGTGCCCCACTGAACGATGGCACCTGAGACAAGACACCTCATCCGTATGCTTTTTATCTAATGAAACGGTTATTGCATCAACCATATTCTGATGACAGTGCCGACAGGATTCTTCGGTGATCTGCCGGCTTCGCTCGGTCAACTGAATCGGTTCATGAAAAGTATTAGTGGTGAAATAATAGGAATGCCAAAAGCCGTTCGAGGCTTTGGTCATATATTTTCCAACGGTATCGTGGGGCGTGTGACAATCATTACAGGTCGCGACGTTCTTATGGCTACCCTTCTGCCAACCATCAAATTGTTCATTCATGATGTGGCAATTAGCGCAGTTTCCAGGGTCGTTCGAAAGATACGAATATCCCTTGGCGTACACAAAGGTGTAAACCCCGATCGCAAGTGCTCCGCCTACCGCGATGCCTAAAACGGCTAGTTTTAAGAATTGAAGGTTAATAGCGTCTACCTCCTTCGCCGGCGGGGCGCCACCACAG
The DNA here is from genome assembly GCA_016716435.1 of Acidobacteriota bacterium. Taxonomy (NCBI): domain Bacteria; kingdom Pseudomonadati; phylum Acidobacteriota; species Acidobacteriota bacterium. The sequence continues at coordinate 55,169 of JADJWI010000001.1, read as the reverse complement.
AAAGATGCTCAGAGCGATCAGCCAGCATATTCCCGATGCAATAACGAGCGGTGCCAACTGCCCATACGACTGAGCAAGAGCCGCCTCGACCGCTGCCGATAGGATCCAGAGCTGAGCCACGTTGATCATTACAAGCATCGCGAGCCGGGCCTGCCAAACGGCGGCAAGTCCGCGGCTCTGGGGTCTTCTCGGCTTGGCGTTATCCTTCATTGCCACGCACCTCTCTTTTAACTGCAAAAATTTCACCATTGATCGTCTCAAGCTCAATTCTGTCGAGCGGACGCGGCGGCGGGCCATACAATACCTCGCCTGTCTTGGAGCTGAAACCACCATTGTGACACGGGCATTCGAGACGGTCGTTTGCTTGTGAATAGTAGACCGGGCAAGACAGATGCGTGCATTTCTGCCCAAAGGCAGCATAGGTGCCGTCGGTGTCGCGTATCAGGATCGCGGTATCTTCCTCCGAGGGGTACGCGAAATTCAAGGCTGATCCGGGTTCGATGCTCATTGCACCATCGATCTTCGCTGGCGTAAAGGTTCTTGGCGATCGGGCATCATACGCAGATTTCCCTGCAAATCCAGCCGCGCCCAAAAACAGTGCACTCGACGTCAAAAAGAGAAAGTTGCAGAACTCCCGCCTTGTGACCTGAGCTTCGCTGTCTCGTTCGTAAGGGAACTCGGCCTGAAACGGAGCCGACGCTGTGCGGACATTTACTTCATCCGATATTTCATTATCCGCGGCCAGTATCTTATTGATCGTATCTTGATGGAATGCTTTAGAATTCATTGCTCTTATTGGATTCCTCCACTTGAGTATCTATCCACGATTCTTCGCTTACGTTAGCTCCGTCAAGCGCTATCTGTCCCTCGAAAACGCCGCACCCGTCGACGCTTACCTCATCAGCATCAGTCGGCAGCATCATGTAGACTTTTGTCTTAACGCTTTGATTGCCAAAAACGTGAGCATTGACGGGCTTAGTTCTACGTAGCGGAACGATCTGTTCATAAGTACCGAACGAAATTGCTCCTGTCGGACAGACGCTTGCGCACATTGGCTTGAGACCCTCGCTCGTTCGGTCGTAGCACATGTCGCATTTCATCTGCAGATGCATCGCGGAATTGTATTTCGGCACACCGAAAGGGCACGCGTTCACACAATTGCGGCAATCGAGGCATCGTGGCTTCAGTGCAGACATGACCACGCCATCTTCATTTTGTTTGATCGCGTCCGCGGGGCAAACCAGCGCACAAGTCGGCTCTTCGCAGTGCATACATATGGTGGGCATGGTAGCGGTCGTCTCGCTGCGGTCGATATAGTCGACAAAGATCATCGAGTAGCCCTTGTGTGTCGAGCACTCGCGGCATGCGGCTACACAGGACCTACATCCTATGCATCGCTGCGGGTCGATAAACATCGTTTCATTCATGCTCTATTTTCCTTTCTGCACTTCATTTTGCGACGTTCCCTTTCGCACCTCGCCCAGTATCGGCAATTCTCTCGTGTGTATTTTCTCTAGACGAGCAGCACATGCTTTGAATTCCGGTATTTTCGAGGTCGGGTCGAGTGCTGCGTTGGTTATCTGATTTGCCGCGAGTTCCTCGCCCCAGTGGTACGGGATAAAGATCGTATCGGGCCTGATGGTTTTTACTACCAGAGCGGGGAATATACCTTCACCGCGACGCGAGATCACCTTGACCCGCTCGCCATCGTTGATCTTGTATCTCATTGCGGTTTCAGGATGCATCTCAACGAATGGCTCCGGACACTGCTGAACAAGAAAGCCAATACGCCGGGTCTGATTGCCCGACAAATACTGGTGAACGATACGACCGCTGGTAAAGATGAGCGGGTACTCCTCATCGGGCTTTTCCGCAGCCCCTTTGTACTCGATCGCGTGAAATCTTGCCTTGCCGTCATCGTGAGCGAAACGTTCCTCGAAAAGACGCGGCGTCCCCGTGCTTTCCTCGGTTGGGCATGGCCAGAACACGCCGTCCTGTTTGTCGATCTTTTCGTAAGTGACCCCGAAATAATCTGCCTTCCCACCCTTGGAAGCGACTCGGAGCTCGTCAAATATCTCCCGAGGAGACTCAAATTGAAAGTACTTTCCGCGACCCATCCTATGAGCGATCTCCTGGAGGGCGCGCCAATCGTGGCGAGCCTCACCGGGCGGGTCTATCGCTTGATTGATCTTTATCACGCGGCCCTCGCCGCTGGTGGTCGTACCTTCGTCTTCGGACCATGTTGTACCGGGGAGGACAACGTCGGCATAACGGGCGCTCTCGGACATAAAGAAGTCGATGCAGACGTTAAATTCGAGTCCCTCGAGCGACTTCCGCACCTGATTGGTATCCGGCAGCGAGACCATCATGTTGCTGCATATCGAGAGAAGGCCTTTGATCTCGCCTTCCCGCATTTTGTTAAACAGCTCGACGGCGGATACGCCAGGTTCAGGCATTTCAGATTCGTCGATGCCCCAGACTTCGGCAATGTACTTCCGATGTTCAGGATTGAGCATCGACCGATAGCCTGGAAGTTGATCGGCCTTCTGTCCATGCTCACGGCCGCCCTGGCCGTTGCCCTGACCGGTGATCGTGCCGTAACCGCGGCCTTCCGAGCCGATCTTACCGGTCGCAAGTGCGATATTGATGTAACTCAGCACGTTCTCCGTCCCGTTCGAATGATGCTCGATGCCGCGGGCATGCATGATCATTCCGGTCTTTGCACGACCGTAGAGGCGAGCGGCCTGAATGATCTTCCCCGCCGGGACACCGGAGATCTCTGAAGCGACATCGGGTGGATAATTCAATGCCGCCGCCCTGGCCGCTTCCCAGTCATTAGTGCGGCTGTCGATAAATGCCTGATCGATGAGGTTCTCATTTATGAGGACATTCAAGATGCCGTTCGCGACGGCGACATCCGTTCCGGGCTTGAGCTGTAAATGCAGATCGCCTTGACGAGCTGTCGCGGTCTCGCGGGGATCGATTACGATCCAGACGCCGCCGTTATCACGTTGTTTCCAAAGAAATCCGTTAAGGATCGGAAACGTTTCGGCACAATTTGCTCCGGCGATTATCAGAACCTCGGCGTGCGGTATATCGCTCCATGGATTTGCCGCCCGGTCGATGCCGAACGCCTTGTTATTGCCGCCTGCAGCGGACGCCATGCAAAGCCGTCCATTGTAATCAATGTATCTGGTCTGCAAACCAAGGCGGGCGAATTTACCGACGAGATATGTCTTTTCGGTCGTCAGCGACGAGCCTGAATAAACAGCGATTGAATCCTTTCCGTATTTTTCCTGCAGCCCCTTAAATTTCGCCACGATCAGATCGAGAGCCTCGTCCCAGCTCGCTCGCTCGAAATTGCCATTTTGTTTTATCAGCGGGTATTCCAGCCGATCGGGATGATGTGTCTGTAGATACGCCGTCACTCCTTTTGGACACAATCGGCCCTCGTTTACCGGAAAATCGTAACGCGGTTCTACGCCAACAACATGATTCTTCTCGACGAGCAGATTCATTCCGCACTGCATTCCGCAATACGGACAGTGGGTGGGCACCATCTTGTCGACTTTTCGTTCGGCGCTCCAACCGCCTATAGGCTCATCGTGCAAATGAGGGCCGAAACGATCAATGATACTTGCGAGATTCTCAACTTTTGACATTATTTGCTATTCGGTGCCGGAGCGTGAGCCGTGAAAGACCTTATCGGGGCGATCCATTAGGACGGAGTATGCAAGGCCCCGGATTACACGTTTGCAACGCGGACAATAATCCTGCAACTTCTCACCATTTTCCATTGTGTAGTCAAACCCGACTTTTTCGACGACGCTCTTCAGATCGCCGAGCCACATAACAGACGCGAATTCTACGCCGCACCGCCGACATTTCGCCTGCTCCATTTCTTTCGCTCGCTGTTGATAGAGCTCAACGCCGATCGACGCCGGACGCTGAACAATATGAAATAGCTTGCCAAACGGTAGGAAGAAAAGCGTCATTATCACTATCGCTTGATGGGTCAGGGCAATGAACGAGTACATATACCCACCGAAATATGTACTCGATGCCGTTAGCATAAGTCCCGAAACACAGATCGCGATCAACAAAAGATGGGGAACAAAATCCAAAAGAAATTGCTGGACCGCAATTGCTCCGCGGTCTTTTAATCGGCGATGGATCGCAATAGCACAGCCCGCTAGCACCATGAGAGCCGTGAAATTGAGAGCCTTGAACGTGAAAAATGCCAGTACGCTGTGGACGTCCATCGATTGCATTGGAAAGCCGAATACGTAGGCCTTGTAGCCTGTTTCGCTCTCAAGTTTGAAGTGTATCCAGCCCCATACCAGCGGGAAGGTGATGGCCGCTGACAAAATACAGCCCCACATGATCAGAAAATGCATCAGCCATCTTGATTTGGCCCGTTTGAAGATAAACTTCTGGGCGAGCATGTTTATGCCAACCGTTTTTGTGGCATCTAGTGTGTTGCGTGCAAATTTCTTTCGCTGGAAAAAAAGCTTCAACCCTCTGGAAAAATATGCCCGCGTCGCCGGACGCTGGAGCCAAAGTGCATAGCGGAAAAATATTGCGCCGAACGCGACGATACTCGCGATCAGATACCCGAATAAAGCCGAATCGAAATGTTCAAGATTTCGCGAACCGACAATAACAAGTGCCGTCAGAGCCATTGATGCCCCGAGCCCGATCAAGGTCGGGTTGCGATAATTAATCGAAGTAGCTGGCTTGGTGATCTCGATGGGCATTCGTTTTTTCTATAGGGCAACCATCTGTCGTCTGCAAAATGAGTGCCAACCTAAAAGAGAATATGGTGCGTACAACTAATGAGCAATTCCTTGGGCTTAGATAGTTATCATATATTCGAAACGTTACAGGCGAAAATACCAGTGCGCGTATTTATGCGGATCGGCAGCGTGAAAACTCGCGGTCAAAGAAGATCCGGATCGATAGCGAGTAATGTAAAAATGAGTAGAAGGCCCTTCGTAAACGGGATAGATCACAGTCGAATTTCCTGTTAGTAAAAGTGTACGGAGAAAATACTTCATGTGAGTCCCCTCGTGCTCCCTTATTAAATATCAAATTCCGGCCGTTCGATTTATGATTTGGCTCATGAAATGTAACTATTGTTTTGGGAATCGCTGGGGGGCTTCATACGTTCATGAGTCAAATATCCGACCATTTTAGTGCCGAACTAACAGAAGGTCTCTTTGCTATTGGACGCAGACGTTCGTTCGGTGGCGGCGAGCACGTTTTTTTCGAGGGTGATCCGGCCACATTTTTGCCGATCATATTGGCTGGAAAGATCAAAATGGTTCGCTATCCTGAGGCGGGTAAGGAGATCATCATTGGCACGTTTCAGGCTGGCGAGATATTCGCAATTCCGCCGGCGATGGACGGAAAGCGATTTCCCGCAACAGCCGTTGCAATCGAGAACAGCTCGCTTCTAATGGTCCCGCGGGGTGAGTTTCTTGCTTTAATGGAATCATCGTCCGAATTTTCTTCCCTGGTGCTTAACCGAATGTGCGGCATTCTCCGTGACCGTGCCGATACCGTTCAGATTTTGGCCACGCCATCCGCCGAGCAGCGTGTTGCGAGCATTATTTTGAGGCTTACGGGTGAAATGAATGCCGGCGAAGTTAAGAAGATCACCCATCGACGGCAAGATATAGCTGAGATGGCAGGGCTTTCGCTCGAGACCACGATCCGGACTATCCGAAAACTCGCGGAAAAGGGATATCTGAAAATAGTCGGCGGAAGAATATTCGTCGAAACGACTGAGCATCTTCGCACTCTTATCCGTTAGCCATATGCAAAAAAAGTGATCTGGATCATATTTCGGCGACCGTGCTTCGTGTTACGTTCCTTATTCTAAGACTTGCGTTGAGGATGGATCATGAAACTTCGAATTAGAGAAAACACTCTTCGTTTTCGGTTGGCCCGTTCCGAAGTCGAGACTTTTGATCAAACAGGAACCATCGGGGACAACGTGCGGTTTGGGCTAGGAAAAAACGACTTTGGTTACTTGCTCGAAAAGACGCCCAACAGTAATTTTTCGGCCTCTTTTGCGGACGGAATAATCGTGGTTCGCGTACCTGCCTCCGACGCCAATAGCTGGGCCAACTCCGACGAGGTTAGCCTTGCCGGAACGTTTCTTGCGGACGAACAAACCGAACTCAGAATATTGATCGAAAAGGACTTTGTTTGTCTAAATGCCCACAACGACGAAGACCAGTCTGACCGCTACCCTCACCCCAAGGGCGACGCCGCGTGCTAAGCCGCATGATACGACCATCTGAGGTAACAACGGATTTTTCCCGGTCCGACCATTGCGGCCCGGCGATTGACCGAATTGCGTTTTTACTGATGAGTTTGATTAGTTTTTGCCCGCTTTGCGCGCGGTTTCGGATTTCAACCAGATGGAAATGATCTGATCGGCTAATCGAGTATTTTTCAACTGTCTGAATCTTAATAAAGTTTCGGAGGCAGGTTGGGGGTTTGTCAAAAATGAAGAGAATTTTGTTTTTAACTGTAGTTTTAGGAGTTGCTCTGATGATTACGTTCATCGGTTTTAATGTCAATAGTCAGGAAAGAAATATGCAAAAGTTGAATTTACAAACTAAAATCGGCGACGGCAAAGATAAAGAGGTTACGCCGCTTTTTGATGGTGATCGCCGAAAAATCGTCCAAATCACGCTACGCAATAAAGCCATTTTGGATGCTCATAAAGCCGCCGAACCGATTACGATTCAATGTGTTGCGGGAAAAGGCCTATTAATTGTCGGCGAGGAAAAGGAAGAGGTTGAACTAAAAGTAGGTGTGTTGGTTACGATCGAACCAAATGTCGTTCACGAAATAAGAGCTTTATCAAAAGTTTCCGTATTATTGACCAAATTCAAGGAGAAGTGATTTTTCGAAAGAGCTTACTGGAAACGATGAGCAGTTAATGAAAGGCGGATACACAAAATCGTTCTTGAGAGTCCTTTTGGCAGTAGGATTTTTGGCTCTGGCCGGGGGGCTTTTGTGGTTTTGGCTGCGCCCGCCACAAGTTACGGTTACAGAAATATCGGAGAGGAGAATCACGCCATCGATTCAAGGCATTGGAACGGTTGAATCAAAAATCGTTGTAAATATTGCTTCGAAAATACCTGGGCGATTAATTTCAATTGACGTGGATCAAGGCGATACGGTCTCAAATGGACAGGTTTTAGCGACGCTCGAAGATTCTGAATTACGGGCTGAAATGGAGCGTGCCGAATCCACATTGCAGCGTTCAAGGTCAACTGCGGAAGTTCGTCGGGCGGAGATTCAACGGGCGCTATCCGCCGTTGAAGTTCAGCGAGCATCTGTTCAACGAATAATGACTAATAGGGAAGTTCCAAGAGCGTCTTTGCGTCGGGCGAAATCTGCCGTAACCTCATTCGATTCAACCATTTCAAAATTACGAACTCTTCGCCTCCAAGCACAAAACAACGCTAGTCGGTGGCAAAAACTTTACCAATCCGGCGATGTTTCAAAAATGGACTTGGAAGAACGTCTGACGCAGGAGAAAGCCGCTGACGATGATGTAAAAAATGCCGAAGCTCAACGAAATACAGCATTGGAAGATGTGAAAAACATCGAGGCTCAAATCAATACAGTCGGCGAAGATGTTAAGCAGGCTCAAGCCCAACTGAAAGTTGCAAATGACGATGTCGCAACGCTAAGAACCGGGTTGAAAGTAATTGAGCAAGATATAAGTGTTGCCGAAGCTGCACTTGCATCAGCAGATGCGCGGAAATCTGAAGGTGTGATCGTCAGTCAAATAAGCGGATATGTGGTCAGTCGTGAACTAGAACCCGGTGCAGTAGTAAATCCCGGAACCCCGATACTCAAAATTGCCGACCCAACAACAATTTGGGCGACTGTTTTTATTGATGAAAGCAATTCAAACTCTTTTGAAGTTGGTGATCTTGCCGAAATTACTTTGCGTTCGATGCAGACGGGGAATTTGCAGGGAAAAGTAACACGGATTCAGCGTGAAAGTGATCGCGTAACCGAACAAATTGCCGTTGATATTTCGTTTGAGCGAATACCCGAACATATCAGGCTTGGCGAACAGCTAGAAGCAATAATTCGACCAAAAACAAGGACTTTGAAGGTTATTCCCGCATCTGCATTGATTCGCTCAAAAGAAGGAATCGGCGTTTGGCTGGTGATTGAAAATCGTTTGCATTTTAGAAAAATACAAACTGGAATGGTTGATGCAAGCGGCTGGGCGGAAGTGATTTCAGGACTTGATAGTGGAGATAAGGTTGTCGTTTCGCCGGGTAAATTATCCGATTTGAGCAATGAAGGTCGGCGAGTTTCAAGCGCTGCCGAAGAAAGTAAAGAAGAGCCGCAGGTGAAACAATGAACCTCGCACTCCATGATGTTGAATATCGGTTGGGTCGGTTTATTTTAACTGCTGTAGGTCTCGGTTTGCTGCTCACAACAGTGATGGCGATGAATGGAATTTACGCGGGTATGGTTGAAGACGCGTTGAGCATTGTTCGTGCCCCCAAAGTTGATTTATGGGTTGTGCAAAAAGATACCAATGGTCCATTTGCGGAAAGTTCTCGGGTTCCCGAAGATCTCTATCGCAATATCCTCACGGTTTCGGGTGTGAGCGAAGCTAGTCCTGTTGCTTATCAATTGTTGCAGATCGAACATCAGGAGAAAATCCTGCGGCTTCAGGTCATCGGTTATCGTTTGGGTGGTCTCGGCGGTCCTCCCGCAATCGCTGCGGGGCGCCCAATTCTGAAGAACCGATATGAGATGGTAGTTGACCGCAAAGCCGGTGTTTCGCTTGGAACTCAATTCGAATTCGGACGAATAACTTTAGAGGTTGTCGGATTGACGGAAGGCGTTGTTTCAAATTCGGGAGATTCAGCAGCGTTTATCACGCTTGAAGATGCACAGGAGCTTCAGTTTCTTAAATCCAATGAAGCGATTCGTAACGACCGGGCACGTCTGCAATCGGATTTGTCAGAAAATCCCAAACTTGCCGGTGTTTCTGCCGATAATCTTTCTTCGTTACTCCAAAGTTCACATATCGCCAATGTTATTTTGGTTCGGCTGGAATCCTGGGCAAATGCCGAAGAAGTGGCAAAAAATATAGCACGCTGGACGCATTACAATGTTTTGACAACCCAGCAGCAAGAAGATTTTTTAGCGAAAAATGTAATCGAAAGAGCGAGACAACAAATCCTTCTATTCCGCATAATTCTCTTGGTCGTGGCGGCTGTGATCATCGCCCTCATCATTTACACGATGACACTTGAGAAAACCAGAGATATTGCAACCCTGAAAATTATCGGGGCCCCAAACTCAAAAATAGTCGGTTTGATTTTGCAGCAATCATTGATCTTGGGATTCCTTGGATTTGTATTCGGAACCATAATTATTAGTTTGACTTACGAGTATTTTCCGCGTCGTCTCGTGTTGCTGGTCAGCGATCAAATAATGGTTTTTGGAATCGTAATTGGTATTTGTATCGCGGCCAGTGGGATTGGCATACACAAAGCTCTGAGTATTGACGCGACGACGGCCATGGCGGGGTAAAATACTCACGCAAATTTCAGACTTTTCGGGCTTGTTGGAGAATAATGCAGCAGGTTTCGGCTCAAAATTTAACCAAGATTTTCGGGGAAGGTGATACGGAGGTTATCGCTCTCAAAGATGCGAGTTTGGATGTTGAAGCAGGTGAAGTGGTCGCCTTAATGGGACCGAGCGGATCAGGAAAGACCACACTTTTACGGGCTGTTTCGCTGATTGATCCACCAACCAGCGGAAAAATCGAAATTGCCGGAGAGACGATTTTTGAAGGAAAGAAAGTGTTGATTGATGATCGATTGCTGCGGCGACAGCGAATGGGAATCATTTTTCAATCCTACAATCTGATTCCGTTTCTAACGGTTGTCCAAAATGTTGCTCTTGTCTTAACCCTCAACGGCGTTTCAAATCGAGAAGCTCTAAAACGCGCCAGAGCATTATTGGAAAGACTTGATTTAGCTCATCGGGCAGATATTTACCCAGCCACGCTTTCCGGTGGTGAACAACAGCGAGTAGCGGTTGCCCGTGCCGTCGTCAACGACCCGGTAGTGATTCTCGCCGATGAGCCAACCGCCGCACTTGATTCCGAAAGAGGCAAAGCCGTTATGGATTTATTACGGCAACTCGGACACGAGAAACGAGCAGCAGTCATTGTCGTAACTCATGACGAGCGCATGGTTAAAGGCTTCGACCGCATTTATCACTTGAACGATGGAATTCTTACGGTTGAACATTTGAATTCTAAAGAAAAGAACGGACATTCGGCGATGGAATGATTTTGCCGAAAATTGAAGAATTATTGATGGCTGTGAGTTGGGGATTGTCCAATATAACAAACGGCGTTTCTTTTAGGGTCGTGTCAGACGGCGAGTGAAGGCCAGTCTGACCGATACCCCCACCCCCAAAGGCGACGCCCCATGCCCCACTCAATGAGTTTTGGAACATGACCGAGATCATATTTCCCCCTGTAAACATAGGCGACAATTATGCTGGAGTATACATTTGGAGGATTAATTAATGATCAGTGTTCAAGGTAAGACAGTACGCGAAATAGCACTTGAGATGCCGTTGACGACCCGCGTCTTTGAGGAATTCAAGATCGACTATTGTTGTCATGGAGACACGCCGTTCGATGACGCCTGTCGAAACGTCGGGGCGAGTCCGGAAATAGTCAAGGAGAAGATCGATGGCGTCCTGGGTGGATCAACAAATAGTGATCAAGAATCGTTCTCCAAAATGGACTTGAGCGATCTCGTCGATCATATTTTGGATAAACATCACGTCTATACACGCGACGAAATGAGCCATTTGACACCGTTGATGGCCAAGGTCGCTAGCCGTCACGGCGATCACCATCCGTATCTCCTTGAGTTAAAAGAGTTTTTTCAGGCACTCTGTGATGATCTGGATCCTCACATGGTGAAGGAAGAAATGGTTCTTTTCCCATACATACAAAAACTGGAGCATAGTTATTCGAATCATCTGAACGTTGCGTTTCCGCCATTCGGAACGGTTCAGCATCCGGTAAATATGATGAACATCGAGCATGAAGAAGTCGGGGAACTACTTGTTAAAATGCGTCGAGTTACGAATGACTACACTTTGCCGGCGGAGGCGTGCCCGAGTTTCACCGCTCTTTATCACAGGCTCGGGGAATTTGAGCGTGATCTGCACCAGCATATTCACCTTGAGAACAACCTGCTCTTTCCACGTGCTATCGAACTCGAACAAAAGGCTCGAGCCTAAGTTCGCTCGGAATGAACCAAAGTATGTCGACTGCCGCACCGATAACAGCACCAATTAGAGTTGTTCGAGTGCGGCAAGTCGCTCTTCCGGTCGAACACGGTGGATGGGTATTTTTGCTCGAACCCATAATCGCCGGTCTGGCGATCGCGTTTTCAACCGGAGCTCCTTGGATCGCCTGTCTTACTATCGGTGCGTTTCTCACACGGCAACCGTTAAAGGTCCTGATCGCGGACCGCTTTGGCATGCGGAACAGGGAGCGTGCGAGCCTGGCCTTTCGATTTTTGCTCTGCTACGGTGCGATATTCTCCATTGGACTTGCTGGTACGCTCCTTTCGGTTGGCGTCCAGTCGTTACTCCCATTTATCTGGGTCTTGCCGCTCGCTATTTTTCAGATATACATTGATGCCTCTAGACAAAGCCGCAAGTTGATACCTGAGTTGACGGGAGCTATCGTTATGTCGGCTTCGATCGCGGCGATCGGACTGGCAGCTAATATGCCGTTGGTAAACGCCGCCGCTCTATGGGCGATCTTTGCGTCAAGGTCAATTGCCTCTATCCTGTATGTTCGCGAGCGACTTCGTCTGGAAAAAGGTAACCGGTACTCCCGGATTATCCCGACACTCGCCCATGTCGCGGCTCTTCTTCTAGTATCAATGTTAGCTTTCTACGGCCTTAGTTCGTTTTTGACGATTATGGCTATGTCGGTATTGGCCTATCGAGCTATAGCCGGGCTATCAGCGGGTCGGAGTAAAATGAAAGCGATGCAGATCGGCGTTTGGGAGATCATTTACGGCGTGCTGGTTGTATTATCGGTCGTGATCGGACATTATTCCGGCTTCTGATAAATAGCTACATTGTAAGACGGCTCCGATCCTCAAATTTATGCACAATGTAGATATCGATCTTGTCGAGATGTCGCTTGATGTTATCAAATACGCGATTGGCCGTATTTCTGATACCGATCCTAAGCTCGGCTTTCCAAAAAAAGCAGAGGAGTTACACTCCCTTGTTGGCGACACGATCACGCCCAAAGGCATTGGCGGCGAGAAGGCATTTGCACTATTCAAGGACGTTTTGGTCAAAGCGAGTGTCCCGATCGATCACCCTCGGCATCTTTCCTTCGTACCCGCATCTCCAACCCGTGCGGCGGTGATGTTCGATCTCGTCACCTCGGCAACCAGCGTTCATGGGGCATTCTGGCTCGAGGGAGCCGGTTGTATTTTTGCTGAGAACCAGGCGATGGCGTGGCTGGTGTCACTGACCGGAATGCCCGCTGGCGCTTTCGGTGTTTTTGCAAGCGGAGGCACTGAGGCAAATCTTTCAGCAATGGTCACCGCCCGCGAATATTGGCGAGACCGGGACGAACGCAATTCTAAAACACGCGGTATCGTCATCGCCTCAAATGGAGCACACTCGTCGATCAAGGCGATGGCGAAGGTCATCGACGCTGACGTCCTTCTGATCGAAACGGAGCGCCGCCTCGAAAGCTCTCATTTGGCTGAAACCCTTGCGGTGATGTCAGCTGAAGATCGCGGCAGGGTCTTTGCTGTGATCGCAACCGCCGGGACGACCAACGCGGGAATAATCGACGATCTCGCGGGAATCGCAGCTATTTGTAAATCCGAGGGCATCTGGTTTCACGTTGATGCCGCCTACGGTGGCGGAGCATTGGCGGCCCGTTCGGTCCGGCATCTTTTTAATGGTATCGAACGAGCCGACAGTGTCACGATCGATCCCCACAAGTGGTTATTTTCACCATACGATTGCGGTGCGGTCATCTACCGGGACCCGGAACTCGCAAAAAAGGCCCACGCTCAGGAAGGTTCCTACCTCGATATCTTCAGCGATGAAGGTGCACAGGGATTTAATCCGTCGGACTATCAGATACAACTAACGCGACGCGTTCGAGGCCTCCCGTTGTGGTTCTCATTGGCATACCACGGCACGGATCGGTACGAAAAAGCCATCGAACGCGGGATCGAACTAGCTCAGATCGCAGGGCGATTGATCACTGAAGCCGAACATACAGAGCTGGTTCGCGAACCTAGCCTGTCCTGCGTTCTGTACCGTCGAAAAGGATGGCAGCCGGAAGACTACCGCGCGTGGACCTACAAGAATCACAAGTCAGGATTCGCTCTGGTCGCTCCCACCAAATGGAGAAACCCGGAAGGTCCTGAAACTGTATCGCGATTTTGTTTCATAAATCCCGACACTACCGAACAAGATATCACTGACATTCTGGCAACGATGGCCTAATCGATCTCTTTCTCCGAATTCGCCGAAACCGATCAGTCGGCGAAACTGATTTCGCCGGCCAATTGCGTCCCTTCGTCCTTAAACTCCGTTACGGGAACTTTTGCACAATGTATCTCAGTCACCTTTCTAAAGTGATAACCCATTGCCGCGAGGGCGATCCCGTTTCCGAGACTGCGCGGGTAAAGCCTGACGACGCGGAATAAATACTTCCAGAATCGAAGGCGTTCCCGGTCGCGTACGCCGAGCCTCAACACGATTTTTATGAAGGATCTGAGAACGCCGGTAACGCTGACTCGCTGCAATGCTGCCGCATCGTTACTTACGCGCGATAAACAAGCGATTGCGCGCTGATAGAATTCCTCCGAGCTGTAAATGGTCCTTAGAATGCGTTTGTATCCCTCGACCAGGCGCCCGCGATCCATTTTTGGAACAAAGTTTAATGAACAATCCGTGTTGTTTCCGCTGCTCTCGTGAACAAGTCGGCCTTCACGCTCTAATCGCTTCCAAAGCTGCGTGTCGGGAAGGGCGGTCAGGAGCCCGACCATTGCAAGCGGAATTGCACTTTCGCGGATAAAGTTGATTTGCCGCTCGAAAATATCCTCCGGGTCGTTATCGAATCCTACAATAAAACCGGCCATGACCTCGATTCCATAGCTTTGGATCTTTCGCACCGATTCAAGCAGGTCGCGTTTTGTATTCTGAGATTTGTTGGCTTCTTTCAGACTTGCGGGCGCGGGCGTCTCAATACCGAGAAATACACGGTGAAAACCGGCGGATTGCATCATCTCGAGTAAAACATCGTCTTCGGCGAGGTTTACGCTTGCCTCCGTCAAAAAAGAGAATGGAAAATTATGTCGCTCAGACCATGCAATAAGATCCGGCAGGAATTTTCTAACCTCACGTTTGTTGCCGATAAAATTGTCGTCAACGATAAATACCGTTCCGCGCCAGCCAGCGACTCGCATCGCCTCTATTTCAGCTAGCATCTGTTCGCTTGATTTGGTACGCGGCGAGCGCCCGTAGATCTCAATGATGTCGCAAAACTCACACGAAAACGGGCAGCCGCGTGAAAACTGGACATTCATGGAGGCGTAATGGTTTATGTCGATCAAACCGAAATCCGGCACCGGCGTGGACAAAAGCGAGGGCCGCTCGGCCGCTTGATAAATGCGTTTGGGTGAGCTGCTTTTCAAATCGTCGATAAACTCCGGCAAGGTCGTTTCGGCTTCACCTACGAAAATGAAATCCGCATCCGGTACGAGATTCGAGCTGGTAGAGACATACGGGCCTCCGACTGCGACTCGCGTGCCAAGTTCCTTGCATAATTTTACGACCTGATCGAGCGACTCCCTCTGGACGATCATCGCGCTGAGAAAGACGATATCCGCCCACTCGATATCGCTCGGGGTTAGCGGCTCGACATTCATATCTACGAGACGCCGTTGCCAGGTTTCCGGCAGCATGGCGGATACGGTCAACAGCCCGAGTGGTGGAAACGCGGCCTTCTTGCCGACAAACGACAGTGCGTGGCGAAAGCTCCAGTAAGTTTCAGGGAAAACAGGATAAACAAGTAATACTTTCACGATTGATGAGGCCTCCCACGGAAAGCCGACTCCTGATTTCAGGACAGCTCTCCCGATTCGAAAACGTCGGGCTTTTCCGTAAGCGTTTTCTTTCCGTAATTCAAATGTTATCAGCTATTTGCGGGGACCGATGTAAGAGTTGTGTAATAGGTAAGAGAGGGGGGTAAACGACAAGAGAGCGCAACGAAAGGCCGTTCCCGACAAGCTTGTCGAACGCAATTAAAACCGGCGTCAGGCTGCCGCGTTCCGAATCGAATCAAGAAGCAGTCCAGCCGCATTCAAGCGTGGACTCGTTCTCTTCGTCGAGTACAGGGAGAAAGATCTGCTTTGATTTGTCCTGATCGGGCCCGACTCGCGCGAACAAAGCGGCTCCTGCCAGATTCAGATATTCGATTCCGGACGCGGCGAGCAATTTGGACAGTTTCTGAGCGTATTTGGAAAGGTGATCGTCGATAAAAGTTACTGAGGCCTTTGAGGTCACATCGGCACTTTCGTTGTCGCCGTTTTCCAAAGCATAAAGTTCTTTTAATCGCAGGTAAGCGACGAATCCGGTCTCGACAGCGACGTGATCAGGCACCTCGTTGGTCGTTGGTTTATACGAGAATGCGTCGTAGAAACTATTCAATTCCGCCAACATGTAACCCGGTTGAACCCAGCCGCGATAACTGACCTCGCGACCCGGGGCTGGTCCGCCCGGCCCGAAGATAGAATGAAATAATCCTTCACTTGCTTGTTTCTGAGCGGCCTTTGCAGCACGTTTCAGTTTCTTGTCGGTGACAGGACCTGCGAGATCTTCGACCTGTCTTAGCCAGTCATTTGACGGACAATCGAATAGTAGGCTAATTAGCCGCCATTCTGCCGCTTCGGCGAGCAGATCTCTAGTACTGTTTCTTTTGGTTTTCATAATGGCCCCATAGTCAATGTCTTTCCCCGCGAAGCCGAACGCGTACGAGCATCTCGTACTTTTCTTCGTCGGCTAGTAGGGCATCCAGTATCGGATAAAGGTAGTCGGCCTCACGCCGGTCGTGATGGCTGCAGAGGCGAAGGTAAAAGGCTTCGCGATCCAGAAGCTGAAGCATGACTCGGTCCAACTCAGGTTCTGAGGGCATGTCGCGGACCGTTTGCTTAAAAAGCCCAAGATGCGAACGCATCTTGGCGTGATCGTCATAGTAGAGCTTTGGAGCTCCAGCCGCCGGGAAGTCGGCCCGCTTTTCGTAAACCGGCAGCAGAATATTTTCTTCGTCAGCCATATGGCTGAAAAGAGTTGACTCATACGCTTTAAGAAGGCCAAGTGCCTTTTCGAAATTAAAATGAAGCAATGCCCGCTGGTGCTCGAAGAACAATCCGTCGATCACCTTATGAACCTTCATAAGATCACTGATCACCGCCATAGTTTCTCCCGATCACTTTAAGATCAACGGCACCCAACCGGTTCGCATCTTTCTTGCTCCAACCTCGATGTGGGAGCCTTCCCAGACAGCAAACGCGATCTGCGATGGCGTCACTGCTGAGAAACCGGCGGGCATCGGCCGCGAGATGACGACGGCCCACCCTTTAGGCGTTTTGACGCCTTTTCCCTTTGAGACAGAGTTCGGGGCCGGCGACAATGTGCTCGGCCCTTCCGCTATCAGGTCTTCGACTGGTTGCTCGCGTGGTCCGGAGCGCCGGCTTCCAAGTGCACGGGCCGGAGCGTACCGAGCCGCAGCCTCGGCCTGAGCCTGCGGGTTATTCTCGAGGGGCTTCGCCTCCGCCGGGTAATGGTCGATCGATGCATTTGGATAGATCGCGTTGATATTATCGGCTCGCCCCTCAACGATCGCCTGCCAATCGGCACGCCAGTATGAGATCTCAACTGTTTTCCCGACCTCACCCATCTGCGGGGCCGGGACATTTGGATCGACCTTTGAAGGAAGCTGTACGGCACAACCATCAATGAAATGTTTAGGCCCTGGAAGATCGCTTTGGCTTTCGTCCAGCCACTCGAGCCTGAATGCTATTTCGCTGCCGTTGGTGATCGCCTTGACCATCACCTCAGACGTCGACGGTTCTAAAAGACGCGGCTCTACGAGATCCTGCAGGATCATTTTCGATGCGTGGAGCGAGACTGCATCCCAGACGGCCGCATTTGGGTCAAGCGAGATCTCCTTGACCTGGGCGACATTGACCTCGGGCGTCGGGACCTGAACCTTATTGCACGAAGTCGCGCATAAAAGAGCCAAAATAGTGAGCGACGTTACGAATCGCATAATGAACCTCCTCACGGACAATTGGTGCGCGTGATCTGATAGAGCTTGTCGTAGGCCGGTCGAATGTGGACCGGTTCCTTGAACGGTACATTGACCAGCTCTTTTCCATTCTCATCCATTCCGATAGCCTTATCGCCGACACGTTTCCATTTGCGCATTATCGCCTCGGTCGAGCCGAATAGGCCTAATAAGCTGGTCAGGTCCGGATCGTTCGGTGCGTTTCGGTAGATCTCGACGGCCTTGTCTGTACCGGGGCCGAACATCTGGCGGGTAAAGGCCGTCGGCACGTGGATCGGCGGAATGTAGTAGACGTTTGGCTCAAGTCCGAACTGCGGGAAGAGCGGCAACGCAACTTTTTTGATATGAACTAGGTAATCGATCGGGTTATCAGCCTCGGCCTTGTCTGGCGTATTGATAAATCCGGCAACGCGGATCTTCCCAATGCAATTTGCGAAACACTGTGGTGACAGCCCTTGCTCGATCTTCGGGTAACACGCGATGCATTTTTCCGATGTCGACGTCATCGGGTTGAAAAACACCTTCTTGTACGGACAGCCGCGAACACATTCCTGATAGCCGCGGCAGCGGTTTTGATCGACGAGAACGATGCCGTCCTCGGGCCGCTTATAGATCGAACCGCGAGGGCACGATGCCAGGCAGCCCGGATAAGTGCAGTGATTGCAGATACGGGCGAGATAGTAGAACCACGCCATCTGATGCGGGATATCGATGCTCGCTCCGTGTTCGATGCCGCCGGCACAGTCGTCTTCGCCAACGTTCGGATAGGCGTAATCTTCATCCTCCGGCCGCCAGCCGAGAACGCGTTCGCCGGCCGGTGCTGACTCAAAAATGGTGCTTCCTTTATAGACAGATTCGCCATTTTCCTCGCCCCAGTTTTGACCATCGAGCAAACTCAATAGATTTAGATCCCAGGCGAGCGGATACGAACCATACGGCTTGCTTTCGACGTTGTTCCAAAGCATGTACTCTTGGCCTTTGCCGGAGGTCCAAGTCGTTTTGCAGGCCAGCGTGCAGGTTTGGCACGCAATACACTTATTTGTATCGAACACGGCGGCAAATTGCTTTTGCGGACGGCTTTCCGGATACCAATAGGACATTTCTCGTCCGAGCTGCCAGTTATTTACGCGTGCCATATGTTTGTTCTCCGTGTCGTTGGTTTGTCGATAACTTCATTGTTTTTGTTCATCAGTAATTTCAATTCCTTACCTTGCTATTGGGGCATCCACCGAGTGAATGGACCTGCCAAGATATGCCGTTCGTGCCGTGAGGCCGACCGATGCGAAAGAGAGCAAAAAGACGATAATGATGAGCCATTTCGTCAGAGCTTTTTTCCGCATCAGGTTGATCAACCCGAAAAGAGCAAAAATGCCGTTAGCCTCGATCACTGCAAAGGCCGGTAGGGCCGATGCCTGGTGGCCCTGAATATTTGTCCACACCTGGCCGATCAAGAGTTCAGAACCCCTTTCCCGCAGCCTCACCCGTCCCGAAAACAACGAGTGTCAGAATCGCCGTCAAGATCAGGATCCCGAGGCCTATCTTTTGAGCCTTCTCACTCCGCCGTCGTGTTCCATAGATCAGAACAATTGGACCGATAACGGTTCCGGCAAACGGGAAATGGTTGAACAGTAAATGCAGTTTCGTTGCGTCCATTTTGGTGTCTAACTTTCGCCCAAAGTCTCACCCGTGAGATATCTCGTCATCACTCTTCTAGTCCTTATCGTCATCGTCGTCCTTTTTTCTTTCGTCGCCGCAGGATTTTCGTTACCAGGTCCCGCGGTGCCTGATCGAATTTCCGCGTGGCGTATCTGCCCGCCGAGATTTGCGGTCCGAGCCATAAGGCCAAACGTGACGACTGAAAGGATCAAGGCCGCAGCGAAGCCGATATTCGCGAATTTCGATGCACGGAATGACACAAAGAGTCCTATCAGCGCTATACATCCCGTAACTTCCATCGCGATTAGGGCAGGCATCGCGGCATCTTCGTGTTCTTCTATGAGAGCCTTTGAGACGCCGGCCGATTTTTCAACTCTCTCTTCTGCCGGCTCTCCGGTCAGGAAGACTGCGATTGTCAACAATGCGAGCACGAAAAACATCGCCAAACTCGCACGTTTTAGTGAATCGCTCTTGCTGACGAAACCGAGCAGAAGCAGGGCAATACCAATGATTGTCCCAATGACGGGAAAATGATTTAACAGCAAATGTAGGTGTAGTAGATCCATATAAACCTCTATTTCTTGCCGATAAAATCTCCAGCGATGTAACGCTTCATGGCATCCGATTCATTTCTCGGCCTGATGCCAAGCTTGGTCGGACGCCATAGCGGCTCGTCGCCGATGCCGCCCGGTTCGGCCTTGGTGATCTTGATAAATGATTCACGCGGAGCACCCGTTGGGCAGTGAATATCTGCCGCAAAACCCTTGCCCATCTCTTGGCCGAACATTCCTTTGCGAACCAGTGAATCGGTCATCCAAGTCGGTTTTAGCCAACCGCGGGTTGCGGATTGGTGTGAGCCCGAGCGAAACATTGCCTGATAGTTTGTCCGTGGATTCTTTGCCAAGCCGTCTTTACGCTCCTGCTGTCCCTGCTGGGAGCCGGGCGTCGCGCCGTACATGTTAAACCACATACGCGTCACGCCGCGAGGGGTGCCCGGATAGTACCTCGCACGACAGAGAAGCCGCGCGAATGCATAATTCTTCTTATCGTTCTGCCAGCCGCGAAACGGCCGGTCTTCCGGGTCGGCGTCTATCCAGACGTAGTCGCCGTCATTGACGCCGAGTTCCTGTGCATCGGTCGGATTGATGTCGACATAACCCTCGGTAACAAACGGCGAACGTTTGTCGTGGCGGTAGATGTCGCCGAACGGTCCAAAAAGCATCGCGTTCATATCCGTGTCGATCGGCGTCGTGTGCGAACCGTGGCGGAATTTCGGCGTGTGGAATATAAACTTGTAATCGTCCTTGATCAGAGGATGAGCCGTCTTTTTCGCTTCTGCCCAGGTATAGATAACGTTACGGCCGCAGCGAGTTTCGCAGCTTAGGTCGTCGCGTTTGACTCCGTAGTCCTCCGGCGTTTTCGGACGCATCGCTTCATGCGGCGCGGAGATAATGATATTTGGTTCGTAAAATGTCGAATCGACTGGTTCGCGGTGAACGGGCAGATTCTCGCCGGCGTCGATAAACTCGTCCTCTTCGCGATAAAATTCAAGCCTGCCGCTCTTTGTGTACCAGGGCGTGGCGTCGACCAATTGATCGTATCCGACATTTTTCGGCGTCGTTCTGCTGTTGATAATCGCCGGGACACCGTTGATCGCCTTTTCGTGAAGATCTTTGAACGAATAGCCTTTGGTGTTTGTCGAATGATCGAGTATCCGCTGCAAGTAGACGTCCGTCCTATCCTCGCGGACAAATTTCCAGTAGTCGTTAAAGCGATTGTCCCCGGTCAGATCGGCGAGTTTTGACGCGACCGTAGCGTAAACCTCGATATCGCCGATCGTATTGAAGATCCGAGGGATCGGGGTTTTTGGGAAAACGAGCAGGAACGGATTTGTTACCGATGCGGTCATGTCCGGATGTTTGAGCTCCGCCCAGGAATCGACGCCGAAAACGACGTCCGCCCATTCGCATGACGTCGACCACCACCACTCGTTGACCGCGATCAGTTCGATCTTGGGCAGTGCGTTGACGACCATGTTGTAGTGCCATTTGACGTTACCGAGGATCGAATTTGCATTCGCGAACCAGAGTGATTTTGTCGGGCACGGCATATGGGTCTTGCCGGTCAAAAGAGCATTGCCCACACGCAGGGGATGGTCTTCGTGATTGTAGTAGTGAGCCGACTCTGCCCGCCAGTACTGCTTTGGCCGAGCTGATTTTGTCTCGTCAAGCTCAATGTCGAACGGATCCTCGTTAATGTATTGCGGTGCCCCGTTAAACAGAGCGGTGCGGTAATTTCCGGCATATGATCCGACGTTCCCGCCGATCTTGCCGACATTTCCGGTGAGGGACGCGAGCAGAAAAACGTCGCGATCCTTGTTGTCGCTATTGAAGAACTGGTTCGGGCCCATTCCAAGTGCAAAAAGCGTCGTTCCCGGCTCTTTGGCGAAAAGCCGAGCCAACTTCTGCACGGCGGCTGCCGGTGCCCATGTAAGTTCCTCAACCGTCTGCGGCGTAAAATGTGCCGCGTACTCTTTGACGAGATCGAAGACTGGACGACACCTGACCTTGCTTCCGTCCGCCAGGGTTACCTCGACGAAGCCTTCGAGCATTGCGTCCACGGCCTTGGAATTCTTGCCGACATCGTCGCGCGTAAGCGGCTGAGCAGCATTCTTTTTCGCATCCCAGAAAACGTAATCGCCCCATTCAAGCCGGAGCTTTTCGGGTACGACATTCTGCACCGTCTGCTGGATCGGCGGCGGGGCCTTTTCACCATCCTTGACGATAAATGTTTGTTTTAGAACGGCAGGATCGCCCCCAAAAACCTCTGCCGCTTTGAGATATTTGAGCGTGTCCATCCGAACGAGGATCGGCATGTCCGTCCACTGCTGCACATATTCCTTGTCATACAGGTTTTCCTGCATGATCACGTTGGCAAAGCCGAGTGCGAGAGCCGGCGTCGTTCCGGGACGGACGACAAGGACATCGTCTCCTTTCGTGGCCGTTGCCGAGTATTCGCAGGCGATCACGACGACCCGCGTGCCTTTCATTCGAGCCTCGGTCAGCCAGTGTGCGTCTGGCATCTTCGTGGTGATCCAGTTCATTCCCCAGACGACAACGGTTTTGGCTTGCTCGACTGAGTTGAGATCGAATTCGACCGTCTGTTGGCCGGTGACCATCGTGTGGCCGGGAGGCAGATCGGTATGCCATGAATAATTATCAAACCCTTTGGGCCCCATCGCCTTGTCGGGCCCGACTCCGCGGATGTGCGAATCAAGCAAGGCGATCGAATTCGCCATTCTGTACATTCCGAAAACACGCGTCATACCAAGTAGCGGCATACCGCCGCGAAACTTCATAACCTGCGTACCGACGCCCTGCGTGGCCTCGATCGTCGCTTCGTCGTAATGCTGTTCCTTGAGCTTTCGCTTGCCCTCGTCGCCGGTGTACGTTTCGGCGATGTTCTTCAGCGCAGCTGCCACTATAACTGCCCCTTCGTCGTGCGACATTCGCACCCATTCATCGCGAGCGCGCTGTAAATATTGTTCAGGCGGACGCCCGTCGGCACCGCGAGGGAAACCTGCTTCGTACCATTTCTTATAACCGGCTCGGACCATCGTTCCGTTTACTCGCCGGTCACCATAAAAGCGCCGCGTCAAGGCGAGGCCCTTTTGGCAGACACGCGGATCCCACCGATGCGAAGTCCCGTTGCCGAGCAGATCGACTGCCTCGCCATATTTCATTGTCGGGCCGATTCGGGTAATGACGCCCTGGCGTACGTGTGCGTTGAGCAGGCAGTTGTGCGTATCGTTAGGAGCACATGTAAAGGTATAACGGGAATCATAAGCCCACAGGTCGCGATAGACCTTTTCCCAGTCACGGTTTGGGTATGTGGCCAAGGGATTTGTTATGGCTTCCAGTCCCCAAGCGTTTGTCGTTGATGCCACCAGTGCCCCAAATCCGGCTGCGGTGATCCTCGCCATAAATTCGCGTCTTGAGATCTCTTTTTTCATATCATTCCTCGTTAAATGCTCAACTATTTCACCTTCAATGAGCGCAGGTAGACCACGATCGATTCGACCTCCGCTGGGGCCAATGCCCGTCGGATCGGCGATGGGAACCCGAAACCTTGCATCACAGTCCCGCTCCGGCCCCGCGTGATCGTCCCGACCAGAAAGGTGTCCGAAACACTCGATAAAAACATTTTGTTGCTAAGCGCCGGGCCATCTGCGCCGACGCCATTCTTTCCGTGACAGCCCGAACAATTTGAAGCAAAGAGTGTCGCTCCGAGTGCTGCATCGCCCGTCGCCCACAGCTGTGGCTTGGCATCGGGCTGTGCTTGGATGTTGCCGCCGAGATTGCGAATGTAGGCGATGACGGCTCGAAGCTCATCTTCCTTAAAGCCATTCACACGGTCACCCCAAGCCAACATCGGCCGTCCGGGCCGGCCATTCCGTATCGTTTGGAAGAGAAAATCGTCCGAGGCGAGCTGCAGGAACTCAGGATTTGTTATCGAAGGGTTCGGAACAAGGCCCGGGAACCGGGTTCCGCGTCCATCTGCCGCGTGACAACTTGAACACACCGCCGTGAAAATGGTCTCACCATCCTTAGCAAACTCGCGTTCGCCGAAACGCATAGCGCGCACGCGGTCCTTCGGAAGATAGACGTCAGGCAAGGTGCGCCGTCTGAGCGAAAGTGTATAGAGCGTCAGCAGGTCGATCTGGTTATCAGACAACCCAAGTACGGGCATCTGCGATCCCGCGACCGTGGACGCAGGTGAACGGAAATGCTGGACGACCCAGTTGGTTAAAGTGTGATCGCCCGGAACCTTAGTGAAATTCAGTTGATTCGGATCTTTGTAACCCGAGAGGGATAGATTGACGCCCGCGTCACCGCCAAAACTTCCGACGGTATGACAACCAGCGCACCCGACCGAATTGAACTGCGCCTTTGCTTCGATCAGTTTCGGCGCACCCATTTGGGTGTCGAGAAAGATCTTCAGAGCCGAGCGGTCTGCCTCGGCTACCTCACGAAATGAGGTTTTCCAGGCCGGGTCCGTCGCCTGCCGAGACTTTTGCAGGTGAGCCGCATACCATTCGGCGTTGTAGCCTTTCAGGCCGACATGTGACAGGTCGGGGCCTTCCATTCCCGTCACATTGCCGCCCGGACGCAGCGTGCCTCCGCGGCCGTCGAGACGATGACAGGCGTAACAGTCGAGCCTTTCAAACGTCTTGCGGGCACTTTCGAGGGTCGGCAGATTGGGAACATTCAGCGGCGTGTGACAGGTTCCGCAACTCGCGTAGGCATACTTCGCTGGTAGCATCGGCTCGGTCCAGAAGTGAACATTTCCGTGAGCGTCGTCTTTCTCGGTCGCCTGTCCCTGCCCGCCGTGACAAGTCGTGCAGCCGATCTCGGTCGGTGAATGGACGACCGGTTTGTGAGCAGCACCAACCTTCTGATCGGTCGTGATCTGCTCTCCCGAAGCCATACCGACATGACACGTAACGCACCGGTCGGTAACTTTCAGGCTTGGATTGACGATCTGCCGCAGCCGCAGATCGATCGGACCTTCTGTGGTCTTGGCGTTCCCCTGAATGCTGTGCCAGTCCTTCATAAAGTTCTCGGACACAGCAGCGGCAGCGAGGAGCAGGAAAACCCCGATACTTGAGACCATCAACAGATACTTATTCTTGTTCATAGCGTCAATGGCCTCCCCAGTCAGATGGCGACCAGAAGAAATCCCAGTTCGGGCCGCGGAAATAGGTTCCGATGACCGTCAGGACGATGAACCCGCAGAGAAAGCAGGTGAACAAAGCGAGAGCACCTGCACGGGTTGAGTTGTACTTTCGAACGGCCCATATCGAATAAGCCGCGTAGATCGCCGTCAGGACAGTACCGGGATTGATGAATGTAATAAAAAGCTGGGGAATATCGGGGAACGCCTCGCGAAGCCAACCGAAATGTATAGCAAATGCCTCGACACCGATCGAGCCTGCAAATCCAACGACAACTGACCATTTCACCAGCTTCCATCCGCCTGGTCCGCCAAACCATTCGCCTGTTCCTTCCTTTTCGCGGTCGAGGAACGGTATCAACCCCAATCCGATCACGCACAACATCGGAATGCCGATGCCGCCCATAAAAGCCGAGAACGAAACGATCTCCTGCAGACCGAGGAAATACCACGGCGCCTTGGCCGGATTCTCGGGCACGAGCGGATTTGCTAGCTCTTTTAACGGTGCATCAGAAACAAAAGCCAGCGCGACACAGATGAGCGTTGTCAGCATCAGCACGCCGAGCTCGGCGTAAAAAAGGTGCGGCATCGAGGGAACGGTATGCTCCGGCCCGCTGCCGACCGCCGGAGTTTTGCCCTTTACAACAGCGGCAAGATGGTATGTCTTCGTAGGAGCATCCGTAAAGACCGGATAGAATTCCTTGGCTTCTTCGGCGACCATCTCATCGGCATTCCCCGGTTTTGCAAGCCCACCATCCTTTCGTATCCGCCAGAAATGCACCGCCATTAACATTACAAGTGCCAGCGGCAAGATCATTACGTGGAGCAGATAAAATCTGATCAGAGCCTCTTCGCCCACCTTGTCCGATCCCAGCAGGATCTCACGCTGCAGACCGCCGATATCTGCCCAAGCCGTGATCCCAAGTGCATCCGTGATCTCGCGAGGACTCTGGGCGATATTGGCTCCGATCGTGATCGCCCAGTATGCGAGTTGGTCCCAAGGAAGCAGATAACCCGTAAACGACAGGCCCAAAGTCGTGACAAGCAAACCCCATCCGATGAACCAGTTGAATTCCCTCGGCTTTCGGTACGAGGCGGTGTAGAACGCCCGTGCCATGTGCAGTATCACGGCGACTACCATTACATTGGCCGCCCAGCGGTGAATGTTCCGCATAAAGCGGCCGGTCGGCACGATGAAATGAATGTCCTTGATCGATTGATAGGCTACGTCCGGATACGGCTTGTAATAGAACATCAGCAGGATGCCGGTGACCAGTGTTATCAGAAATGCCGCGGTCGTCATTATGCCGAGCCCCATGGTCGTGCTCCAACGCAGGCTCCAGAGATGTGTGCGAACCGAATGAAGATGCAGGAAGACGTTGCCGAAGATAAACGACGACCGCGTGCGATCGGTCTTTGGCGGACCGCCGCGAAACATCGCCCGATAAACGTGATTAGGGATGCCCCGCAGATTGATCCAGAATTCGTGTAATGCTGAATAGCCTTCTGCTTTCATGGTCTACACCTTTGTTCCAGTTTTTACAGTTGCTTCCTCGTCGATCGTAAGAAGAGCTCCGTTTTTTGAGACCTTAAGCCAAGGTAGCGGTGTCGGAGCAGGCCCTTTTCTTACAGTTCCATCTTTCTGAAAGCCCGACCCGTGGCAGGGACAGTCAAACCCGGCGGCGCTCGTCTTAACGATGCATCCCAAATGCGTGCAAACGGTCGAGATAGCAAATACGCCATCAGCATCGCGAAAGACCGCAACGTTTCGCCCCGGCGGTACGAACGCTTCGCCCTCCGGATGGGTGTCCGGTAACGCCACATTAAATTTCTTTGCTGGAGAAGCCGACACGGCTGCCTTTGGAAGTTTCAGCATTCCGAAGATCGAGAGTGCAAATGCCGCCGCCATCGAACCCAGAGCGGCGAGCCCCAGAAAATCCCTCCGCGGCATCGGTTCCGGATCAAAACGTGATTTCTTTTCACTCGGATGTGTCGTCATAAAGAACTCCAATTTGTTGAAAATGTGACTCGTTCCATCGAGATGGCATCGACCGGGCAGCGGATCGCGCAGAGAGCACAGCGAATACAGCGGTCCTCGTCTTTCAGGATCGCCGAGTTCTCAGTCAGATCTGCGTCCTCTCCAAGTGAGGCACCTGTCATCGAGTCGACCTCGGTATCGAACTCAAGCCTATCGAGCGAGATCAGCTTCAAACATTCGGTTGGGCAAACGTCCGCGCAGCCACCACACAGTACGCATCGGCTGCCATCAAACACCGGCGTTACTCCACAATCAAGGCAGCGTGACGCCTCGCGCATGGCCTCTTCACGGCTGTAGCCGATCTCAACGACGTTTTCGGGATGCTTGAGCCGCTCGGCCGGTTCGATCGTGGGCACCTCAACGCGGCGGATCGATTCGAAGCCGCGTTCACGACGGTATCGGTCAAGAACGACATGTGTTTTGACCAATTCATGCTCGAGCGCATTACCGGTCAGGTATTGATAAACGGAACGCGCTGCTGCCTTGCCGGACGCGACGGCGTCGATCAGCAAACGCGTTCCGTGAGCGAGATCACCGGCGACAAAGACGCCCTTTGCAGTGGTCTGCAGCGTGATGGGGTCAACCTTGAGCCAGTCGCCTCGCATTCGCTCAACGTCCTGTCCGCCGTCCTCCAAAAATGAAAGGGCTGGTGCTTGGCCAACAGCGAGAAGGACGGTGTCGCAGGGAATTAATTTCTTTTCATCATCATCGTAGAGCGGTGAGAATTTTCGATCTTCGTCGTAGACCCGCAAGCATCTGCGAAACGCGACGCCGGTGACTCTGCCTTTTTCGTCGCGAACTACCTCCGTCGGTCCCCAGCCATTGCTGCGCTTGATACCTTCTTCGTCGCCCTCAACGATCTCGATCGTGTCCGCAGGCATTTCTTCCGCACCTTCAAGCGAGATCAGGTGAACGTTTGCCGTTTCGGAAAGCCGTGCGGCTGTCCGAGCGGTATCAAAAGCGATCTGACGGACGACCGACCTCGCGACGTCATAAGCGACATTTCCGCCGCCAATGACGACGATCTCACTGCCCATATCTAGGTCTTCGCCGAGAGAGACCGCCCGGAGCAGATCGACGCCTCCAATAACGCCCGGGCCATCCTCGCCGGTCAAACCGAGGCCGCGTGATGATTTGGCACCGACCGCGATGATCACCGCCGCAAAATCCTCGCGGAGCTCGGCAAAAGTAATATCTTCACCGACTTTTACCCCGCAACGGATCTCAACACCGAGAGCCTCGATAACGGCGACTTCTTTTTCGATCAGTTCACGGGGCAGTCGATATGCCGGTACGCCGACCGCGAGCATTCCCGCTGCGACAGGCTCGATCTCAAATACGACGGGCTTGAATCCCATCAAAGCCAGGTCGTGAGCGGCCGATAGGCCGGCGGGGCCGGCTCCGATGATCGCGATCTTTTCGCCATCGCCTTTTTCGATCGAAGTCGCAGTCGCGGATCTCAAGAGCGCCGCCATTTCCTCGGCATCTCCGGCGACGGGCGGTGTAAAGTTCCTGATCGAGTCCAACACCTCGCTCGTCGGCCTCGCCTCCGGCCCGAACTGATCGCAAGCAAATCGCTTGAGCGCTCGAATTGCGATCGGTCGGTCTTGGCCGACGAACATGCCGTCGTCATTTACTTTGGGGATCTTTCCGCGGCGGCAGGCGATCTCGCAAGGGGCTCCGCAGATGCGACCGCAGATCGAGGCAAACGGATTGGGGCCGCGCGCTATTAGATATGCTTCTTCAAACCGTCCATCCGCGATGGCCCGAACATACCCGCGTGCGTCCGTGTGTACCGGGCACGCCACTTGGCACGAGATCAGGTTTTGATGGTAGTTCGCGTCCGGGACGTGAACATTTAGCCGCATCATAGTTTTCCTTGTCACATAATGTTTGAAACTGCTGGAATGCTATGCGGGTTGCGGTTGCCAAAATATGACTTAAGTCATATTCTGAGCAATATTTTTAGCCGCCGATCGAACTCATCGACCGCGAGGAATACTCGAATGTAGGGGAACCAATGGTATGGCCGGATGTTTTTCTTGCGACAGCAAAATGAATAAGGTCGGCGACTTCGGTTCGCGATCCTCCGCTTCTTAGCAAACGTCGTACATCATATTCTTCAGTAGAGAAAAGACACGTTCTGATATGCCCATCGGCCGTCAGGCGAATTCGCGAACAGTCGCCGCAGAAGGCATTCGTCACCGGAGCGATCAGGCCGATCTCGCCGCTTGTGCCGTCAGCAAAGCGATACCTCCACGATGTCTCACCTCTGCGGGACTGGTTTATAAGGATTATTGGAAAAGCCGAATTTATTTTTTCCCGGATCTCGGCAGCCGAGACGAGATGTTTTCGATCCCACATATGCCCGCTATCGAGGGGCATGAATTCGATGAATCTGACGGTTAAACTGTTTCTTCTTGCAAATCGAGCAAGGTCGACGATCTCATCGTCGTTTCGGCCCCGGATGATAACAGCGTTGACCTTTATATTAGGATAACCGACAGATCGTGCGGCCTCGATCGAGTCGAGCACGTCAGAGAGTTTGTCGGAGCCCGTAATTGAGCGAAAAGTGCCTGGTTTCAGACTGTCCAGCGAGAAGGTTATCCGGTTTAGACCACTTGATCGTAGCTGGGCAGCTTTATTTGCGAAGCTACTGCCGTTCGTGATCATCGCGAGTTCTTGAAGTCCAAGGGGTTTAAGGCATGCAAGTTGAGCTATAAGTACTCCAAGGCCTTTCCTGGCCATTGGTTCGCCGCCGGTCAGTCGTATCTTTTCAATACCCAAGGAGACGAACACCTCGCAGATAGAGTGTATCTCGTCGAAGGTCAGAAGATCCGGATCATTTGAGGTGCAAGGGGCCGGATCAGGATCGCAATAGAAACATCGAAAATTACAGCGATCCGTTACTGATACGCGCAGGTCCTTGATTTTTCGATTGAAGGAATCAAACAACATTTCTTGTTCTTCCGCCGCTGTTCTTAGTATGAGACTACTTACGGTCTTGACTCTACTTGCGGTGCCGTTTGCCAATCTCCTTGGCCGAAGTTCTATTTCGGTCTCGCTCGACAACATTAAAAGTCTCACTCTGCACGGCGAGAAAACATGATCTGCGTCATACTGCCGCAATCGGGTGAACGATATATTCAATTGGTGGTACTACACGCGGAAAAATTGTGAGCGACCGAGTTGATCCAGTAGAGGTATTCATATGTATATCAAGTTCTTAAAGTTCATACTTATAGCAGCAATACCGTCCATTCTCAGCCTTACAGTCGTTGCCCAGACGCCCAGTGGCACACCGTCGGCAGATGAGATGAGTGCTCGTGTAAAGCACCTGGAAAGTGAGGTCGAAACAATGCGTCGCGAAATGGCTGAGCTGAAAGCGATGCTCGGGAAGAACGCGGCAGATAAGCCAGCCGATCCGCCGGCAAAGCCTGATATTAAGCCAGCGGATGTTGCGAAAACAGATGTAAAACAAGCTCCTCAAGCGAAAAAAGATCTGGGTGTCGATGTCGGATCCGCGCGCATCACCCCATACGGGACTATCTACTTCAATGCGTTTGGCAACAGTGGCGGAACTAATAATGCGGACGTTCCGCTGTTTGCCACGCCAACGGGCAGCGGAAATGTAAGTGCAAGCGTCAGGCAAACTCGCTTGGGGGCGAAGGTCGAGGGGGCTAAGGTTGGAAACGCACGGCTCTCGGCGATTCTCGAAGCCGATTTCTTCGGCGGTTTTCCATCGGTCGGGATCGGCGAGAACTTTGGCGTTGTTAGGTTGCGACTCGCAAACGCAAGGCTCGACTGGGAGAAGACATCAGTAACGGTCGGACAGGACTGGATGGTCTTTGCTCCCGTTAATCCGACCTCTCTCGCCGCCGCGGCAATACCGCAAATGGCCGGAGCGGGAAACAATTGGGCGCGGCTGCCTCAAATCAAGATCGAAAGAAAGATCACGCCGAACATAACCTGGCAAGGAGCCGTGCTTGCGCCGCAGACTGGCGACTTTGCGACAAACGCCGCGTTCTTTATCCAGCCGACGACGGGCGCGGCATCGCGTGTTCCATTTCTACAAAGCAGGATCGCGTTTAGCGGGAAAAATTGGCTTGGCAGCAAAAAGTCAGGAGCCATAGCCCTATCGGGACACTACGGGCGATCGCGCGTATTTACGGGTGCGGCCAATGTAAGAAATGACATCGACACATACGGTCTTGCCGCCGACTGGAATTTTCCGCTTGCAAAACGAATCGGTGTCTCCGGGGAAGCGTTTTTTGGCAAAAACCTCGGCGGCTTTCAGGCCGGTGTCTTTCAAAGTTACAACAATGATTTTGCCTATAGCCAAGGCGTCGCATCGACGGCCGGTGGTGTTCGTGCGATCAGGACCCGAGGCGGATGGGCTCAGGTCGGTTTGACTCCGCCGACACTGAACGATCGATTGACTTTTTATGGAACGATCGGAATTGATGACCCTGAGAATCGAGACCTGACAAGCGTCACACGTCGCGACTGGCGTACTCGTAATCTGGCATTTGCCGGCGAGGCGATCTTTAAGTGGACTCCACAATTTTCGATCGGCCTTGAG
This sequence comes from Acidobacteriota bacterium, assembly GCA_016716435.1. NCBI lineage: Bacteria > Pseudomonadati > Acidobacteriota > Acidobacteriota bacterium. Next base: position 23,729 of record JADJWI010000001.1, on the reverse strand, counting down.
CTTCGTCGCTTCTACACGACTTATCTATTCAGCGGGGTGCAGCACGCAAATCACGTAAATCTCGGGGCGGCGTATTCGTTCTGATAATTAAGGTTGGCCGATAAACCCTGCCTCTGTTTTGAGCCTTGATGTACAGGAAGTATCACGATCACTGAACGAGACTGCGGGTCTTGTTGCTTCGGATCCAACCGCAAGGCGAGTATTTTGAGGTTATGGTGTTTGTGCTTTAACCGGTGGAATATGTTCTTCACAGTCAGTCCTCAGTTCTGCTTCCGCGAGTTTTTGATTGAGAAGCCGGCAGAAATGTCCGTTGTCTGAATTGTAAAATTGGCAGGTTGAACACATTCTTTGGATGGTGATGATTCCGGTTTGATTCAGATGACGGATGATGTCCATCAAGCCTGAGAGCAAAATTTCTTTGGCGGACGCAGGTAATTTATCAATCGGAATTTGTATCTGATCGGCGAAAAACGAGGTTTTTTTGGCGATTCCCTCGCCGCTTTCGGTTAGTTGGATAATGTAGCTTCGGGTGTCGTGCGGTTCGTATTCTTTTGCGATAAGTTGTTTTTGTTCGAGCGTTTTAACGCAATCGCTGATGGTCGCTTTGGTCATATTGAACTCATCGGCTAAATAACTGACCTTTCGTTTTTCGCTCGAATGATGGAGCAAGAAGATCAGCACTTGAACCTGGATCGGACTGAGCGAAAACTCTTTGCTTTGGTTCCAGAGCAAAACCCGAAACGCCTGCGACACTCTTTCCAATGAAGCGACAATTTTACCTTCAACGCTTTTACTTTGATTGCTGAGATCAAACGGCGAGCTTTTCATTAGTTACAATTTTCCATCTCAAGAATAAAATAACCTTTTTGTTCGATTGCTTCCGCCCATTGCGGTCGGACGGTTTCAACGTGGCAAAAATTGCATTCGCTGGCGGTTAACGGCTGATTGTCCTGACCTTTCTCTTTCAAATATTCCAGGCCGTAATTATAGATCACGCTGCTGTCCTTTATTTCCGCCGGAGCAATAATGTCGAAGTGCATAATGCTTCCGTCTTTTTTTGTAACGTACGTATCCCAAACTGCTGCTTGCATAATTTTCCAGTTCCTTAGAAATCGAACGCCCTATTGAGTTGCTCAATGCCGTAACTCAATAGGGCGAACTCACTAGCCTTTGACATCAGCCATAGACGCACCGAAATTGATGTGAAGAACATTCCCGTCTGGCGTAACCAAAGCCGGAACCGATTTCACGCCGGCTTTTTCCGCTTCGTCAAATCTCGACATATCTTCTCCAAAATGAACGATCTCCACCTTGTCCGCACCAACCAAATTAACGATGTCGTGTTCCGCGCTAACGCAAACAGGACATCCCGCATGATAGAAAATTGATTTACTCATATTTTTTACTCCCTTTTAATTGAATTGCTTACTCGTCAGCTTGATAGTAGTTAGGACTCCTAACGATGTCAAGGGCTGGTGGGATTGCGTAAAAAGAGCGAACGAACCTAAACTGCGAAAATGAGCTTCGACCCGCGGAAGGTTAGAAAACGCCTGAAATGTCCCAAGAATGCGGTGACGTTCTTCCAAAGATCGTCAGGAACGACCGCGGCCTTCTTCGACGACGCTACGCTAGATCACGTGCATGATCTCGTCGAGGGGTTTTCGGTGGATGTCGGGGACTTTTGCGTTGTCGGCGGGACAGCCAACCGGTATTAACGCGAAGGGAACCTCGTTCTTGGGTCGTTCGAGGATCTCCTGAAGAAACTTCATTGGCGAAGGCGTGTGTGTGAGGGTTGCGAGCCCCATATTGTGAAGGGCGGCGAGCAATAGTCCGACAGCGATCCCGACTGATTCTTGCGAATAATACGTCGGTTCGCTTTCGCCATCCTCCACTATCGTCGTGATCCGAAATACGACAATCAGATACGGTGCGATCTCGAGAAACGGTTTGTGTTCGTCGGTGCCGAGCGGTGGCAGACGACGGAGCCATTTGTCGCTCATTCGATTGTGATATCCGCAGCTTCACGTATCTTTCGCTTGACCTCAGCGTCACGAACTACGACGAACCGCCACGGCTGTAAATTCGCCCCCGAAGGCGCCGCCCCCGCCGTCGCGATAGCCCGTTCGATCAGTTCGATCGGCACATCCCGATTCGAATACTCGCGCACCGTTCGCCGCCGAGCGATCAATTCAAAAAAACGCTGCCCACGGTCAAACTGCTCTTCGGGCTCAACCCCTTCAAATTCAAGCGGAATGAATTTTGGTTCAATACTCTCCATAAAAACCCGTCATTTAGCAAAAAGCCGGCATAGTTCCAAAAAAACTTGGCGATTCCACGCCGACAGTCGTTGTCCATTCGACTTCGCCATCGGCCATGACATCGCGTCCGATGACTGGTCTGCTCAACGCCGTAGATGATCGGGGAGTCAAACTTCGCGATCTAATTTTTACACCAATTGCCGATAATAACGAGCTGCAACTATATGAAAAATCTAATCTTTCTACCGCCCTGATCCCAAATCTGCTGTTCCTGATGATATTCGCTTCGCCGCTCTCTGCTCAGAAGCTATGCCCGTTGCTATCAGCCATCGAGCCTTTCGGTTAAACGCCTTGAGTTCGGCCCTTTTCCCGGGCCTTCCGACTTTCAGCCAAATTTCCTGGTAGTACCCTCGGGCCGACACTTGCCGAGCCTGTTTGCTCTCAGATGGGGACAAAGACCTTTACATTTAGCAGGATAAATACTGGACCCAGCTTGCTGCTGATGTTTCCGAGGCCGAGACGACGTTGGTGGCAACCGCGCAACGTCCGGTCACCGAGGCAACCCTCAACGGCCCACCACGCGAACCGGCGTGTTCCGTAGTGGTTCGTCCACGGCGACAAAGATAAGAACATTCTGCCGAAAGCATTGGCATTCATGGCTGAACGGCCAAATCGAAAGGGACTGTCGTCATCACAGGGGGGCACATGTCGCGATCATCTAAAATGCTTCCGCCGTCGCGGGATTGATCAAACGAGCGGAATGGATGATCGGCGGTAGTAATTTGTCAGATTGACGACAACTCCAAACGCAGATTCTCTTGGATCTGCGTTTTCCACGATTCGGTAACTTTTGCGGTTTCGGCAAAATCCGGCCATCTTTCGACTGCCTTTCGGACGTCAGCAACGATTGACTCTGCACGACCGCGTTTAAGGGAAACCGCCTCGGCGCAAGCCCTAAAATCACTAATCGAAAAACCATCCCGTTTACCGTTCATGGTCATCTGGTGACTCGATGTCCATACTCCGGACGGATTAAAGCTGTAGGCTACATCAAAAGCGGGAGCAAGAGACCATTTGCCCTCTTTATCCATCAGAAAAGCAATATTCTTGACATGATCGTCCTGATTTCTAGCAAGAATGTTAAATGCCATTCGACGAAACATCTCCTCGATAGCTGATGTCGGGAGTTTAAGTTGACGCATGATCAGCATGGCTTGTTCGTAGCCATAGGCACCGGCATTGTTGAAGTCAAAATGAGCTAGACCGCTCAATGACAACATGTGAATCTTTTCGCCGTTCTCGAGACGGTCGAATCGCTTTGTCATGAAATGCCGTCTGCCGTTTTCTTCGAGCAAGCGGCATTCGCTCATCTGTATTCCTGCCTCGAGTGCCATCAGATAGTAGGCATACTCGATCGCTCCATAGCCCTGTGGATCGGCAAGTTCTTTGTCGCGGTTTCCTGTGACGCCGTCGAACTTTAATAGCCAATATTCAAATCCGTCGCCGGCTTTTCCTTGTCCAGACCTCACTTCATTAGTTTTTCGATTCCACGCGATCACCGCTTTGGCCCGGGCACCACCCGCGGAGGTTCCTACGCGAAGGATATCCCTGAGAGAATCAGGATCGTCAAAAGTAGTATCAAGATTGTTTCGTTGGTTCAAAACGTCGGAAGCCAGATTGACTAAAGCGTCAATCTCGATCTTACGAGAGGCCATCTCCTTGGGGCCTTTGCTCGGGAAAAACTCGAGGGCGCCCATACCACGTGAGCCCGTGTAGCAGAGCCTTTCCACCGCATTAAAACTATCAGGGGATCGGCCTTGCGTCGCGAGCCAGGCGTCCATGAGTGCGTTGCCAAACTTATCCGGGAGTGAATCAGCTAGCAAACCCGGTAAGCCGTGAAAGGTCGCTCGTGGCAGTTCCGGGAACACGTATATGGATCCAGTCAGCGGCATCACGATCGGTGAGACCTCGATGCCGCTTTTCATAAATTCCGGTGCGTACTCAAAGGCAGCCACATCGCTGCCGTCCTCAAGCGAAACAGCCCCGATGGTGCGGCCCCAAAGCTTGACCTCAGCCAGCGTTGTCATGACTCATCCCTCCAACTCCAGCCCGTTCCTTTCGAACTTCGTGACTCTTTGGAGGAAGCTCGTCGTCGCTTTTTCCCTTGAAGTTTCAGTTGAGCAATTGGGCTTGGAACGGGTTCTGGGAAAAGTGCCTCTAAACGTTGCTGTAGTCCTAATGAGCGCAGGAGCCGAATTAGGCTTGTAACTTGTACCGATTCGCCTGCCTCTAGCCGTTCAACGGTTCGCTTAGACACGCCCGCTTGCTCCGCAAGATTTGCTTGGGTGAAGTTCTGATTCAATCGAATCATTGCAACACGTTCTCCGATTTCTTTAAGTATCGCTTGATCGGTCGTGTTTGTGTCGAATCTCATAATACGTCAATTATGGCGAGTAACTATGGTAGTGTCAATATATATCGGCAAATATGGCGAGTAAAGTGCCACGCATCTTCAGGAGTATGATATCGTCATTAATAACGAGTTAGGGCCGATTTTAGAGGCAGCTCGCTAATTTCGGCGAAGTGTAGCAAATATTCGACTATCTGGTTTCTGACTGAGATTATGTGGAAACCGGATCGCCAACTGGAAGTGCCTTTTCTTTGGTGGTCAGGGCACGATGACCTCCAGATACTTGGCTAGTACCGATTCAAGCTCAAGTTCTCTTGCTGCTTTTGCAAGTTTTGCTTCCGTAGTTCTTCTTGTTGCAAGAGCTTCTTTGGCGGCCTTTATTGCTGTTCGTTCACCTATTTTTGTGATGAATTTAAGAGCCTCTAGTGCCGCCCTTTCGACTGTGACGATTCGATAGCCCTTTTCATCTATGATCTGTTTGTCGAGCCTTGTTTTTGTTCGAATCAGTCTATAACCATTTTCTCGGGTTCTTTTCTCCGGAGGGACCATCATCCATATTTCTCCCGGAACCTGCTCGGCAAGGTTGTAATGATATAGAGCTGAAAGACCACCGATTGCTGAACCGAACCAAACTTTGAATATGCGATCTGGAATCCTACATCTTTATCGAGCGACGTCTTCGGATGAAGGTAGATTCCACGATCAAGACGAACGAGGTCCTTTGCAGCGACAAGCCTGGATATGTCTTGCTGACTAATTCCCGCAGCCTTGCCCTGAGCCAGTGTAAAGACCCCAAGTTTCTTTAACTTTAGTACCTGATCCTTACCCACCATTAAAGTATTGTGGTGCAACGTGACATTTGTCAATGAATAATGTCGCGATGCACCCATCTGAGAAAGGTTGGCAGTTCAGATAACATCGCTCAAATATATAAAATAGCGGTAGGCGAGAGGGGCAAAAGTAGTGAAAACCGGATATCAATTTATTGGTGTGTTAATAAGCCAGAATGACTTAGGAGACGGGGTTTCGTCACATTTGTTTCCCGAAAATGTCGCAAAACACTAAACAGAAAAATTAGTGTTTATTTTCGATCAGAATGTGTTATTTTGTTGTTCTCGCCAGTGTTATTTATCGACGTTCTAATTGGGAATAATCTTGGTAAGTTGGTTGCAAGATGGTTGCACTTTTCCCGACGCAAACCTACTTAAAGCTTATAAGCGACAAGCAAGTTGCCGATTTTGATTGGTTTTGAGCGATTGTGAGAACTTGCGATTAACCCTCAGGTTGGTTGGGGTGCGAGAGGTCGTGAGTTCAAATCTCGCCGTCCCGACCAAACTCATATGCCCGCTGCCGTATCGAGGCTGCGGGCATATTTCGATAGGACGCAGCAGTGCTATATCGATGGGTTGTTTTCTTCTGCTGATTCCGGCATTTCAGCAACGTCGTTCTTAGCCCCGTCCTTCGGCGGATAGATCCTGTTCGATATCTTTACCAATACAAGCTGGTCAAGGAAAACAACGGCGCCGAAACCGACACAAAGCATCAGCGCCAGAAACGGGCCAAGTATATAACTGCCGGAATCGAGATCGTTTGCGCGTAGGAACGACGTCGCAGAGACCGAAAGCCAAAAATACTTGATGACGACAAAGACACCGAAGTACAAGAACGTTGTCCACAATGCCCAAGCCCGCAACGTGCGGGCAAGAACGAAATTCGCGATCACGAGCAAAACGACCGTCGTTAACCAAAGAAAGGTCCAGCCGATCGCATCAGAAGTATCAAAACCGGCAATTGCCGCGGTCGGTGAACCGATACTTCGCAGCCAGCTCCACGAATAATAGGTGATAGATGCGAGTATCAGCGTAAACGCAGCCAAAGCGGTGATATAGACCCTGTTCCACATATCCGAGATATTTAGCACATAAGGGGCGAGAAAACAAAAAAGCCGTCGATCTGACGGCTAAGAGAGCGATCGTGAATTTGTACTTCCCCGATCAACGCGGCCGAACGGTCATGAATATCGTCGATCCTTTTCGCGAAACAAGGAGCAAGACCGGCTTGGCGCCGGCATTCTGCAACGCCGACTCGACCGCCTCGGGTGTCGTAACCGGCTGACGGTTCACTTCCAGCAAAAAATCCCCCCGGCTGATGCCAGCGTCGGCCGCAACGCCGTTCGGGTCGACCTCGAGGACGACAAGGCCTTCGGTCTCAGTACCGGAACCGAATTGTTTTGCGATCTGCGGCGTGATCGGCTGCAGCGTCAGCCCGAGCTTTCCTCCCGGAGCCGATCGTTCCGGTGCATTGTTCTCGTTGTTCTGCATCAGGGCGACCGATGATGTTTCAGTGTCAAATTCGTCGAGAGTGGCGGTCAGATCCTGGCTGGTTCCGTCACGCAGGATCGTTAACTTGATCTCGGTTCCCGGCAGAGTTCCGGCGACCTTATTGCGGAGCACGTTACCGTCATCGATCTTGTCACCGTTGACGGCCGTTATGATGTCACCCCGCTTGACGCCCGCTTTCTCGGCCGCACTTCCGGGCCGAACGTTGCTCACGAGATGCCGATCAATTCGGCATTAAGATTGACCAATGCTCCGCCCGAATTCCCACGATTGATCGGGGCATCGGTCTGCAGAAAATCTTCGAAACTTCCGTCGCTCAGGCCGGTACGTCGGCCTTTGCCGAAATTATCCCGGCCGTCACGGTCTGTCCGATGCCGAGGGATTTCCAATCGCAAGCACGATATCGCCGACGCGCACCGAATCGGAATTCCCTAGAGTCAGGAACGGCATGTTCTGAGCCTCGATCTTCAGAACCGCGAGGTCGCTTGGCTTGTCGAGACCGACAAGCTTCGCCTCAAACGTCTTGTTGTCATTCATCAAGACTGTGATGCTGTCGGCACCATCAATGACGTGAGCATTCGTTAGTATCGTGCCGTCCGCACTTACGATCACGCCCGAACCCATGCCGCGTTCGACCGGCGGACGCTGTCCGCCGCGAGGCGATGGAAGCTGTCTGAAAAACTCGTCGAAAGGCGACTGTGGTTGCGGCTGTTGGGCCTGAGGCGGGCGATTGCGTTGTTCGGCTTCGATACGGACAACGGCCGAAGATGTCTTTTTCAACGACGTCCGCGTACGATGTCCGAACGCCATCCACGACCAGCGGCGGCGGTGGAGCTGAAGGCTGAACAGGAATTTCTCCGGTTTCACCACCGCTCAGCAGACCGGTCTTGCAAGAGACCGTTAATACAACCAAAACAAGAACTGAAAGCGAAAGGAACCGATTAAAACTCATTGATTCTTCTCCAAATAACTGTAGGCAGGATTTTACCGCATCCCACGGTAGCTTTTAAACTCTCGTCCTGCTTTACGACGCGCATTCACAAAGTTTCGCGAAAACTTGATCCGCAAGAGCCGTTCACATCATTCCGGTGACCTTTGGCGTTTCACCATCGAAGATATAAGCAAGCGTTTTGTATACCAGTTTTGAACAAAGGAACGCAGGAGAATCGTATGATTCGACGTAGGAATATTCGACGAGATCCATACCGACGACGTTCTTCTTTTCGGCAAGCTTGCGTATCAACGCCAACGTTTCGTACCAGCCTAATCCACCCGGTTCCGGTGTTCCGGTCGTAGGAACAATGCTCGGATCCAGTCCATCTATATCGATCGTCAAGTAAACGTTTTCGGTCAGGCCGTCGATCGCTTCATCGATCCAGTCCATTTTTCCAACGATGTCGCGAGCCCAAAAGATCTTTGTTGGCAAACCATCTGCGATCGCACGGGCTTCGTCGGCCGAAATCGAACGAATCCCGACCTGCACCGAAGGGATACGGAGATCTTTCACGACGCGGGCCATGATCGAAGCATGCGAGTGCGGTGTGCCGTCATATGTATCGCGGAGGTCAGCATGGGCGTCGATCTGCAAAACACTCAGGTCATGATATTTCTCGGCATGAGCCTTGATTATCGGAGCCGAAACCGAGTGCTCTCCTCCAAGCATGCAGACGAATTTTCCGTCGCCGAGCAGTTCTTTGGAGAACGAATAAAGCTCGTCCATCATCACTTCCGGTGAGGGCCGCGGTTTGAATTCGTCAAGGGTATGGATACCGATCTTATATACTTCGGAATCGGTCTCGTCGTCGTAAAGCTCCATATTACGAGAGGCATCGACAATGGCCATCGCTCCGGAGCCTGTACCGGTACCGTATGAGACCGTACCCTCATACGAGACAGGGAGAATCAGCACACGTGCAGAATCAAAAGACGAGAATTGCTCCTCGTCTATTCCACCGAAATTCATTGGCAAGCTGGCACTTTCAGACATATCTTATGGCACATCTATCGAAAGGTCTTTGCCCGCAAAGCTGAAATTCGGCCGTTTGCGACCTTTCATGAATTTTGCTGCTGTTTGCGAAAGAGCGGTAATTATCATCGGCAATGCGATCGATGGGTCACTTGGGGACGTAGGCGGTCGTGGCTCCACGATGGAGTTTGCCGAAAACCTCGCGGTGTGTGCCGCCGAACGATGGTGTACGCGTTTCCAGCGGAGCGGAATCGGTCGTGATCGAGATCGCATATTTGTGGCCGCGGGCGGTTGTCCGAGTAATGTAAGACGACACTTCGCCGATATTGACCATGTTCTGAGCGTTAATGCTGCCTAGCGTGATGATGCCCGAATTCCGCGTTTTTGCGATCTGCATCATTTCCATCGTATCCTGCGTCGTATCAAAAGTTAACTGCAGTTTCTTCTCAAACTTTGCACGTGCGATCCCAACCGAAAGCTCGGTTCCGGCGATGTCGGGGCAAAAGACCGGGATCCGGGATTTGTAAGCAGCGGTCATAATGCCGTCTTCGTGTGCGATCTCAGCCAATTCTCGGCCCATCAGGTGAAGAAACTCACGAACGGAATACGACCGCGTCGTTTCCAGCTGATTGATGACGCTGCCGATCCATTCATCGGCTTCCTGGTACTCGTCTCGATTAGCAAGCGTGTCACCGATACGTGCTACATCAGCAGCTTCAAGTTCTTCATCGCTCATACTCGGATGCGCCTGATAATGATTGCGTCCAAGTGTTTCGTGTATGTCGTGGTACAAAACGGTGCCGGACATCACAATGACGTCGACGAAACGGTTCTTGATGACATAAGCCATCAACCGCCGCATTCCGGAAGGGATCAAGTTTCCCGAACCGCAAAGGTAAATCGTCGAGTTGTCGTCGAGCATATCGAGCCAGATCCGGTGGGCTTCGGCCAACTGGTTTTGCACCAAAGCCTGCTCCTTCCATTTTTTCCAAAGGCCCGCGACCGAACGGTCACGGTCGATGGGAACCGGCTTTGTCGGCACGGTCAGGAATTTTGAGGCCTTGGTCTTCTTTTGAGCTACCATATTTTCTCCAAATCAATAAGTTTGCAAATATTCAAAAAATCGTTCGAACGGTACCGATCTCATTCAGTGCCGTTAGGCAAAAGGTATGTGTAACTTTCACCTTGAGTTTCGTAAAACTCGATAAGCTGATTGCCCTCTTTTGTCGAGAGGTCGCCGTCTTTGATCCTTTTCATCACCGCCCGGCGAAACTGGTCGTGCAGCTGGTCGGTATCATAACGCACAGCGCCGAGTGCATCCGCAAGCGTCGCTCCGTAGATCACTTTGCGGATTATGCGCCATCTTCGCCGATAAAGATGTGAGCTTCGTGCGGGACGCCAAAAAGGTTGTGATTATTGCCCATCACTTCCTGGTAGGCCAACGAGCATCATTGCCAAATAATACGGCTCGTTCGGAGTTAGCTTGTGAAGCTCGAGGACCGGCTTTACGTCATGAAGATCCACGAATTTGTCCACAATGCCGTCAGAATCGCACGTGATATCACAAAGGGTAGCATATTCCGTCGGCTTTTTGTTGAGTTTATGTATTGGGATTATTGGGAATAGCTGTTCAAGGTTCTAATTATCAGGCATCGAACGGAAAACTGAAAAGTTGGCCAGATACTTGGCGCACATCAGCTTCCTAAGGTCGTTGAACTCTTCGGATACATACTTTTTCAACTGGGCAAATTGATCTGCCTTTTCGCAAATATCCCAAAACAGAACTTCGCCTTTTCCCTTGTCCTCAAGAGTGATGAGACCGAGATTGAACATCGTGAAAAGCTCCTCACGGTGTTCGAGAGCGTCATGATAGTATTCGCGATAGTTCTTGCTCGTGATCGTTTCGCGTAAGTCATGCAGTTCCTTAACGACCTGAGGATCGTCGAGATCAACGGTCATCGGTGAAATATCTTCAACGACAGTCTCGATCTCGTCCTGAATGTTGGTCACAAGGATCGCGTGATAAGCAGAAAGGTATCTCCCCGATTCCTGGATTATTGTCGGGTGAGGTACATTCTCGTCTTCACAGACCATCTTGATCATGTAAATCACGTCGTTGGCAAACTCCTGAGCATTGTAATTTGCCGAGGATTCGAATGATGTTCGCGAACCGTCGTAGTCCACGGCCATACCGCCGCCAACATCGAGATATTCGATCGGTATACCCATCTGATGGATCTTAGCGTATGTCCGCAGCCTCTTTCATCGCATTTTTTATGCGTTTGATATCGGTAAGTTGCGATCCGATGTGAAAGTGGAGCAGGCGGAGCATGTCGACCCTGCCGGCTTCCTGTAATTGCCGAATCACATCAAGGATCTCTGTGGTGGTAAGACCAAACTTAGCGGCTTCACCGCCGGATTTCTCCCACTTTCCCGATCCTTTCGAATAGAGTTTGACACGGACACCGATCATCGGCAGTTTTGTTTCCGGGTTCTCGTTCGTTTCTTCCGCAACAAGCGAGGGTATGGGTCAACTCGCTCATCTTCTCAATGACGATGACCACGTTCTTGCCTGCTGCCGCTCCCGCGAAAGCAAGTTTGACGAAATCACGGTCTTTGAACCCGTTGAGAACAAGAAGGCTGTCCTTAGATTGCTCAAGCGAAGAGCCGCATACAATTCGGCCTTCGAGCCAGCCTCAAGCCCAAAGTTATATCGCGAACCTTCGCGAAGGTACTCTTCTACGACTGCACGATTCTGGTTTACCTTCATCGGATATACGCAGAGGTGGCCGCCTTCATAATCAAACTCCTTGATCGATTTCTTGAACGCTGACTGAAGTTTCCGGATCTGACCAAAAAGCAGTTGTGGAAACCGAAGCAGTACCGGTGTGTTTACGCCCCGTTTACTTAGGTCGTCAATTATCTCCTTTACGTCCGCGGTGAGGTTTTCGTTTTCAGGTGATCTGACTACGAGGTTGCCTTTTCGATTTACGCCAAAATATCCGGCGCCCCAATTATCGATTCCGTAGGTCTCGATCGTCTGTTCGATGATTGAACTCACTTTTAGTTACTCCGGACGAAAATCTAAGTTGTCTGAAAAAGCAATAAAAACTATAAGTGTATGAAAAAACGAACAAAAAACAAATAGGTCAACGAAACAAAGTTTTTACGCCGATAGTTGCGTGCCTTAGGCGTTCGAAGTTCTGGCACGTCCCTTGCAAACTCGACTGATCTGAGTGCGGTCGTTAGTGGAAATCACCGCCAAAAGTCAGCAAATATGGGACTTCTTGTAGATATTTTCAGAAATTGATAATCATTCTGGCAAAAATGGTGGCAAAAAGTGTCACACGATTTATTCGGAAGGAATTTGAGGTTGTTATGAAGAATAGTCGAAATGAAGGGTTTTCATTGATCGAATTATTGATAGTGGTGGTTATTGTCGGCGTGATTGCGGCTTGCTGTGCCGTCACTCCGACGGGGTATCCGTGCGGCCGAGAACGGGACCACGTTCGCAACAATGCGGACGATCTCGTCGGCTCAAGTTGGATTCTTTTCGCGGAATGGCCGATTTGCCCGTGTATCCGAGCTGAACAACCAGAGTTCGACGGTATTCGGTACCACAGCCGGCGATAGGGTCGTCCGGGGACGTTATACATTCGAGATGACACCCGTTACTCCGACCGATGCCGAGTTACGAAACTCATTTACTCTGACCGCTACTCGAATGGTCACCGATGACACGATCTACAAATACGAGTTGACGCAATCAGGGGAAATTGTACAAATTTTGCCTTAAGTCCTCACACCGTGTTCTCCCACACCCTTATTTCCCGCCGTAAGACCCCGCCCCACCAAGGTGCAAAAAATGAATGTTTTCGAAGACCTCATTGAAGAACTAAAAGAGGAAAACCTGCTCGAGGAGACTGTGATCGACATCGAGCGGTCGAAAGTTAGACCTCTCGCGATCGAAGAGGTGCCCGCGGAGACCGACCCGATAGCTGATACGGAGGAAGACTCGTTCGCATTTGCAGAATCTGACGGTTCTCGGATCAGACGTTCAGCCCGACATTGTTCCAGATCCGATCATTGAGAGCGGGAAGTTACACCGGATGACGATGACGACGACGTGGTAGAACCGGCTATTGCCGATGCCTGAAATCGCGAGATCGCTGAATCCGCGAGACTTTTTCCGTAAACGAGCGGTCGACGAAGTCTCGAGCATGCAGATGGTCGAAGACGTACTCTCCGGCGTTGAACGCGAACACATGAAGGTCGTGCCGAACCTTACGACGATCTCGAAGCAAAAAAGGCCTTACATCGATTTCTTCAGGTAACCGACGATCCGCAATCGGCGGCTTCGGCTGAAGCGGAATATCAGTTACTTCAGGAAACGCAGAATTGGTATTCTGCGCTCGCTGAACGTGACAAAGCGATATCCGTAGCGAATATCAGACGCTTTTGGAAAACTCACGCCCGGTGCTGAGTTCGCAGGCATTGATGGCGCTTGCCCGGTTTTATCGAAATTCGCCTTTCAACGAATCTGTCCGAGGAAGTTCGATTTCGTGATGACACGCCTTTTGCACGCGAGGTCGATAGCGAAAAAGCGTCTGCTGTTGTTTGGCCGTAAGGAAATGATCGGCCACATAAAGACACTCTACGAAAACTGGTCGAGCATCGAGCTTTTTCACACGAAGAGAACCAAGCCGAGATCGCACCCGTTGTTGCGAAATTCACCCATTTTGCTGGCGAGGCAGAACATTCCGAGTCGCTCGATGCGCTGCTGAAAACCGACATTTTTGAACGTATCAGGGTCTTCAAAGAAGACATCGGCGAACTGTTCTTTGCACCGGAGGTCGCTGCGGCCGCGATCGATTGTAATGTGCGCGTAGGAATCGATTCATCGACCTTATCGCCGCAGCGCGCGGAAGTCAGCCGGTTGCCGAGATCGAGGAAAAGTACGGATATAGCTACGACCAACTGATCTCGAACACGACGGGCAAGACCCTGCTTCTCGTTGATCTCCTCCGCGGGTCGGACGACTTAGACGCGGACATGGATGAGATCGATTTTACGTCTGCGATCCCTAATACTCCGGCTAAGCAGGCGACCAAAGCCAGTTCAGATCGGTCAAGCTTGAAATTTGAGCTTTTCGGTGTGAACAAGTGGTTTCTTGCAGCCACGATCCTGATCCTTCTCGTAAGCGTTGGAGTTTACGTATGGGCCGATATGTTCGCGGGAAGCCAGGCCAATGCGGTGGTCGCGAAAGACATTGATATCTCCGCCACCGAGCTCAAACAACACCTGCGGATGGCACGGGCGACAAATGAGACGCTTTACTGCGTGATCGAACCGTCGTGGGATGGCCTTAACGAGGACGCACAAAAGAATTTCTAAAGAAGGTTCTCGATTTCGCGGGGAAAAGAGGATTGAAAAAAGTGAACCTTCTTAACTACAAAGGACGATCGGTAGCATATGCTGCAGAAGACAGGCTCGAACTCCTCGGCCCATCTTGATGCTTTTGTTGCGCAATATTGAAGTCCCACACTCGGAGGCGGCAATTTGCCGCCTCATTTTTTTAACTGCTTTGAGTAGATGTGCGATCGTTGAAACCCGTGAGATCCGACCCACCTTGTAGGATCTGTGCTTCAACAATTCGCTCGAAAAAAGAAAATTTGTCCGAATCGTATTTTACTTGAGCGAACACCGGAATTCCGATGCTTAACCGCGACCACTTTTATTGCAATTCTTTTTGGATTTTGCGTAAATAGAGGTATTGCAAAGTTATTCGCCCGAGATCAACCGTACACTCAGATATTCCGATTTTGTATGCAGGAATTCACCGACCAAATGCCCTCGGACATCAAGCTCATCCGATGGTTCCGATTCGTGACGTAGTTATTTTTCCCTTATACCAAGGTTGCTTTCAAAATAGGGCGACCAAGCAGCGTGAAAGCTCTTGAAGAAGCAATGACGGGCGAGCGTGATATTTTCTCGCGACCCAACACGATGCGACGATCGACGAACCGCAGGCCGACCAGATCTATCCGGTCGGGACGCTTGGCAGAATACTCCAGGCTCAGCGACAGGAAAATGGTCAGATCAAAGTCGTTGTAGAGGGTCGCGAACGAGGTCAATCGGTCAGGGTCGAGCAGGATTCCGAGGGTATGTTCTTTGCCCATGTCCGAAAGATACAATCGACCGATGAATCGGGATTCAGGACCGACGGACTGCTGCAGAAGATCCATACATTGGTTGAGCAGTTTCTGCGTGTTTCGCCCGATGCTTACACCGACGCTTTACACGCATCGCTGCGAGGAATTTCGGCAGCACAAATCGCCGACGCGATGTCTTCACATCTCCGCATCGGGGTCGAAGAGAAACAGGAACTGCTCGAGACGTTCTCGGTGTCGGCGCCTTCAGAAACTGATCGACATTCTTGAGGCCGAGATCGAGAAACGTCAGCTAGATCGCACGATCCATTCGCGAACGAAAAGCAGATGGACAAACATCAGCGTGAGTACTACCTCAACGAGAAGATCAAAGCGATCCACAAGGAACTCGGCCGAAAGGACGAAAAAGCCGAACTCGAAGATCTAAAGAAAAAGATCGAAGATGCTGGCATGACCGAAGAGGCACGTGATAAGGCCCTGCAGGAATTCGCACGACTTGAAGCTATGCCGCCGATGTCGGCCGAAAGTACGGTCTCGCGGACGTACCTTGATTGGCTGATAAACGTGCCCTGGCAAACGAGATCTGATGAGATCGACGATCTGATACAGGCCGAGAAGACGCTGAACGAGGATCACTACGGTCTTGAGAAGATCAAAGAACGGATCTTGGAATTTCTCGCCGTTCGTCAGCTTGTGAACAACCCGAAAGGAACGATCCTGTGTTTTGTTGGGGTTCCGGGCGTCGGAAAGACGTCGCTCGGAAAATCGATCGCAAATGCGACCGGACGAAAGTTCATGAGACTCGCACTTGGGAGGCGTTCATGACGAGGCCGAGATCCGCGGACATCGTCGGACGTACATTGGTGCATTACCTGGCCAGATAGTTCAGCTGATGAAGCGTGCGGGAACGGTTAACCCGGTGATCCTGCTAGACGAGGTTGACAAGCTAGGCCGCGATTTCCGCGGAGATCCGAGTGCAGCACTGTTGGAGGTCCTCGATCCGGAACAGAACAACACATTTCGTGATCATTACCTTGATGTCGACTACGACCTCTCGAACGTGTTCTTCATAGCCACAGCGAATGTTTTGCACACCATTCCACCCGCTTTGCAAGACCGTCTTGAGATACTCAACCTATCGGGGTACACCGAGCGTGAAAAACTTGAGATCGCAAAACGCCATTTGATCTCCAAGCAGTGCGAGAATACGGGTATCGATCCTGAAAAGGTAAAATTTACTGATGACGGCATCCTGGAAACGATACGTCATTACACACGTGAGGCCGGAGTTCGAAATCTCGAACGTGAGATCGGTTCTTGTCTTCGAAAGATCGCGAGGAAATATGTCGTCTCTGACACTAAGGACGATTTTAAGGTCGTCATCGACGCCGAAAAAGTTCGCGAACTGCTCGGGACCATCCGTTTCCGCAAACAGGACATTGCCCGAAAGAGCGAGATCGGGCTCGTGAACGGACTCGCCTGGACCGAGGTAGGCGGCGATGTTCTCCAGGTCGAGGCGACGCTTGTTGCCGGTAAAGGCGAGGTTACTCTAACCGGTAAACTCGGCGAGGTGATGCAGGAATCTGCACGTGCTGCTCTGACGTGTGTTCGTTCGAGGGCCGAGGAACTTGGGATCAACCCGAACGATTTTCGCGAAAAAGATCTACACATCCACGTTCCGGAGGGTGCGATCCCGAAGGACGGCCCTAGTGCCGGCATCACGATCGCGACGGCGATGGTCTCGGCGCTGACACGTACCAAAGCGCGCCACGATGTTGCGATGACGGGAGAGATCACGCTTCGCGGTAAGGTGCTCCCGATCGGCGGTGTGAAAGAAAAGCTGCTCGCGGCCCATCGATTCAGCCAAGACGCTGATCCTATCTAAAGAGAATGAAAAGGATCTTGCAGACGTTCCAGAAGAGGTTCGCGAAGACCTTACGATCCACACTGTCGATACCGTCGACGAAGTACTCCGGTATGCACTTGAACCGACGACATCCGAAACAGTCATTACTGCGGCACCGGTTTGGGAAGTAGATAAGAACCCGGCAGATATTTCACGAATGTAGAGTAAGCTTGATCGGGAATGAAAATAGCCTCAGCCGAATTTGTCAAAAGTGCCTTCGAACGCAGCCACTGGACGGATGACGGACTTCCAGAGATCGCATTTCTTGGACGGTCTAACGTTGGAAAGTCGTCGCTCCTTAATTCGCTATTGCAGCGAAAAGGGCTTGCAAGGACATCCAATACGCCCGGCCGGACCCAAAGCATCAATTTCTTTTTGGTCAACGGATCGTTCTATTTCGTCGACCTTCCCGGATATGGTTTTGCGCGCGTTTCGAAAACAATGCGTTCCGACTGGGGCAAGATGGCAGAGGACTACCTCTCCGAACGCGAAAACCTCGCTCTCTGTATCCAGTTGGTCGATTCGCGACACGATCCGACGCAGCTTGACCTGCAGCTCTACGAATGGCTGATGCATCGCGAAACGCCATACCTGGTCGTAGCGACAAAGGCCGATAAGCTGTCGAATAATCAATTCGCGAAGCAACTGCAGATCATAAAGGCGAAGATGCCAGGGCCTGAGGTGATCGGGTTCTCAGCTGTCTCAGGTAAGGGCCGCGAGGCACTTTGGTCAGAGATCGATTCGTCCGTAAAAAGTTAAAAAAAGAGTTGCTTTCTTGCTGTTAATGTAGTAATAAATAGGTATTCCCTAAAACTCGAGGGTTGACGGAAGAGCGCGTCGCTCATTTCTGTTGCAATACTACATACATATCCATACGAATTTCTCCGCGTTTGATTTTCAAATCATTTCGAATGGCATTCCGGTTTGATTTAGTTTGAAACTACAAAGCGTTGGAACTCAACAACGTTACTCCGACACAAAACGGAAACAAAAATGGCAACCAAAACCACCACATCCCGCAGGTCGAAACCGGAAAGGCCGGACGAAGAATCGACCGAGTCTGAATCGGTCAAATCGACCGAAGAAACCAGTCGATCAAAACAGCTCAAAGGCGTCGAACAGCAACAACAATGCTAATGGCGACCTTCTGAACCTTGCCGATCTAAAGGACATGTCGATCAGCGAACTCACCCATATCGCCAAAGAAATGGGCATCGAAGGAGCGACCGGCCTGCGAAAGCAAGAGTTGATCTTCAAGCTGCTCGCTGCTCAAACCGAGAAAAAGCGGGCTGATCTTTTCGGAAGGTGTCCTTGAAACGCTGCCCGACGGCTTCGGATTTCTTCGTCGCCCTGAGTATAACTACCTCCCGGGCCCTGACGACATCTATGTAAGCCCCTCGCAGATCCGCAAGTTCGATCTTCGAACCGGCGATACGGTCTCTGGCCAGATACGTCCGCCAAAAGAAGGCGAGAGGTATTTTGCATTGATCAAGGTCGAGGCGATCAATTTCGAAGCTCCCGAAACATCGCGTGAAAAGATCTTTTTCGACAACCTCACACCGCTTTATCCTGATGAGCAGTTGAAGATGGAGGTCGGTCCGGAGAATATTTCGGCCAGAGTGATCGATCTCGTCACGCCTATTGGTAAAGGCCAGCGTGCCCTGATCGTTGCACCTCCGCGTACGGGTAAGACAGTTCTGCTTCAGACAATTGCGAATTCGATAACCGAGAATCATCCTGAGGTCACGCTGATCGTTCTCCTTATCGACGAGCGACCGGAAGAGGTCACCGACATGCAGCGTTCGGTCAGAGGCGAGGTCATCTCGTCGACCTTTGACGAACCGCCGACGCGTCACGTCCAGGTTGCAGATATGGTGATCGAAAAGGCCAAGCGTCTTGTCGAACATAAACGCGATGTCGTCATCCTTCTCGATTCGATTACGCGTCTCGCACGTGCCCATAACGCTGTTGTCCCGCCATCCGGCAAGATCCTTTCAGGCGGTATCGATTCCAACGCCCTTCAGCGTCCCAAGCGTTTCTTCGGAGCGGCCCGCAATATCGAAGAAGGCGGTTCGCTGACGATCATCGCAACGGCCCTGATCGATACCGGCTCGCGTATGGACGACGTGATCTTTGAAGAGTTCAAGGGTACGGGCAACTCTGAGATCCATCTTGACCGCCGTTTGTCCGACAAGCGTCTCTTCCCGTCGATCGACCTCCAGCGTTCGGGTACGCGTAGGGAAGAACTGCTCTTGAGCAAAGAGGATCTCAACCGCATTTGGGTCATGCGTCGGGTTCTCAATCCGCTTTCGCCGGTCGAGCAGATGGAAGTGGTTCTGGAACGCCTAAGCAAGACGAAGACCAACGCCGAGTTCCTCGCGTCAATGCAGACCTAGTGGCCTGCCGCGTCATTATGGCCTTCCTGATCTTGCGGGCCAGGTCAACGAAACGGAGAATGCGGTACGTCCGGGTTCTCCATTTTCAATTTTCGGTTCGAAATTCGTATGCGTGTAGCGGTCATATCTGCCGAGGCGGTTCCTTATTCAAAGACCGGCGGTCTTGGCGACGTTGCGGGTGCATTGCCCAAAGCGTTGAAAGCCGTAGGCATCGATTCGGTGCTCATCACGCCCTGTTACTGGCAGACGAAAGGCGAACATCTCTGGAACACTGCGTTCGATGATCTGGCGGTCGACTGGAAAGGTGGAATTTATCCCGCCAAGGCGTTTCACAGCGAAGCGAATGGTTCACCGACGTTCCTGATCGACGCTCCGTCGCTGTTTCACCGCGATTCGATCTACGGTTTTCGGGAGGATCACGAGCGTTTCGCGTTTTTTAACCACGCCGCGCCTGTCCTGCTCAAACGCCTCGGCACACCGCCCGATATAGTCCATTTGAACGACTGGCATTGCGGATTCGCGGCTGTCGAGCTTGCTTCGGCGAGACGGCACGATCCCTTTGGCGAAACACGCGGACGGTCTTTTCGATCCACAATATGGCTTACCAGGGCGGCTTCAGTTCCGAAGAGCTTTTTAAGTTCGGCTTTAGCAGCGACCTCGCACGCAACGCTTTCGCATTTAACGGTTACGCTTCGGCGATGAAGGCCGGCCTCGCGGTTTCTGATACGCTCTCGACCGTTTCCCGCCGCTATGCCCAAGAGATACAGACGCCTGAGAATGGTTATGGCCTCGATTGGCTTACCCGGCAGCGTGCATCGAGGCTGATCGGCATCACCAACGGCGTCGATTACGAGGTCTGGGATCCCGCGACCGACGCCGAGCCCCGGCAAATTACAGTATCGACGACCTCAGCGGCAAGCTTGTATGCAAACGCGTCCTGCTCGAACGCTTTTCGCTGCCTGTCGATCTCGAACGCCCGATCTTTGCCAATATCACCCGCCTCACCGCACAAAAGGGTATCGATCTGATGATGCAGGCCGCCGGCGAGATACTTGCTGCCGGTGCGTATATCATCTCGCTCGGTTCAGGCGAAAAGCAGTACGAAGATTTCTGGCAGCGTCTGCGTGATCACGCTCCGCATCAGGTCGGTGTCTATCGCGGATACAGCGAACCGCTTGCCCATTTGATCGAGGCCGGAGCCGACCTCTTCATGATGCCGTCCAAATTCGAGCCATGCGGCCTCAACCAGATGTACAGCCTGCGTTACGGCACGATACCCGTCGTTCGTGCCGTCGGCGGCCTTGACGATACGGTCCAAAATTGGGACGCCGTCCATTCGACCGGCAACGGCTTCAAGTTCGGCCCTTACAACGCTCAGGCATTTGCCGAAAGCATCTACGAAGCCCTCTTCGCCTACGCCGATCCCGAATCGCGTCTCCGCATCCAACGAAACGGCATGGCGATCGATAATTCATGGGAGAACGCGGCCCGTAAATATGTCGAACTATATTCATGGACGCTGAGCTGATCAATTTACTCGTGGTCGATCACGAGATCACACTACGTCGCCTGGAAGAGACCGACGTTGATCAAATGTTCGGTCTGGTCGACAGCAACCGCCAACATTTGCGGGATTTCATGCACTGGATGACACCGGACTATTCGATAGAATCGGCACGTGAGTTTATTCAGAACGCAAAAGATGCAGTCTTGGCACGTAAGGCATTGAGCTTTGGTATCTTTCGAAAAGACAAATTGATCGGTGCTGTCGGGTTTGTACAGTTTGACTGGAATTCACGCAAAGCGAGATCGGGTACTGGATCGACAAGGCTGAGGAAGGTCAAGGTATCATTACGAGATCCACTGCTCTTTTGATCGAATATGCATTTGAAGAATTGAAGCTAAATCGCATCGAGATCCGTTGCTGGCCGAGAACACTAGAAGTGCCGCGATCCCAGAGCGGCTTGGATTTCTACGGGAAGGCCGGTTGCGCCAATCCGAGTATCGCAACGGCAGGCTTCACGACTTCGATGTGTACAGTCTCCTCGCGGACGACGAACGTGTTTGGTAGAATGAGGGGGTGATCCCTAAAAGGCGTACGCGTTCAAAGGTTTTGGAGAGAATGATTTCGCCCTGACCGAGGTCTGGGCTGCTGCAAATATGATCATTGTGATAATCGGTGCCCAGTGGGGCGACGAGGGAAAAGGAAAGGTCGTCGATCTGCTCGCAGATCGCTTTGACATCGTTTCGCGGTATCAGGGCGGACACAATGCGGGGCACAGCGTCTATGTCGGCGATAAGGCGTTCGTGCTACGGCTGCTGCCTTCGGGCATCATCCACCCAGACAAAACGTGTGCTTGGCAACGGCATGGTCATTGACCCGAAGGCATTTTTCGAAGAGGTCGATCAGATCGGCGAGCAGGGCATCGAGGTAACACCCGAAAGGCTGAAAGTCTCGGGCCGTGCGCACCTCGCAATGCCTTATCACCGTGCATTGGACCACACATCCGAAGAACGCCTCGGCAATGAAAAGATCGGGACGACGCTTCGAGGGATCGGGCCGGCTTACGAGGACAAAGCGGGCCGCCGCGGCATCCGTGTCGCCGATGCGATGTCGCCCGAACTGCTGAAACTTCGAGTCGAACGCATCTCGAAGAAGCCAACCGCATTATCGTCCTTTCGGCAATCAGCCGCTCAGGGCTGACGAGATTCTCGACGAGATCACGCCGCTCGTTGAAAGGCTCAGGCCGTTCGTCTGCGAAACCTCGCACTTCCTTGCCGAAGCCGTAAGCGAACAAGAAGATACTTCTCGAAGTACGGCGACGCTGCTTGACGTAGATCATGGGACATATCCGTATGTCACATCGTCAAACCCGACGGCCGGCGGGGCTTCGGTAGGTGCGGGCATTCCTCCGCACCATATCACCGGCGTGCTCGGCATGCGTTCGTACATATGCGACACGCGCGTCGGGTGAAGGGCCGTTCCCGACCGAAATGATCGACGCCGAAGAAGGCGTGGCAGATCTCATCAGGCAGCGTGGGAACGAATATGGTTCGGTGACCAAACGTCCGGAGGCGTTGCGGTTGGTTCGACGCGTTGCTACGCGATATGCTGCAGAGCTGGTACGGTTTTGATTCGATCGCCCTTACAAAAGCTCGACGTGCTGGACGAACTCCGGATGAGATAAAGGTCTGCATCGGTTGTGAGATCGACGGACGCCGTGTGGACACCTTTCCGGCCGTTTCGCACGACCTCAGGAACATCAAACCGGTTTTTTGAGACGTGTAAGGGATGGCGATCTGACACCGTCGACGACCGAGTTCGATGGAAAACTGCCGGGCAAAGCAGGAATACGTAAGGTGTCTTTCGGATCAGATCGGCGTTGAGGTCGGCCTTCGATCTCGACCGGTCCCGAACGCGATCAGACGATAATACTTCACGAATCAGTGATGGAAGGCTGGTTCAAGACTGAGATGAGCGAGGTTCTCGAGGTGAGGATCGTGACGTTTGACCAGTCGCTGGCAAAGGCTTCGCCGACCTCAATTACGAGTGGATCGAGCGATTCTTCGTCGTTCAGAAACACGACCGCGAGATACTCGAACGCCCAAAAGAACTCGTTATCGACCGAGGAGGGCAAATATTCTTCGCAATGATCGGCGACCAGGTCGCGGGAACGGTCGCGTTGATAAATGCGGACAGCGGTCGTTTGAACTTGCCCAAATGGCCGTCTCGCCTGCCTTTCAGGGCAATGGGATCGGCGACCGTCTGATCGAAGCCTGCGTTGGAGACGCGAGCATCGGGCAAGCGGCGGCTATTCCTGCTTTCGAATACCAAACTCCGGCCTGCCATCATTCTCTATCGCAAACATGGCTTTACCGAGACGATGCTCGACGAACGTTCGCCCTACGAACGAGCCGATATTTGCATGGAATTAGACCTCGCGACCCATTGATTTACAAAATCATCTAACCACAGACGATGACCGACACCTTCTAACGATAGTTACTTGCCATCGAACGGCTCAGATTGTACAATTTCGAATTCGGTCGGGAACGACCCGGCAAGAACGTGGTCCGATAGCTCAGTCAGTGAAACAAATGGCTTTTAACCATTGGGTCCCAGGTTCGAGTCTGGTCGGATCACCATTATCTACAGCAGTTGACCAACTTCGGCGCCAGCCTTTCTGCTTTACGCACCATTTACTCACCTTTTCGAATCAATACGGGTTTTCTTCGGCAAAGTCTGCGTTTTAACGATCTTAACGCTGCGATTTCAGATGCGAC